>NZ_JARAUO010000070.1:0-24903 GCF_033792105.1 Streptomyces sp. WI03-4A
CGTCGGCGTCGCGCCGGGCGCGGCGCCCGGTGGGCGCGGGCACGCCCTGCGGCGGCACGGCCGTGCCGCCGAGTCCGCTGCCCGCGGCGGCGGTTCCCGCGGCGTGCTCGGCCGCGGTCATCACGGCACCCTCGGAGACACCCGGGTCCGCGTCGGTCTCCGCGGGCCGGCCGCGGCGCCGTCCGGTCCCGCCGGACCCGGTCTCCGGGCCCTCGACGATGGCCGGCGCCGCCTCGACGGCGGCCGCCGCGCGCCTGCGGCGCCGCCCGGTCGGCAGGTACTCCCCGGCCTCGCCGTCGCCCGGCTCACCGAGGACGTCGCTGTCCAGGAAGGCGTCCGTGGAGCCCCGCCGGGCCCGTCGCCGGCCGCCCGCGCCCTGCTCGGCGGTCACCGGGCCGTCGGTCGGCCCGGGTGCCGCCTCCAGGGCGTTCCCGGGGGCGGGCGCCGGTGCGGCGACCGCCCCGGCCCCGCCGCCGAGCGGGACCTCCAGGACGTACGCGCTGCCGCTCATGCCGGGCACGTCGTGCGTCTGCAGCACACCGCCGTGCGCGCGCACGATGCCGCGCACCATCGGCTCGTGCACCGGGTCGCCCCCGGTGTACGGCCCGCGCACCTCGATGCGCGCGACCTCGCCGCGCTGCGCGGCCGCGACCACGACCGTGTTGTCCAGGTAACCGCCCGCGGACACGGGCGTGTTGCCGGTGGCGTCGACGCCCGCCACGTCCGCGACGAGGTGCGCGAGCGCGGTGGCGAGCCGCTGCGGGTCGACCTCGGCCTCGATGGGCGGCGCGTGCACGGCGAACTGCACGCGGCCGGGACCGATCAGCTCGACGGCCCCCTCGACGCCCGCGGCGACGACGGCGTCCAGCATCACCTTCGTACGGGTGATGTCCTCCAGGCCCGCGTCGAGGCGCTGGTAGCCGAGGACGTTGTCGATGAGGGTGGTGATGCGCGAGTAGCCGGCCGAAAGGTGGTGCAGCACCTGGTTGGCCTCGGGCCACAGCTGCCCGGCGTCGTCCGCGGCCAGGGCGGCCAGCTCGCGGCGCAGCTCGTCCAGCGGGCCGCGCAGCGACTGCCCGAGCAGCGTGAGGAGCTGTTCGTGCCGGCCGGCCAGGGCCTCGTACCGGTCCTTCTCCCGCTCGCCGAGGGCGGCGTACCGCTCCTCGCCGGCCGCGAGCTCCTCCTCGTGCTTCTCGCGCAGTTCCTCGACCTCGGTGACGTGCTGCTGGCGCAGCGCGGTCAGGTCGGAGGCGTGCTCCTCGGCGAGCCGCTCCACCTCCTCGGCGTGCGCCTTCTCCAGCGCCGTCTTCTCCTCGGCGAGGGAGTCGTAGGGCCGCCGGTCGGTGAAGGTCATGACCGCGCCGACGAGCTGGTCGCCGTCGCGCACGGGCGCGGTGGTCAGGTCGACCGACACCTTCTGGTCGCCCTTGGACCACAGCACCTGGCCGCGCACCCGGTGCTTGCGCCCGGAGCGCAGGGTGTCGGCGAGCGGCGACTCGTCGTACGGGAAGGGGGAGCCGTCGGCGCGGGAGTGCAGCACGAGGGTGTGCAGCTCCTTGCCGCCCAGCTCACCGGCCCGGTACCCCAGTATCTGGGCGGCGGCCGGGTTGACCAGGACGATCCGCCCGTCGGTGTCGGTGCCCACGACGCCCTCGGCCGCGGCCCGCAGGATCATCTCGGTCTGCCGCTGCGAACGGGCCAGCTCGGCCTCGGTGTCCACGGTCCCGGACAGGTCGCGCACGACGAGCATCAGCAACTCGTCGCCGGTGTAGCCGTAACCGTCGTACGCCTGCTGGCCGTTCTCCAGGTTCGCGCTCGTGACCTCGACCGGGAACTCGGAGCCGTCCGTCCGGCGCGCGACCATCCGGGTCGGCTTGGTCCGGCCGCGCGGGTCCATGTGGTCGGGCCGTCGCATCGAGCCGGGGATCAGGCGGGAGTCGAACTGGGGCAGCAGATCGAGCAGCCCGCGCCCCACGAGCGCGGTGCCCGGCGCCTCGAACGCCTCCAGGGCGATCGTGTTGGCGTTGACGACGGTCCCGTTGGCGTTGACCAGGACCAACGCGTCGGGCAGCGCGTCGAGTATGGCTGCGAGGCGAGCAGCGCCTCGGGATGGCCTGCTGCTCACGAGACGCTTCCTCCCTGTTACCGCACCTAGCCGACCGCTCGGGCCATCTTGCCAACCGGCCCGCGGCGTGTCACGCGAGGGAGTCTAAGGGCTTCGGTTGCGCTCGCGACGCCGGATGAGAGGGAGGTCGCACGAGGAAGTGACGGCGAACATGTGACCGCATGGTTCCCCGGCGGGGCCCACGGGCCCCGGCTCCGCAGGTCCTTCGCCGGTCCTCCACGAACCGGGCGATCCCCCGGGAATCGTCCGCGGGCGCCGTCACGCGGGCTCTCGCGGGGGCTGCCACGGGGTCGTCCGCGAGGACGTGGGCGAGGTCGTTCCCGAGGAGGAACCGGCCCGTGGCAGGAAGGGCACCATCCGGTCCCACCGCGCGATCTCGCACCCGTTGCCGCGGTCGAAACGGGCGTCGACGGGCCGGCCGGCCCAGGTGCCGGTGACACGGGCGGTGGCCGGGCCGCCGTAGAGCATGGTGCAGACGCTGTCCGGGGGCACCGGGGCGAAGGTGTCCCGGCCCCACTGCGTGTTCGTGTCCAGCACCCGGCAGGCGCCCGCCGGGTCCGGGTGATCGCCGGACTCCGGGTGGCAGAACAGCTCGTACCTCCCGTCCCGGCCCGGTCCCGCGTGCCGCACCACGAGCGTGAGGTGGTCGCCGGCGCGGTCCTCGGGCCGCACGGGCGTGGGAACGGCGGACGCGGTCGCGGCGGGTACGGCGGTGAGCACGGCCAGGGTGACCGAGGCGGCGGCGAGGGCGGCGGCCCGGGCGCCCCGCGGGCGGACCGGCATGACGGAGGCAGGGATCATGTGTCGCTCAACGCTCCCGCGCCCCGCACGTTGCGCCGGACACGCGTCCGCCGCCCCGCCGGGCGAAGCCCTTTGCCCTGCGGCCCCCGCGCCTAGTACCGTGGACGTCGATTGGTGACAGCACGCTCGACTGTGTCATCATCTGCACGCACCGGTCGCGCGCTCGCGTGAGTGGTTGTGCTGGAGGCGTCGCCTAGTCCGGTCTATGGCGCCGCACTGCTAATGCGGTTTGGGCCTTAAAGCCCATCGAGGGTTCAAATCCCTCCGCCTCCGCGCCTGATCCCGAAGCCCCGGTCCCCTGGACCGGGGCTTCGGGCGTTCCCCGGGCCGTGTCCGCTGGCCCCCCGATCCGGGGCCGAATCGACGTTTTCGCAGGTCACAAGGGGTGTGCGAATCGGATTTCACATGGCGGCGGCAGTCATGTAATGTTCTTCCTGTCGCCGCGAGCGGGCCGAAAGGGCCGGGAGCGAAGGCAAAACAAAAGAACAAGCACTCGTAGCTTAACGGATAGAGCATCTGACTACGGATCAGAAGGTTGCAGGTTCGAATCCTGCCGAGTGCACACAGACCAGAGGCCCCGGAGAGATCCGGGGCCTCTGGCGTTTCAGGGTCGTACAGCAGCTGCAGGCAGGTTCACTTCTCTGTGCGGTGCCGCGGCCGTAGCCGCCGCCGGGGACGGCCGGAGGGCAGGGCCGCCGGACGATCGTCGTTGCGCGCGGTGAACAGCTGAATCACGATCACGCCCAAGGCGATCACCGCGAGGAGCACGCTCACCGTCGCGAAGGTGTCCATGTCCCTCACACCCCTGCTGCCGGAGTCGGCACGTGGCCGATGACCGCTCCGGCAGAGGTACGTGAGGTCGAGTGGCGGGCGTCATGTCCGCCTTCGGAGTCCCAGACCGCCTCCCGGAGCGAGTCCGAGCCGGCCGCCGCCTCTGCCGCGGTCCTCAAGCATTCGGCCTCCTCGATCAGGCCGGTCGCCGTGAGGCTCCGCGCCGGGTCGGTGGCCATGGCCATCAGCCGCGTCGCGGTGGCCGGCTCTGTCTCCGGTGGGATCACGAGCAGGTCCCAGCGGCCGACGGTGTAGGAGAGCAGCAGCAGCTTGTGCGGGTCTTGCTCGGCCGCGAACCAGCCGACGTGCACCACGTGCCCGTGGACGGGCACCTTGCGCGGGATGACCGGCCAGAACGTCGGGTTCACCGTCACACGGGTGATCCTCCCCCACAGCGGGTCGAGGATGTCGATGAGCGCCGGAAGCTCCGCCGCCAGGTCGCGGGAGCGAGGCCACCAGGCACCGTCGATCAGTGCCGGAGCGGTGTCGGCGGGTGCCAGCACGAGTCGGGGCGGCGACGAAGAAGGGATCCGGTCTTCGACCGCCGGCGTCAACAGAATGGTCGCGGTCATGATGCGGACCCAACCCCGGGCCGGTCGCGACCGACCCGGTTGCCGTGAATCGCCGAGAACGACCCGGCGTGGAAGCCGGTGTTCGAAATGCTCTCGGTAATCACCAGGGTACTCCTCGTCGAGGTTCGACGGACCGATGCGGAGCTACGGGTTGAACGGACTTGGGGCCCTGGCCGTCCGCCGCCGAAGTCAGCGCAGGAGACGCCGACAGGAGCGCCCGCGTATCCGGTCAGCCGTGCTCTTCGCCCTCGGCGCCTGCCTGCGCCGACCGTCTCGGTGCGTCACGGCGCCCCTTGCCAGTGCGCCAGTCGACTGAGGTTTCGCCCGGAGTCGCGTGCAAACCAAAGTCAAATCCTCAGCATGCATCCCGGATCACGGAGAAGCGCCGCTCCATTGACGCGCGCAGGGTTGCTTTCCCTGTGCTCACGTAGAGCCTTCATGGCCTCGTGGTGGTACGCGTTCCACTCCGCCATTAATACGACTACTACTCCGAAGAGAACTGCGGGGCTGCTTTTTCCCAACACGCCGGTGAGATGTCTCGGCTGTCGGACGGAGGCGGTATCGACCCAAGGCTAAAGATGCACGAATTCCGTCGCCGCCTGGGCTGACCAGGGAAGTGACGTCGCCGTGTCACCCGTCCCGACCAAGCGGGAACGACCGTTCGGCCGATTGGCATTCTTGATCAGCTCCCCGGGTCAGGCGAAATCACTCGCATAATCGCAGCCGAGGGCATGAGTCTGAGTAATATGCCAGCCACAGAAAGTAGGCGATTCCCCGAACCGCCGAATACGTCTCCATCCCCTCACAGGAGTTGGCCCTTCGATGACGCTCAATATCCCTGTGGCGCCTTTGCGGCGCACTTTGTCGGTATGGACCGCGGCGGTACTTGCCGTGGTGATCGCCGCCTTCGTGGTCGCTGTGACGCCGACACAGGCAAGTGCCCTCGCCACCTTTGTAGACCTGGGCAGGGCGGACAGCTTCGCGGTACTGGCCGGTTCGGCAACCACCAATACCGGCCCTTCGGTGATCACCGGAGATGTCGGTGTGTCACCGGGAACGTCCATCAGCGGATACGGGCCGCCCGCCGTGGTGAACGGAACCCTGCACTCTGCGGACACTGTGGCTCAGGATGCCCAGACCGACCTGGCCGCGGCGTACGACGACGCTGCCGGACAGCCCTCCAGCGGGGCACTTCCCCCGGACGCCGGTGGCCTGTTGCTGGTTCCGGGCGTGTACACCGCTTCCTCCACTCTCGGACTCACCGGCACCCTCACCCTGGATGCCCAGGGGGACCCCAACGCCGTCTGGATCTTCCAGATCGGTTCCGGCCTGACGACGGCGTCCGCCAGCCGCGTAGCCCTCATCAACGGTGCCTCACCGTGCAATGTCTTCTGGCAGGTCGGCAGTTCCGCCACCCTCGGCACCAGCACCGCCTTCGAGGGCAACATCCTGGCCATGACCTCGATCACCGCCAACACGAGCGCGACCATCGAGGGACGGGCGCTGGCCCGCAACGGTGCCGTGACGCTGGACACCAACACGATCACCCGGCCGCAGTGCGCGGCCGGCACCACGGGTGGCACGACGACGGCCGGCACCACCGGCGCCACCACCACCGGCACCACGGGTGGCACGACGACGGCCGGCACCACCGGCGCCACCACCACCGGCACCACGGGTGCCACCACCACCGGCACCACGGGCGGAACCACGGGTGGCACGACGACGGCCGGCACCACGGGTGCCACCACCACCGGCACCACCGGCGGAACCACCGGCACCACGGGCGGCACCACGGGTGGAACCACGGGTGGCACGACGACGGCCGGCACCACGGGTGCCACCACCACCGGCACCACGGGCGGCACCACCGGTGGAACCACCGGCGGAACCACGGGTGGAACCACCGGCGGAACCACGGGCGGAACCACCGGTGGAACCACGGGCGGAACCACGGGCGGAACCACGGGCGGAACCACCGGTGGAACCACGGGCGGAACCACCGGCGGGAACGGCCACGGCTGCAAGCCCGGCCACGACGAGTACTTCGACAATTACGACAACGATTACGGCGACGATTACGGCCACGGGTATGGACAGGGCGACAGCTACGGCTGTCCTCCTGCATAGCGTGCGCGACCCACTCCGGCGGGGTGAGTGCTCGGAGGCAACCACTCCCGTGCGCGAGTAGGACGGGCGGCGTGCGGCGCGGATCGTCATCGATTCCGCCGCACGCCGCAGGCGGAAGCTCAGGAGAACCAGGTGAGAGAAGTCGGGACGGACGGTCCGGATGGGGCCGTGCGGGGTGGCATCGCGTCAGCAGATGCCGACGAGTCGGACCGGGCGGGCGCCAGGTCGACCGTACAGAGGGAGGGCGGGAGACCGACTGCGTTCCGAGCGTCTTCGGAGCCGCCCGTCGCCCTGAAGGCCGGAGTGCATGTCGCCGTGATCCTGTGTCTGGCAGCGGCCCTGGTACATGTGCTCCTCGTATTCCTCCAGGTGGCACCACCGAATCCCGTCTCCCGGCAGTACAGCCGGCAGATCAACGCCTGGGTCTTCCCGTTGTTCGAGCAGAACTGGCGGCTCTTCGCCCCCGACCCGGAGTCGGTCAACCGGCAGATTTCGGCAAGGACCATGTACACCACCCCGGACGGCACCACCCGGGTCAGCGACTGGTTCGACCTGACGGCCGTCGACACATCCGCAGTGAGGCATGATCCCTTCCCGAGTCACACAGCACAGAACATGCTGCGTCGGGCCTGGACCTCCTACGTCGAAACACACGGTGGCGACGACCATCCGCACTCACCACGCGCTCTGATGATCCAGCGATACCTGCGCAACATCGCAGCGGATCGCCTCGCCGCCCATCGCCACAGCACCTTCGAGTCCATCCAGCTGCGGGTGATCACCCTGCCTGTCGCCGCGCCGCCCGCAGCGGGCGGTCCCGGTACGGGCACGGCCGCACCACGGCCCGCCGACACCCGTTACCTGCCTTGGTGGAAGGTGGCCCGTCATGCAAAAGGCTGAGCAGACATCAGCCCCGGCAACCCGGCCGGCGCGACCCGGACACGACGCCGAGCGGGCGAGCGCACACACGCCGCGGCGCATGCCGACCCGTATCGCTACGCTCCTCACCCTCCTGCTGGAGCAGCCGATCTCCCTGTACGCGGCCGCGGTTCTGCGCATCGGGTACGGGTTCCTCTACTTCGCTTTCCTGCTGCGCGAGTTTCCTCACCGCGACGAGATCTGGGGTCCCGGTTCACCGTGGACGCCGACACTGGCCAAGCAACTCTTCGACCAGACCGGGTGGGACAGCGTCCTCACCCTGTCCGACAGCCGGGCCTACTTCGAGGTCTGCTACACGGCAGCCCTCGTCGTCTCCGCGCTGTTCACGCTGGGCTGGCGGACCAGAGCGGTGTCCGTGCTCTTCGCGGTCGTGGTGACGTCGTTCCACGCCAGGGCGATCTTCATGACGGACGGAGGGGACAACCTCATCCTCCTCATGGCCCTCTACCTCGTCGTCACCTCATGTGGCCGACGCTGGTCCCTCGACGCGCGCAGGGCCCGGCTCCGCGCATCCGCCGGCACGGCGGTCCGGCTTCCGCTGGACCAGGCATCCGGCGAGCTGCGACGCCACCTCCGTGACGCGCGCCTGACCGTGATCACCGTGCTGCACAACTGCGGCATGCTCGTCATCGCCGCCCAGGTCTGCTTCCTCTACGGATCCGCGGGCCTGTACAAGGTGCAGGGAGCCTCCTGGGGCAACGGCACCGCCCTCCATTACGCCCTGAGTCTCGACCTGTTCCAGCCCTGGCCCGAGCTTTCCGCCCTGGCGGACGAACACGACGTACTGATCGCCCTCACCTGCTACCTGACGGTGCTGTTGCAGGTGGCCTTCCCGTTCGTCCTGTTCGGCCGACTCAAGTACCCCGTCCTGACGATGCTGCTGGGTATGCACGTGGGTATCGCGGTGTTCCTGGGCCTGCCGCTCTTCTCGGGCGCGATGATCGTCGCGGACGCCGTGTTCCTTCCGGACCGCTTCTACCGCTACCTGGGAAAGCTGTCGCGGCGTGTCGTCCCGCGGGCTGACATCAGGAAGGCACGGACTCGGACCTCCGCAGATGCCGCACTGGTGCCTCCGCAGTCGGGACCGGCCGTCTGAGGTGGTGGGGGGCCCTGCGGCCTGCAACCTCGTCCCGAGGTGGCTCCTGGCGACCTTTGTGCCCACCCCGGTCTCATCCCGCCATGCGGGCTGACAGGGGGGACTGAAGGTTGCAGGTTCGAATCCTGCCGAGTGCACACAGACCGAAGGCCCCGGAGAGATCCGGGGCCTTGGCGTTTCCGGGACCGGCGGCGGCGGGGCCGGCCCGCGCCGGCCCCGGTGCGTCAGCACTCCTCCTCGGGGTCGTTCCGGTTCAGCTTCTCCAGATAGTCGTGGGCCAGGGCCGTGGCCCGGGTGAACCAGTCGGTGATGATCGCCAGTTCCCCGGGGGAGTAGTCGGCGAACAGGGCCGTGAGGCGCCGGTAGTGGCCCGCGTACACCGCCTCGACGCGGGACACCGCCTCCGGTACGGCGGCCACCCGGACGCGCCGGCGGTCGGCGGGGTCGGGGCGGCGGGTGACGTAGCCGGCGCGTTCGAGGCGGTTGAGGATGCCGGTCACCGCGCCCGTGGTCACGTGCGCGCGGGCCGCCAGGTCCCCGGCCGTGAGCAGGTCCTCCCCCGCCTCCAGCACGAAGGCGAAGCACGTCAGGTCGGTGACGTTCAGTCCCAGCCGCCGGGCCAGTTCCTGCTGCCCGATCAGGTGCGCGGCGATGAGGTGGTCCATTGCCGACAGGGCCTGCGCCGGGGAGGCGGGCGGTCGGGGCGTGCCGTCCATCTTCCAAAATCCCTTAGCTCGTGAGATATTCAGTTCGGTAAATCTCTTAGCCCGTGAGGGAATCTTTCCCGGAGGCACGACATGAGTCTGTACGAAGAGGGTCACACGATCGCCGGCTGGACCGGTGTGGCCATCGCGACCGTCGGGAGCGCCGTGGTCGGGGTGGGGGTCTGCGCCTCCTCGGTGCCCGCCCTGGTGGGCGGTCTGGTGATCGTGGCCGTGAGCGCGCTGGTCACCTGGGCGCTGCATCTGACGGGCTGGGGGAAGCCGCCGGGCATCCGGCCGAGAAGCCAGTGGGGCATGCGGGTCCGTGACGAGCAGGCCCGGTACGGGCACCCCGGGTGCCTCGGCTGCCGGATGGCGGGGCGGGGCCGGGCCACGGCCCCCGTGGTGACCGAGGAGGTCCGCGCGGAACCGGTCCCCGTGCCGGTCGCCGAGTGATCTCCGGGTCGCGCGCCGGGTGATCCCCGTGGCGTCTGCCGGACGACCGCGCGCCGTCCGCCGGGTGACCCCAGCGGCGCCTGCCGGACGACCGCGGGACGCCCGGTGTCGTACCCGCCTTCTACGCTCAGCGGTGATGGCACGGACATGGAGCTGCTCGGGGCTGCGCTGGACGCCGGAGGGCCCCGCACTGGTGTGGGACGGCGGGCGGCGCAGCGCGCTGTCCTGGGGCAGGCGGGTCGCGTTCGCCGTCCCCGACGGCTCGGTGCGACGCTGCGTGGGGGCGCGCGGGCACGCCTGTCCGGTGCGGGCGGCCGTGCCGGAACGGAGCACCGGGGCTCGGTGCGGGGAGTGCGCGCGGCTCGACCGGGCGCACTCCGTGGCCGCCGACACCCTCGCCGACGATCCGCGTCCCTACCGGGTGTACCTGGCGTGGTTCGGGCCCGGCATGGTCAAGGTCGGCATCACCGCCGTCGGGCGCGGCCCCGCGCGGCTGCTGGAGCAGGGGGCCGTCTGCTTCTGCTGGCTGGGCACCGGACCGCTGATGGCCGCTCGCCGCGCCGAGGAACTGCTGCGGGCCGCCCTCCGGGTCCCGGACCGGATCCCGTACGCCGACAAGCGGGCGGTGCGGGCGGTGCTGCCGGCGACCGAGGACGAGCGGGCGGCGGAGGTACGGGAGCTGCACGCCCGTGCCGTCGCGCTGGAGGGGTGGCCCGAGGCGCTGACCGCCGAGCCGTGTTGTCCCGTCGACCATGTGCGCGGCTTCGGGCTGGCCGACGCGCCGGCCGCCTCCGGCGCCGTGGTCCGGCTCGTCGCGGGCGGTGCCGTCGGCGGCCGGCTGGTCGCCGCCGCCGGGCCCGACCTGCACCTGGCGGTCGCCGGACGGGGCAGCGTGGTGCTCGACACCCGGCTGATGACCGGCTGGGAGCTGGTCCCGCTGCCCCCGGCGGACGACGTCCTCACGCTCCCCGTACGGGAGTTCAAGAGGGAGCAGGACGGCCTGTTCTGACGCCGGGTCCGCTCGTGCGGGGCACCCAGGCGTTCGCTGAGAGACTCCTGTGCGTTTCTCAGGAGAATCACAGATTCGTGAAAGCGTGTTCTCAGAGGGCCCCGACAGGGTCTCCACCATGACCACGACCTCGCCCCAGGGGCGCACCGAACTGCTGAGGCCGGACGGGAGCCCCGTCCGCGTGCTTGTGGTGGACGACGAGCTGTCGATCACCGAACTGCTGAGCATGGCCCTCCGCTACGAGGGTTGGCAGATCAGGAGCGCGGGCGACGGGCACGGCGCCCTGCGGACCGCGCGCGAGTTCCGGCCCGACGCCGTCGTCCTGGACATGATGCTGCCGGACATGGACGGGCTCTCCGTGCTGGGCCGGCTCCGCCGCGACCTGCCCGACGTGCCCGTCCTCTTCCTCACCGCCAAGGACGCCGTCGAGGACCGTATCGCCGGACTCACCGCGGGCGGCGACGACTACGTCACCAAGCCGTTCAGCCTGGAGGAGGTCGTCGCCCGGCTGCGGGGTCTGATCCGCAGGTCCGGGGCCGCCGACCGGCGCTCCGACTCCGTCCTCGTCGTCGGCGACCTCAGCCTGGACGAGGACAGCCACGAGGTCGCGCGGGCCGGGGAGTCCATCCACCTCACCGCGACCGAGTTCGAGCTGTTGCGCTTCCTGATGCGCAACCCCCGGCGGGTGCTCAGCAAGGCGCAGATCCTGGACCGGGTCTGGTCCTACGACTTCGGCGGCCAGGCCAATGTGGTCGAGCTGTACATCTCCTACCTGCGCCGGAAGATCGACGTGGGCCGCGAGCCCATGATCCACACCCGGCGCGGCGCCGGTTACCTGATCAAGCCCGCCGTGTCATGAGCGGACGACGACGCCCGCGCCCGCGGCAGCGACGCGCGGCCCAGCCGCGCACCCTGCGGACACGGCTCGTCGTCGCGTCCGTCGTGCTGATCGCGGTGGTGTGCGCGGTGATCGGCACGGTGACCACGCTGGCGCTGCGCTCGCACCTGTACGCCCAGCTCGACGGCAAGGTGGTGGAGATCGCCCAGCGCGCCACCGGTCACCTGCAGCAGGGCCCGGACGCCCCGGTCATCGGCCCCTCGCCGCAGGCGAACGACACCCCGGCCGAGAAGGTCGCCAACCTGCTCACCAAGGGGCCCACCCAGCGCAACACCGTCGCCGCCTACGTGCGCGACGGCGCGATCACGAACGCCGCCGTCTCGGAGCAGCTGGACTACGACAACGGCTTCTTCCGGAAGATGCGCGCCGACGACCTGAGCACCGCGCAGAAGAACGCCCTGAACACGGTGCCCAAGGACGGCAAGCCGCACACCGTGGAGATCCCTGGGCTCGGCGACTACCTCGTTCGCTATCGGGTGGCCATGGACAGCGCCGACGCCTTCTACGTCGCCCTGCCCACCAAGGACGTCGACGACAACGTCAACGCCCTGATCCTCATCGAGGCCAGCGTCACGGTGGCCGGGCTGGCCGCCGCCGCCATCGCCGGGTACGTGCTCGTCGGGGTCGCCACCCGCCCGCTGCGCAAGGTCGCCGCCACCGCCGGCCGGGTCTCCGAACTCACCCTGCACACGGGCGAGGTGAACCTCAGCGAACGGGTCGCGGAGTCCGAGTGCGACCCGCACACCGAGGTCGGCCGGGTCGGCGCCGCGCTCAACCGGCTGCTGGACCACGTGCACGGCGCCCTGCACGCCCGCCAGCAGAGCGAGACGCGGGTACGGCAGTTCGTCGCCGACGCCAGCCACGAGCTGCGCACCCCGCTCGCCTCCATCCGCGGGTACGCCGAGCTGACCCGGCGCGGCCGCGAGCAGGTCGGGCCCGACACCCGGCACGCCCTCGGGCGGATCGAGTCCGAGGCCGGCCGGATGACCCTGCTCGTGGAGGACCTGCTGTTGCTGGCCCGGCTGGACGCCGGCCGCCCGCTCCAGTTCGAGCGGACCGACCTGGTCCCGCTGATCGTCGACACGGTCAGCGACTCCCGCGCGGCCGGCATGGACCACAACTGGCGGCTCGACCTGCCCGACGAACCGGCCCTGGTCACGGCGGACGCGGCACGCATCCAGCAGGTGCTGGTCAATCTGCTGGGCAACGCCCGCAAGCACACCCCGCCCGGCACGACCGTCACCGCGCGTGTGCAGCGGCGCGGGTCGTGGATGTGCGTCGACGTCGAGGACAACGGGCCCGGGATACCACCGGAGTTGCTGCCGAACGTCTTCGAGCGGTTCGCCCGCGGGGACTCCGCGCGCTCGCGCGCCACCGGATCGACCGGACTGGGGCTCGCCATCGTGCAGGCCGTCGCCACGGCGCACGGCGGTGCCGTGACCGTGGACAGCGTGCCCGGCCGCACCGTGTTCACCGTGTACCTGCCCGCGTCCGCCCCGGCCGTGCCCCGGCCGGCCGCCGAATCCGCCGGGCGGTCCCACTCACAGGCACAGCACAGCACCACCACATGGGTGCGACAGGGCGCCTGACGACAGTCGGTGGCATGCGAAGCGACTCTTCTCCCGGCACCCTGCCGGCGCGGGAGCACCTCCCGGCCACAGACGCCGGAACGCCTGTCCTGGACGTAGTGATCCCCGTCCACAACGAGGAGAAGGACCTCCGGCCGTGCGTCCGCCGACTGCACGAGCACCTGACCCGCACCTTCCCGTACGCCTTCCGCATCACGATCGCGGACAACGCGTCCACGGACGGCACCCCGCTGGTGGCGGCGCGGCTGGCGGCGGAACTTCCCGAGGTCAGCGACTTCCGGCTGGAGCAGAAGGGCCGCGGACGCGCCCTCGGGACCGTGTGGTCCGCCTCCGAGGCGCCGGTGCTCGCCTACATGGACGTCGACCTGTCCACCGACCTCAACGCCCTGCTGCCGCTGGTGGCACCGCTGATCTCGGGCCACTCCGACCTGGCGATCGGCTCCCGGCTCGCCCGGGCCTCCCGGGTGGTGCGCGGTCCCAAGCGCGAGTTCATCAGCCGGGCCTACAACCTGATCCTGCGCGGCTCCCTGCAGGCCCGCTTCTCCGACGCGCAGTGCGGCTTCAAGGCGATCCGCCGTGACGTCGCCCAGGTGCTGCTGCCCCTGGTGGAGGACACCGGCTGGTTCTTCGACACCGAGCTGCTGGTGCTCGCCGAGCGGGCCGGGCTCAGGATCCACGAGGTGCCGGTGGACTGGGTCGACGACCCGGACTCCACCGTGCACATCGTGCGCACGGCCACCGACGACCTCAAGGGCGTGTGGCGCGTCGGCAGGGCCCTGGCCACCGGTTCGCTGCCGCTGGACCGGCTCACCCGGCCGTTCGGCGACGACCCCCGGGACCGCGACATCCAGGACGTGCCCAGGGGCCTGGCCCGCCAGCTCGTCGGCTTCTGCGTGGTCGGCGGCCTCTCGACGCTGTTCTACCTGCTCCTCTACAGCGGCTTCCGGCAGTTCGCCGGCTCGCAGACGGCCAACGCGCTCGCCCTGCTGGTCTCGGCCGTCGCCAACACGGCCGCCAACCGCAGGCTGACCTTCGGGGTGCGCGGCCGGGGCGGCGCGGTCCGCCACCAGGCGCAGGGCCTGGTGGTCTTCGCCATCGGGCTCGCCCTGACCAGCGGCTCGCTGGCCGCCCTGAACGCGGCCGGCGGCAGCCCGGCGCACTCCACCGAACTGGCGGTGCTCATCGCCGCCAACCTCGCGGCGACCGTGCTGCGGTTCCTGCTCTTCCGCGCCTGGGTCTTCCCGGACCGCGGTACGGAGCAGGGCGCCGCGACGGCGGCCGCCCCGCACGCCCCGGCCGCGCCCGCAGACATGCCGGCCGTGCCGTACCGGCCGGTCCCGCACCAGCCGTACACCTCGTACCCGACCACCCAGATCCGCGCCGACGAGGCCGCGGACACCGGCTGGGGGGACGCCACCATGCGGCTCCAGCCGGTGCACCCTCACGACACCGACCCGGGGGACCTTCGATGACCACCGACCACGACCGGACCGGGGCGCAGGGCGCACCCGCCGCCTGGGGCCCGCCGCCCACGGCACCTCCGGAGGCCCCCGGGCCCGGCGCGCCCCGGCGGAGCCTGCCGGGCAGGCTGTGGCGCGGCCGGCCCGAGGACCCCCGCTGGGCGCGCCCGGCCTTCCTCGGCCTGCTGGTCCTCACCCTCGTCACCTACCTCTACGGCCTGAGCGCCTCCGGCTACGCGAACTCCTTCTACTCGGCGGCCGTCCAGGCGGGCAGCACGTCCTGGAAGGCGTTCTTCTTCGGCTCGCTCGACGGCGGCAACGCCATCACGGTCGACAAGCCCTCGGCCTTCATGTGGCCGATGGAGCTGTCGGTCAGGATCTTCGGCCTGAACTCGTGGGCGATCCTCACCCCCCAGGTCCTCATGGGCGTCGGCACGGTGGCGGTCGTGTACGCGGCCGTACGGCGCCGGTTCAGTCCCGTCGCCGGTCTGGTCGCGGGCGCGGTGCTGGCGCTCACCCCGGTGGCGGCGCTCATGTTCCGCTTCAACAACCCGGACGCCCTGCTGGCCCTGCTGATGTCGCTGGCCTGCTACTTCGTCGTACGGGCCGTGGAGGACGGCCGGACCCGGTGGCTGGTGTGGGCCGGTGTCGCGATCGGCTTCGCGTTCCTCGCCAAGACGCTCCAGGCGTTCCTGATCCTGCCGCCGCTGGCGATCGTGTACGCCGTCTGCGGTCCGGTGCGGCTCCGCAGGCGGCTGGCGCAGCTGGGCCTCGCGACCGTCGCGCTCGTCGTGGCCGGCGGCTGGTGGGTCGCGGTCGTCGAGCTGTGGCCGGCCTCCTCGCGCCCCTACGTCGGCGGCTCACAGAACAACAGCTTCCTGGAGCTGACCTTCGGCTACAACGGCCTCGGCCGGATCAGCGGTGACGAGACGGGCAGCGTCGGGGGCGGCGGTGGCGGCAACGGCGCCGGGCGCTGGGGCTCCACCGGCTGGGACCGGATGTTCGGCTCCGAGATCGGCAGCCAGATCTCGTGGCTGATCCCGGCCGCGCTGATCCTGCTGGCCGCGGGCCTGTGGGCGACCCGCGGGGCCCGGCGTGCGTCCGTCACGCGCGCCTCGTTCCTGGTGTGGGGCGGCTCGCTGCTGATCACCATGGTGGTCTTCAGCTACATGGCGGGCATCTTCCACCAGTACTACACGGTGGCCCTCGCGCCCTACGTCGCGGCCGTCACCGGCATGGGTGCCGGGCTGCTGTGGGAGAAGCGCGCGAAGACCTGGGCGTCGATGACCCTCGCGGGCTCCGTGGTGGCCGCGGCCGCCTGGGGCTACGTGCTGCTGAACCGCACCTCCGGGTATCTGCCCTGGCTGAAGTGGCTGGTCCTGGTCGGCGGGCTGGTGGCCGCGCTCGGCCTGGTCTTCGCCGGCCGGCTCACCCGGCGGCTCGCGCTCGGCGCGGCGGCGGTCGGCCTGCTGGCCGCGCTGGCCGGCCCGACGGCGTACACGCTCAGCACGGTGAACTCCGCGCACACCGGCTCCATCCCGACGGCCGGCCCGGCGGGCGCGAGCATGATGGGCTTCGGCGGCGGTCCGGGCGGTGGTCCCGGCGGCGGGACGGGTGACGGAGCGCGCGGCGGCATGCCGGGCCAGGGACAGGGACAAGGACAGGGGCAGGGCCAGGGTTTCCCGGGCGGTGGCATGCCGGGGCAGAACGGCGGCATTCAGGGCCGGAACCAGCCGGGCCAGCAGGGCCAACCGGGTGGGCAGGGCCGGCAGGGCCGGCCGAACGGGAACGGCTTCCCGGGCGGCGGCTTCCCCGGCGGTGGTACGACGGGCGAAGGCGGCCGGGCGGCCGGCGGCGCCGGCGGCCTGCTCGACGGCGCGAACGTCAGCTCCGCGGCCAGAAAGCTGCTGGAGACGGACGCGGGCGACTACACCTGGGTCGCCGCCTCCATCGGCTCGCAGAACGCGGCGAGTTACCAGCTCGCCACCGGTTCCCCGGTGATGGCGATCGGCGGCTTCAACGGCACCGACCCGTCCCCGACCCTGGCCCAGTTCAAGAAGTACGTGGCGGAAGGGAAGATCCACTACTTCATCGCCGGCGGCGGCATGGGCGGCGGAATGGGCGGCAGCGGCTCGGGCTCGAAGATCAGTTCCTGGGTGCAGAGCAACTTCAAGAAGGTGACGGCCGGTTCGGCCACCTTCTACGACCTGACCCGGAAGGCGAGCGGCTGACGCGCGGCCGAGCACCGGCACGGGACGGGGAGGGCGGTGGCCGGAAGGCCACCGCCCTCCCCGTGTCCGGAGCCGGGCGGGGTAGGCGCGCGGCCCAAGGGGTATGTGGTGGATCGCGCAGTTCGCCGCGCTCCCGGGACGGCCCGCGCGCCTGGCATCCCCGGGACGGGACCGGAGTTCGAGAGGGGTGCGTCGGTGGCGAAGGCTGGTGCTGGGGCGGCGCGGGAGAGCGTCTGGCTGGAGGGGAGGGCGCGGCGCGGCGGGCGCAGCGCGCAGCCCTCGGGGCTCGACCGGGAGCGGATCACCGCCGAGAGCGTGCGGCTGCTGGACGCCGGCGGGCTGGCGGGGTTCTCCATGCGGCGGTTGGCCGCCGCCCTGAACGTCACCGCGATGTCCCTGTACTGGTACGTGGACACCAAGGACGACCTGCTCGAACTCGCCCTGGACGCGGCCTACGGAGAGCTGCGGCCGCCCGCGGAGCGGGACGGCGCCGACTGGCGGGCGGAACTGCGGGAGCTGGCCACCGGGTACCGGGAACTGCTGGTCCGCCATCCCTGGCTGTCGCCGCTGGCCGGCCGGTACCTCAACATCGGCCCTCACGCGCTCGCGTTCTCCCGCGGTGTGCAGCGCGTGGTCCGCCGGGCCGGGCTGCCCGCGCACCGGGTGACCGGCGCCATCTCCGCCGTGTCCCAGTTCGTGTACGGCTACGGCACGCTGGAGGGCCAGTTCCTGTCCCGCATCGCGGACTCGGGCCTGACCCCGGACGACTACTACCAGCGGGCCATGGACGCGGCCCGGCGGGACCCGGGGGCCGCGGACTACCTCCAGGAGTCCCAGGAGATCAGGGACGCCCGCGGCGGTGACACGGTCGCGGAGATGATGGACCGCGACTTCGCCTTCGCCCTCGACCTGCTGGTGGCCGGTATCGAGGCGATGGTCGCCCGCGGCTGACCCGGCCCTACGCGTCGCCGGCCAGCCGGGCCGGGAAGCCGCCCGTCGCCACCGGTCCCCAGCGTTCAGGGGTCACCCGGATGATCGACTTTCCCTGCTCGACCATGGCCGCGCGGTACTCGTCCCAGTCCGGGTGCTCGCCGGCGATGTTCCGGTAGTACTCGACCAGCGGCTCCACCGAGTCGGGGCTGTCGACGACCTCCGCCGTGCCGTCGATCTGGACCCAGGGGCCGTTCCAGTCGTCGCTCAGGACGATGAGGGTGACCCGGGGGTCGCGCTTGGCGTTGCGGGTCTTCGCGCGCTCCGGGTAGGTGGAGACCACGATCCGGCCCGAGTCGTCGACCCCGCAGGTCAGCGGGGAGCCCTGCGGGCCGCCGTCGGCGCGGCGGGTGAGCAGGATCGCGTGGTGGCGGGGGCGTACGAAGTCCAGCAGTTCGTCCAGGGACACACGGGTGTTCGTCGCGATGTTGGGTGCCATGGGCGCAGCCTAGATCGCAGGGGCCCGCTCAGCCTGACCCTGCTGGGCACACGCTCGGGATGTCGGCGCGGCGCGGGGCCGCGGACGGGGTCGCGGGCAGGGCCGGTGGTCCGGGCGCAGGTCGGGCATCACCTCACCGCAATGGAGCAGCTAAAGTTCAGGTGTCGTGTGCTCGCAGTCGGGAATGTGCTGCGGAGCTCTCCTGAGCATGGCCGTGGGGCCGTGTCATTCGAGAGGTTCGTGGTGGCTTCGTCTGACATTTCTGATCTCGAACGCTTTTCGGACGGCCTTGAGCTGGCCGAAGCGCTCACGGTGGCGGCTCGTCAGCTGCACGAGACCACCACCCCGCACGCCACGCTCAGCACCGCCGTCCGGCTGGCCGTGCACCTGCTGCCCGGCGCCGAGCACGCCGGGGTCAGCGAACTGGAGCGCGGCGAGAACCTGCGTACGGTCGCCTGGACCGACGAGGTGGTGCGGGACGCCGAGAACCCGGGGCTGCCGCACTGGGAGCGGTTGTGGACCTCGCCCGTGGTGCGGGTGGCGGACGGCAACGGCACGCCCGCGCCGGGCGCGCTGTCCGGGTACGGGCTGCGCTCGGTGCTGTCCATGCGGCTGCGCTCGGACAAGCGCCGGCTCACCGCGCTGACGGCCTACTCCCGTGACCCGCACGCCTTCGACGAGACCGCCACCCGGCTCGGCCGCCTCCTCACCACCCATGTCAGCCTCGCCCTGAACTCGGTGACGGTCCGGGAGCAGCTCACCGAGGCCATGCACACCCGGGACCTCATCGGCCAGGCCACCGGCATCCTCATGGAGCGGCTCGACATCGACGCGGCGGCCGCCTTCGAGAGCCTGGTCCGCGCCTCCCAGCGGGAGAACACCAAGCTCCGTGACCTGGCCCGACGCATCGTCCGGTCGGCCGACGGATAGCTCACTGCATCGGCGGCCGCTGCCGGGATACCCGTAGGGCATGAGACCTGACACGTCGGAGGCCCTGGAGCAGGTCATGGCCCGCGGCGGCGGACTGGACACGCTGCTGCGCGACCTGACCGACCGTGCGGTGGGCGAGGTGCCCGGCGCCGCCGCGTGCAGCATCACGGTGAGCCGGGCCGACCGGCTGCTGACCCTCGCCGGGAGCGGGACGCTGCCCGGCGGACTCGACCAGCGGCAGTACGAGAACGGGTCGGGCCCGTGCGTCGACGCGGCCGAGACCCGCGAGGAGCAGTACGCGCCCGACCTGGCCGACGAGACACGCTGGCCGCAGTACACGGCGTACGCCCTGTCCACCGGGGTGCGCTGTGTGCTGGCGCTGCCGCTGGACGTCGAGGACGAGGCGGGCGCCGCGCTCAATCTCTACGGCACCGTGCCGGGCGCGCTCGGCGAGGCCCGGCCGCAGGCCCGGGACCTGGCGGCCCGGGTCGGCGGCGCGGTGAACACCGCCCTGCGCGTCGAGCGCGAGCGCTCCTCCGCCGCCGACATACGGCTCGCGCTGCTCTCCCGCAGCGTCATCGACCAGGCCGTCGGCATCGTGATGGCACGGGAGCGGCTGGACGCCGAGGCGGCGATGCGCCGCCTCGTACGGGCCTCCCAGGACCGCAACGTGAAACTGCGTGACCTGTGCGCCCGCCTGGTGGCCCGGGTCGCGAGCCGGGCGCCGTCAGGCGGCGGGCAGTGACTCGCCCTGGACGGCCTGCACGTCCAGCTCGATCCTGAGCGTCGTGCCGATGGCGGCGATGCCCGCCTGCAGGACCTGGTTGTAGTTCATCGCGAAGTCCTCGCGGTGCAGTTCGGCGGTGGCGCGGAAGGCGGCGCGGGTGCCGCCCCACGGGTCGGCGCCGGTGCCGAGGTAGGCCAGGTCGAGGTCGACCGGGCGCACCACCCCGTGCATGGCCAGTTCGCCGTGGACCGTCCAGCGGTCCGGGCCCGCCTGGGTCAGGCCGGTGGAGCGGTAGGTGATCTCCGGGTGCCGCTCGACGTCGAGGAAGTCGGCGGAGCGCAGGTGCGTGTCGCGCATGCCGTTGCCGGTGTCGACGGAGGCCGCCCGGATGACCGCCTCCACCCGGGACTTGGTGATGTCGTCGGGGGCGATCTCGATGGTGCCGCCGAACTCCGTGAACCGGCCGTGCACGCTGGAGATCCCGAGGTGCTGGGCGACGGCGGCGACCGAGGAGTGCGCCGGGTCGATGGTCCAGGGGCCGGGCGGCGGCAGTTCGGCGCCGCCCTGCCGGGCCAGCGTCACCGTCCCGACCTCGGCCCGCCCACTGGCGGTGACGATCGCGCTGGAGGCGGCGGGCGCGTACCCGACGGCGGTCACGATCACGGTGTACGCCCCCGGCGCCAGCTCGGTGGCGTCCCGTACGGCGCCCTCGGGGTCGGCCTCGGCGCGCAGCACCTGTGTACCGGTCATGTCGGTCACCGTGACGACCGCGTGCGACACGGCCCATCCGTCCCGGGTGCGGATCCTCGCGGTCAGTCCCATCCCGTTTTCTCCCTGGAAAGCCATACAAATCGGTCGAATGAAACCGGCCCGTGACGCGCGCCGCACCTCAGGGGCGGCGCGCGCCACGGGCCGTGGGTCGAACTACTCGCCGGGGTGGGCGAGTTCGATGTCGTGGTCGTCGGCACCGGCGCCGGCGACGGTCAGTGCGGTGGCCACCGGGGGGTAGCCGGTCGCGATGACGGTGTACTCGCCGGTGTCCAGGTCGGTGAAGGCGTACGCCCCGTCCGTCCCGGTGGTGGCCGTGCCGACCACGTTGCCCGCCTGGTCCACCAGGGTCACGCGGGCGTCGGCCAGCGGACCGTGCGGGGCCCGGACGACACCCTGCAGCCGGGCGCCGGCGTCCAGGTCGACCTCGATCCGGGTGATCCCGGTGGTGGCGACCTCGACGGGCAGCGCGCGCGGCCGGAAGCCGCTCGCGTTGACCGCGACGGTGACCGTGCCCGGCACCAGCTCGGTGAAGGCGAACTCGCCGTGCTCGCCGCTGGCGGCGGTGGCCAGCAGGTCCCCGCGCACATCGGTGACGATCACCATGGCGTCCTTGACCGGCAGCGCGCTGCCGGCCGCCCGGACCACACCGGTCAGGCCGCTGGTGCCGCTGAGCAGGATGTCGTACGCCAGCGGCTCCTCGCCCACCACGACCGTGGAGGCCTGCGGCTGGTAGCCGTCGGCGGAGGCGATCAGCACGTACGAGCCGGTGCCCGGCGCGTCCACCGCGTAGGAGCCGTCGGCCTGGGCGACCGCGCGGCCGAGCTGCCGGCCGGCCAGCGAGATCAGGGTGACCGCGGCCTGCGGGACCGGCGCGCTCTCGGCGCCGCGGACGAAGCCGTGGACCGGGGTGCCGCCGGCGGCGCCGGACCCGGCGACCGTGGCGACGGCGGTCAGCCGCTGCGTGGCCGTGGCGGTGGCGGCCGCGGGTGCCGTGGCCGCGGGCGCGGTCTCGGCGGCGACGGCGACCTGGGCCGGGATCTGCTGCGCCTCGGCGACGGCCGGGGCGGCGGCCGGGTCGGTCACCGGGGCCTCGCCCTCGGCGGCCTGGGCGAGACCGCCCTTGGTCCGCAGCGGGACCTCCTTGATGAACAGCGTGATCAGGAACGCGACGGCGGCGAGGGCGGCCGCGATCAGGAACACGTCGGCGATGCCGTGGCCGTAGGCGCTCTCCAGCAGCGTCCGGATCGGCTTGGGCAGCGCGTCCATGTCCGGGATGCTGTCGGTGGAGCTGGAGCCGGCCATCGCGGCCTGGTACTTCGGGCTCAGCGCGGAGATGCCGTCCTTGACGTAGTGCGTGATCCGGTGGGACATCACCGCACCCAGCGCCGAGACGCCGACCGCACCGCCGAGGGAGCGGAAGAAGGTGACCGTGGAACTGGCCGAGCCGAGGTCGGAGGGCGCCACCTGGTTCTGCGTGGCGAGGACCAGGTTCTGCATCATCATGCCGATGCCGAGACCCAGCAGGGCCATGAAGATGGCCATCTTCCAGTAGTCCGTGTCGTACCGGATGCCGCCGAGCAGCGCCAGTCCGGCCGTCACCAGGACGCCACCGCTGACCAGCCACGCCTTCCAGCGGCCGGTGCGGGTGATGAACTGACCCGAGACGGTCGAGGAGATGAACAGGCCGCCGATCATCGGGATGGTCAGGACGCCGGACATCGTCGGGGACTTGTCGCGGGCGAGCTGGAAGTACTGGCTGAAGAAGACGGTGCCGGTGAACATCGCGACACCGACGAACAGCGAGGCCAGCGACGCGAGCGTGATGGTGCGGTTGCGGAACAGGCGCAGCGGGATGATCGGCTCGCTGGCCTTCGCCTCGACGAGGACGAAGAGCGCGCCGAGCAGGACCGAGCCGCCGACCATGGTGTACGTCTGCCAGGACACCCAGTCGTACTTGTCACCGGCGAAGGTGACCCAGACGAGCAGCAGGGAGACGGCGGCGGAGATGAGGGTCGCACCGCCCCAGTCGACCTTGACCTCGCGCTTGACCACGGGCAGGTGCAGGGTCTTCTGCAGCACGATCAGGGCGATGATCGCGAAGGGGACACCGACGTAGAAGCACCAGCGCCAGCCCAGCCAGGAGGTGTCGGTGATGACACCGCCGAGCAGCGGGCCGCCGACGGTGGCGACGGCGAAGGTGGCACCCAGGTAGCCGGAGTAGCGGCCGCGCTCACGCGGGGAGATCATCGCCGCCATGACGATCTGCGCCAGGGCGGACAGACCGCCGACGCCGATGCCCTGCACCACGCGGCAGGCGATCAGCATGCCGGGGTTCTGCGACAGGCCGGCCGCCATCGAGGCGACGACGTAGATGATCAGGGCTATCTGGACGAGCGCCTTCTTGCTGTACAGGTCGGCGAGCTTGCCCCACAGGGGAGTGGCCGCGGTCATCGACAGCAGGGCGGCGGTGACCACCCAGGTGTAGGCGGACTGACCGCCGCCGAGGTCACCGATGATGTGCGGCAGGGCGTTGGAGACGATCGTGGACGACAGGATCGCCACGAACATGCCGAGCAGCAGCCCGGACAGGGCCTCCATGATCTGCCGGTGCGTCATCGGGGCCTGGCCTGCGCCTCCCCCGTGCTTGGCGTGAGCCCGCACACCGGCTGGTGTGGTCGTTGCCATGGGCTTCCTTCTCTTACGTGCTTGCGGGTGTACGGGTGGTCTCTTCGAACACGGGGGCCGTGGCGGACGCGTGCCGCGGCGGGGCGGACCGGCAGTCGCCGAAGCTGGCGCGCAGCCGTGTCATCAGCCGGATGAGCTGACCGACCTCGTCGTCGGTCCAGTCGCTCAGCCGCTCGGCGAGCAGGTGCGTGGTCCGCAGGGTCAGCTCGTCGAGCTGCTCCAGGCCCGCGGGCGTCAGGCGCAGGATGCGCGAGCGCTTGTCCGCGGGGTCCGGGTGCCGCTCTATCCAGCCGCGCGCGGCGACGTGCGCGACGTGCCGGCTGGTGACCGACATGTCCACGGAGAGCAGCTCGGCGAGCTTGCTCATGCGCATGTCGCCGTGGCGGCCCAGGAGGGTCAGCACGGCGGCCGAGCCGGTCGGGCAGTCGGGCGGCAGGATGCGCCCCAGGTCCCGTTTCACGGCTCCGACGGCACTGAGCTGACGCACCAGCTCTTCGTACTGCGCCTGCTCGGCCATCACACCTCCCGTATTCGTTGCTTAGGGCAACCATAGGTAGGTTGGTTGCTGCAGGCAAATACATAGGACCGACTGGGCGCAAAAACTTGGCAAAGGCAAGTATTGCGAACGTAAATATGCAGGTGGGCCCGGGCGGGGTGCCCCTGTCTGTCCCGGTGGCCCCGCACTTGGGCCGGACCCCCGGATTCGCTAGTGTCTCGGGCCATGGCTAACACCCAGGGCCCCCAGGGCAACTACGACCCCGCCGGCAGCACCCAGATGTTCCGCGCGTTCGTCGACGAGGCCCCCCAGGGGCGGCAGCAGCAGGCGGCGGCCGCCTCCTCCTCGGGTCCCCGCGTCGGTCTGATCATCGGCGTCGTCGTGGCGCTCGCCGTCGTGGCGGGGGTCGCCTGGCTGGCGTTCGCCAAGTAAGGCCCCGCGGCCCTGCTCCTACTTCCACCGGACGGAGACGTCGCGCGTCTCGACGTGCATGCCGAGCGGCACGCGCCAGGCGTCGACGCACACCGTCCAGGTGTGGTCCGTGCGCGCGCCCGGGCCGATCGGCACCGGGAGCGCGGCGGTCGACTCCACCGTCGCCCAGTCGACGCCGAGCGCGCCGATGATGTGCGTCCCGAACGTCACCGTGCCCGAACGCACCGGCGTACCGCCCGCATTGTGGAAGGGCACGGTCACCTTCTCGCACCAGCGCCGGTCCGTGTCCGCGCGCTCGGCGGCACCCCAGGTGAGGTCGGCGGGCGCGGGTGACGCCGTACGGGAGGGCGTCGGGCCCGGCGCCGGGCGGCTCGGAGCGGCCGTGCCCCGGCCGGTCGCGCTCGGCGCGGCCGTCGCCGGTCCCGCGTGCCCCGGGGACTGCGACGGTCCCGGCCCGCCGTGCGGCCCGAGAACAGGCAGCCGCCGAGGAACGTGCCCTCCAGGGAGCGGTAGCCGTGGACGCCGCCGCCGCCGAAGCCGGCGGCCTCGCCCGCCGCGTACACGCCCTCCAGCGGGTCGCCGCCCTCGGTGAGCA
>NZ_JARAUO010000071.1:0-23381 GCF_033792105.1 Streptomyces sp. WI03-4A
GGCTCACCGCGGGCGCCCGGGACGCCGCCGACCGCCCGGACGACGTGGCCCTGCTGCTCGCCACCCGCCGTCGCGCGCACGGCCGATGACCGGGGAGCGCCGCGGGGGCCGGGGACCGTCATCCCGTGCGACGGTCTCGCCTGACGGGTCCGGGCAGTGTAGACATGGGCTCATGGTCCGACTGCCCGGCCGGCCCGAGACGAGGCCGCTCCGTCCTTACGGGCCCCCGCGCGCACCGCTGGGCCCGCGGCAGGAGGGCACCGGGGCGGACGAGGGCCGGCGGGGGGTGGTGCGGCGCAGCCTGGCCGGGCAGGTCTTCCTCCTCCAGGTGGTGATCGTGCTGCTGCTGGTCGTGTCGGCCGTGGTGGCGCAGTTCCTCCAGGTGCGGCACGACATCAACCGGGAGGCCCGCAACCGCTCGGTCGCGGTCGCCCAGTCGTTCGCCAACGCGCCGGGCACGGCGGCCGCGCTGCGCCTCCCCGACCCGACTGCCGTCCTGCAGCCCAAGGCCGAGGCCGCCCGCAAGGCGACCGGCGTGGACTTCATCGTCGTGATGAACACCGACGGCATCCGTTACACGCACCCCAAACCGGACCGCATCGGCAAGAAGTTCGTCGGGACGATCGGTCCCGCTCTGGCCGGGGGCACGGTCGTGGAGGAGGTCAACGGCACGATCGGCCCGCTCGTGCAGGCCGTGGTGCCGGTGAAGGACGCGAGCGGGAAGGTGGTGGGCCTGGTGTCCACCGGGATCACGCTGGCGCACGTGGGCGGGGCGGCCGACCGGCAGCTTCCGCTGCTGATCGCGGCGGCCGCGGCGGCGCTCGCGCTGGCCACCGGCGGCACGGCGCTGGTCAGCAGACGGCTGCTGCGCCAGACGCACGGCCTCGGGCCGTCCGAGATGACCCGGATGTACGAGCACCACGACGCGGTGCTGCACGCCGTCCGGGAGGGTGTGCTGATCGTCGGCGGCGACGGCCGGCTGCTGCTCGCCAACGACGAGGCGCACCGGCTGCTCGACCTGCCCGAGGACGCCGAGCAGCGGCACGTGCGGGAGCTGGGCCTGGACGAGGAGACGGCCACGCTGCTCGACTCGGGGCGGGTCGCCACGGACGAGGTGCACCTGGTCAAGGACCGGCTGCTGGCCGTCAACCAGCGGCCCACCGACCTGCGCGGCGGTCCGGCCGGCAGCGTCACCACGCTGCGCGACTCCACGGAGCTGCGCGCCCTGTCGGGCCGGGCGGAGGTGGCGCGCGAGCGGCTGAACATGCTGTACGACGCCGGTGTGGGCATCGGCACCAGCCTGGACGTGACCCGCACGGCGGGCGAGCTGGCCCAGCTCGCCGTGCCCAGGTTCGCCGACTTCGCCACCGTGGACCTGTTCGACGCGGTGCTGAACGGGGAGGAGCCCAAGCCGGGGACGGCGCTGCGGCGGGCGGCCTGCAGCGGCATCGAGGAGGACGCCCCGCTGTATCCGGTGGGCGAGCGCATCCGGTTCGTGGCGACCTCGCCGCAGGCCCGGAGCCTGACCACCGGGCAGTCGGTGGTGGAGCCGGTGCTGGGCGAGGCGCCGGGCTGGCGCGCGCAGGACCTGGAGCGCACCGGCCAGGTCGTGGCCTACGGCATCCACTCGCTGATCACGGTGCCGCTGCGGGCCGGGAACCTGGTCCTCGGGCTGGCCAACTTCTGGCGTTCGAAGAAGCCGCAGCCGTTCGACGCGGAGGAGCTCGAGCTCGCCGAGGAGCTGGTCGCGCGGGCCGCCGTGTCGATCGACAACGCCCGCCGCTACACGCGCGAGCACAGCATGGCGGTCACCCTGCAGCGCAGCCTGCTGCCGCGTTCCCTGCCCGAGCAGGGCGCCCTGGAGATCGCCTACCGCTATCTGCCGGCGCAGGCGGGGGTGGGCGGCGACTGGTTCGACGTGCTGCCGCTGTCCGGCGCCCGGGTGGCCCTGGTGGTCGGGGACGTGGTGGGGCACGGGCTGCACGCGGCGGCGACCATGGGGCGGCTGCGCACGGCGGTGCACAACTTCTCCTCGCTCGATCTGCCGCCGGACGAACTCCTCGGGCTGCTGGACGAGTTGGTGGGCCGGATCGACCAGGACGAGACCCCGTCCGACGGTGCAGCCGCGGTCACCGGGGCGACCTGCCTGTACGCGGTGTACGACCCCGTCTCGCGGCGCTGCACGGTAGCCCGGGCCGGTCATCCGCCGCCCGTGCTGGTGCGTCCCGACGGCACGGTGGAGTTCCCCGAGGTGCCCGCCGGTCCCCCGCTGGGCCTGGGCGGACTGCCGTTCGAGACGGCCGATCTGGAGCTGGCGGAGGGCAGCCGGCTGGTGCTCTACACGGACGGTCTGGTGGAGGACCGGGACCGGGACATCGACGACGGGCTGGCGCTGCTGAGCGAGGCGCTCGGGCGCGCTGCCGGCGCCTCGCCGGAGGAGACCTGCCGAGCCGTGCTCGACGTGCTGCCGGACCGGCCCGGCGACGACGTGGCGCTGCTCGTGGCCCGTACCCACGTCCTGGGCCCGGACCGGGTCGCCGAGTGGCAGGTGCCGCCGGAGCCGGCGGCCGTCTCCCGGATCCGGGCCTCGGTCATCCGGCAGCTCACGGACTGGGGCCTGGAGGAGCAGTCGTTCACCACGGAGCTGATCCTGAGCGAGCTGGTCACCAACGCCATCCGGTACGGGCGGGCGCCGATCGGGGTACGGCTGCTCCGCGACCGGACGCTGATCTGCGAGGTCTCCGACCGCAGTACCACCTCCCCGCACCTGCGCTACGCGGCGAGCACCGACGAGGGCGGACGGGGCCTGTTCCTGGTGGCGCAGCTCGCGGACCGGTGGGGCACCCGCTACACCCCGAACGGCAAGATCATCTGGGCGGAGCAGCCGCTGCCCTGAGCGCGCGCCGGGCGCCCCCTCACCCGCAGGCCGCGCCGGCCGGGCAGGCGAAGGCCCGGAGCACCCGCCGGGGGATGCGCCGGGCCCGTGCCGTGCCGGGATCCGGTCGCGGGACCGGGGAGGTCAGCCGCTCAGCCGCTCACGCAGCAGGTGCTTCCCCATCTCGGCGCCCTTGCGGCTGTCGGACTGTGCCTTGTGGAAGAGTTCCACGAGCTCGGTGTCGTGCTCGCGCTCGGCGTCCTGGATGTAGGTCTCCAGGCGCAGGGCGTTGTCCAGGCACGCCTCGACGTACCAGATCAGGTCGTAGTTCTTGTCGCGCGTGCCGGTGAGGTCACCGGTCTCGCTGGTGCCGGTCATGCGGGGTCTCTCCCTTCCGTACAACCCTGTGCCGAATGGCCTTCGGAGACCCCCGGGTACCCATGCCGTGTACGGACACACTGAGGGAAATCGGCACGAAGGGGTCAGCCGAGGGCGCGGTCCAGGTTGAAGGCGGCGCTGATGAGGGACAGGTGGGTGAACGCCTGCGGGAAGTTGCCCTGCTGCTCGCCGGTGCGGCCGATCTCCTCGGCGTACAGGCCGAGGTGGTTGGCGTAGGTGAGCATCTTCTCGAAGGCGAGCCGGGCCTCGTCGAGCCGGCCGGCCCGGACCAGCGCCTCGACGTACCAGAAGGAGCAGATGGAGAAGGTCCCCTCGTCGCCGCGCAGCCCGTCGGGGCTGGCCTGCGGGTCGTACCGGTAGACGAGCGAGTCGGAGACCAGGTCCTCGGTGAGGGCGTCGAGGGTGGACAGCCACTTGGGGTCGGTCGGCGCGATGAACTTCGCGAGCGGCATCATCAGCACGGAGGCGTCGAGCACGTCGGCCCCCTCGTGCTGGACGAAGGCGCCCCGCCGCTCCGACCAGCCGCATTTCATGATCCGCCGGTAGATCTCGTCGCGGCTGCCCCGCCAGCGGGGCAGGTCGGCGGGCAGGCCGCGCCGGTTGGCCAGGCGGATCGCCCGTTCGATCGCCACCCAGCACATCAGGCGTGAGTACAGGAAGTTCCGGCGGCCGCCCCGGGTCTCCCACACGCCCTCGTCGGGCTGGTCCCAGTGATCGCAGACCCAGTCGACGAGCTGGCACACGTCGTCCCACTGGCCGCTGGGGATGGGCTCGGCCCACTTGTCGTAGAGGTACACGGAGTCGATCAGGGCGCCGTAGATGTCGAGCTGGAGCTGGTCGGCGGCGGCGTTGCCGACGCGGACCGGGGCGGAGCCGAGGTGCCCCTCCAGATGCGGCAGTTCGCGTTCGGGCAGCTCGGTGCGGCCGTCGATGCCGTACATGATCTGCAGCGGGCCCGAGCCGTCCCCGCACCCGGGGGTGATGTGCGTGGTGACGAACCGCATGAACGCCTGCGCCTCGCTGCTGAAGCCGAGTCTGAGCAGCGCGTAGACGGCGAAGGCGGCGTCGCGGACCCACACGTAGCGGTAGTCCCAGTTGCGCTCGCCGCCCAGCTGCTCGGGCAGGCTGGTGGTGGGCGCGGCGACGATCGCGCCGGTCGGGGCGTAGGTGAGCAGCTTCAGGGTGAGGGCCGAGCGGTGCACCATCTCGCGCCAGCGGCCCCGGTAGCGGGACTGGTGCAGCCACCGGCGCCAGTAGGCGACGGTCGCGTTGAACTCGTGCTCCGCCTCGGCGCGGGCACAGCCGCGGGGCGCCACGGCGGCGCCGAGCTGGTCGAGCGCGAAGACCGCCGTCTCGCCCTCGCTCAGCTTGAAGTCAGCCCGGGCATCCCGGTCGCCGCACTCCAGGGCGACGGTGGAGGTGAGGGCCAGGGACCGCTGCGGGGACTCGAAGACCATCAGGCCGTCCAGCTCGCTCAGGGTGTGCGGGTCGGCGCCGTAGTTGAAGCGGGGTGCGATCAGGGCCCGGAAGGGCACGGTGCCGCGCACGCACACCACCCGCCGGATCAGCCGGTGCCGGCCGTTGCCGGGGCCGTCCACGCCGTCCCCGGTGACCGGCATGAAGTCCTGCACCTCGCCCACGCCCTCCTCGGTGAAGAAGCGCGTGATCAGCACGTTGGTGTCCGGGAAGTAGAACTGCTTGGTGCGCGCGGGGACGGCCGCGGCCAGCTCGAAGCGGCCGCCGCGCTCGGCGTCCAGGATCGCCGCGAAGACACTGGGGTCGTCGAAGGACGGGCAGCAGTACCAGTCGATGGTGCCGTCGGTGCCGACCAGGGCGACACTGCGCAGGTCGCCGATCAGGCCGTGCTCGGCGATCGGCAGGTAGCGGGGCCTCAGGGAGGACTCCTGCTGGAAGGGCGTGTCGGCCATCTGATCGGCCTCCCCGGTGGGGTCGTACTGCCGTTCTCCCGCTTTCGGGCGGATTTCCAGCTTACGGGTGAGTGCATCGCCGCGCGGTGGGAAGGCGCCCTGCACCCGCCGCGGCGGGCCCTTCCGGATGCAGGGTCCGCGCGGGCGGTGAATGGTGAGAGGGTGCCCCGTTCGGCGGCACCGGCACGGATGCGGTCATCCGGACCGAGGAGGAGGCATCATGTCGACATCCACACCCGAAGAGTCCCGGTCGTCCGACGACCACTGCACCCCGGACGCCCTGCTCCACTCCGCTCCCTCGCGGGGTCTCACCGCGGAGGACCTGGTGATGGCGACGGGCAGGGACGTCACCCCGGCGAACCTCGACTGGGCGCGCCGCAAGCTGGAGACCGAGGGTCAGGCGGCCATCGAGAAGCTGCTGCCCTAGGGCGTTCCGGGACGCATCGGGGACACCGACGAGGAGGCGCCGGGCCAGGGGCGTGCACACCGGTCGCGCGGGGGCACGCCGGCCCGGCGCCGAGGCATGCCCACGGCCGGCCGGCCCGCCTCCCCGGCGCCTCCTCGCCGCGTGCCCGCCGCCTCCCGGGGCGTCGCGGCCGGATGTCACGTCCCGGCGGGCCGTCTCGTCATGGGTGATGCCCGTCGCGCACCGCGGCGGAGCGCGCGGCGGCGGCCGCGCGGCAGCGAAGCGCCCCAGGAGGCACCCCGTGTCCGACAGCCCGGCAGACCGCGACAAGGCGACGTTCGCCCGCTTCCACGACGCCGTGAACAGCGGTGACCTGGAACTGATCGCGAAGACCATCGACGAGGTCGTCGCGCCGGACCTGGTGTTCCACGCGCCGGTGCCGACGGGCGCGACGGGGGCGGAGGCGCTCAAGCAGGTGTGGGCCGTGCTGCTGCGGGCGTTCCCCGACCTGCGCGTCGTCGTCGAGGAGACGATCGCCGAGGGGGACAAGGTGGTCTTCCGCAACAGGGTCACGGGGACCCACCTCGGCGAATACCGGGGACTGGCACCGACCGGCAGGACCGTCGGTTACGACGAGATCTTCGTCGTGCGCTTCGCGGACGGCCGCATCGCCGAGATCCGCGGGGTCGTCGACGTCCTCGCGCAGTTGCGCCGGCTCGGCGCACCGCCGTTCGACGGCCCGCCGGCGGGTGGCCCGGAGCGCGGGTAGCGGTGTCGCGGGACTTCCGCGCGGCCCGGGGCGGCTGCCAGACTCCCGAGGGTGCCCGACTTCGACATGCTCGTCATCGGATCCGGACCCGGCGGGCAGAAGGCCGCCATCGCCGCGGCCAAGCTCGGCCGCCGGGTCGCCGTCGTCGACCGCCCCGACATGCTCGGCGGGGTCTCCCTGCACACCGGCACCATCCCCTCCAAGACCCTGCGCGAGGCGGTGCTGTACCTGACCGGCCTCACCCAGCGCGATCTGTACGGGCAGAGCTACCGGCTCAAGGAGGACATCACCGTCGCCGACCTGACCGCGCGCACCCGGCACGTGGTCGGCCGGGAGGTGGACGTCGTCCGCAGCCAGCTGAGCCGTAACCAGGTGGCCGTGTACGCGGGCACGGGCCGGTTCGCCGACCCGCACACCGTCGCGCTGCGCGACGAGACCACCGGCCAGGAACGGCTGCTGAGCGCCGAGCACGTCGTCATCGCCACCGGCACCCGGCCGGCCCGGCCGGACAGCGTGGAGTTCGACGGGCGGACCATCATGGACTCGGACAACGTGCTCTCGCTGGAGCGGGTGCCGCGGTCCATGGTGATCGTGGGTGCCGGGGTGATCGGCATGGAGTACGCCTCGATGTTCGCCGCGCTCGGCAGCAAGGTGACGGTCGTGGAGAAGCGGCCCGGGATGCTGGACCTGTGCGACGTCGAGATCGTGGAGGCGCTCAAGTACCACCTGCGGGACCTGGCCGTCACCTTCCGGTTCGGGGAGACCGTCGCGGCCGTCGAACGCCATGCCCGGGGCACCCTCACGGTGCTGGAGAGCGGCAAGAAGATACCCGCCGACACGGTGATGTACTCGGCGGGACGGCAGGGTCTGACGGCCGGTCTCGACCTGTCCAGGGCGGGTCTGACGGCCGACGCGCGCGGCCGGATCCGGGTGGACGAGCACTACCGCACCGAGGTGCCGCACATCTACGCCGTCGGTGACGTCATCGGGTTCCCGGCCCTCGCGGCGACCTCCATGGAGCAGGGCCGGGCGGCCGCGTACCACGCGTGCGGGGAACCGGCCGGGCGGATGCACCAGTTGCAGCCGATCGGCATCTACACCATCCCGGAGATCAGCTTCGTCGGCCGGACCGAGGACCAACTCACCGAGGACAGCGTGCCGTTCGAGGTGGGCGTCGCCCGCTACCGGGAACTGGCCCGGGGCCAGATCATCGGCGACTCGCACGGCATGCTGAAGCTGCTGGTCTCCCCGCGGGACCGGACCCTGCTGGGCGTGCACTGCTTCGGCTCGGGCGCCACGGAGCTGATCCACATCGGCCAGTCGGTGATGGGCTGCGGCGGCACCGTGGACTACCTCGTCGACGCGGTGTTCAACTACCCGACGCTGGCCGAGTCGTACAAGGTGGCGGCCCTGGACGCGACGAACCGGCTGCGCCAGCTCGACCACATGGGCGACTGACGAGCCGGTCCGTTCCGCGTTTCGCGGGCCGGCCGGAGGGGCGGGCAACCACGGCATCCCGGGGTACGGCGTCCCGGGTCACGGCTCCTCGACGACGTGCACGGCCGCCTCCTCGGCGCCCGCCGCTCCCCCGTCGATCCCGACGTCGGTGGCCACCTCCTCCTTGGTCAGGTCGGTGTGCGCCCCTTCGTCGGGGGCGACCAGGCGGCCCGCGCGGTCCGCGCCGGCCTGCGGATCGACCGGTTCGCCCGCGCCGCCCGGCAGGTCGCCCACCCCGTCACCGGGCGGTGCGGCCACGTCCGGCACCTCCTGGCCGAGCCGCTCGTCCAGCGTCTCGCCCTCGCGCTGTTCGGCGGCGGTGGTGCCGTGCTTGGTCACGCCGAGGGGGCGCTCCGGCGGGGAGTAGCCCTCGTCGAGAATGTCGTCGTAGCCGCGCTCGTCGACCGCGTCCTGGAGGTCCAGGGGCCCGGCGTCCTCCTGTTCCTCGTTGGTTCCGGTGGGCTGATAGGCGTCGTCCGCCATCGGGGACTGCTCGCCCTGCTGGTCGCTCATCGTCGCCTCCTTCTCGGCACGCGCTCGGTCCCGAACCGCGTTTCCCGTGCGCCGCGTCTCTAACCCGCCGGCATCCGAACAGGTCAGCGGGTATTACCGGTTGGTCAGCTTGAAAGGTCAACGGGTGCCGCTATCATCACACCCACACACCGTGACCGTTCGCCGACGCTCGGCAGCACGGTGCCCACCACCCCCCGCGCACCACCGCTTCTTCACCCGGCCGGCCCGGCTCCGAGGCCATCCCTCCCCCGGGGCCGAGGCGGGCCCCACCCCCCACCTGTACGCGACGGGCCGGCCGCCCGTGCGCCGTGCACGACCGGAAAGCGGCACGACCATGAGCGACAACAGGGGCCGAGGACTGCAGGCCAACGTCCTCGGCACCTTCGACACCGTGGTGATGGCGGTCGCCGGCAGCGCGCCGGCGTACTCGATCGCCGCGACCACCGCCGTGCTCTTCGGCACGGTGGGCCTGGCCGGCCCGGCCGCCCTGCTGTACTGCGCGATACCCATGCTGGGCATCGCCCTGGCGTTCAGCCGCCTCAGCAGGATCGACGTCAACGCGGGCGCCAGCTACTCGTGGGTGGGCCGCACCCTCCATCCGTTCCTGGGGTTCGTCAGCGGCTGGGCGCTGGTGGTCTCGGCGACCCTCTTCATGGTGGCCGGCTCGCTGCCCGCCGGGTCGATGACGCTCGCGCTGTTCGACGACGGACTCGCGAAGGACACGGCCCTGTCCACGGTGGTCGGCTCCCTGTGGTTCCTCGTCATGCTGGGCGTGGTGCTCGGCGGCGCACGACTCACCGTCCGCGCCCAGCTGCTGATGTCCGGTATGGAGCTGGGCATCCTGGCGCTGTTCGCGCTCCTCGCCCTGCTCCACACGCACGACGCCCGCGCCTTCGACTGGTCCTGGCTGGGCTTCTCGCACTTCGACGGCCTCAGCGGGTTCGCGTCCGGCGCGCTGGTCGCCACGTTCTACTACTGGGGCTGGGACGTCACCAGCAATCTCAGCGAGGAGACCCGGGACAGCCGCCGTACGACGGGGCTCGCCGGGCTGATCGGCGTCGGCGTCGTCTTCGTGCTGTTCGAGGTGTTCACCGTCGCGGTGAACGTCGTCCTGACCTCGCGGCAGATCGCGGCGAACGACGCCGACGTGCTGGCGGTGCTGGGCGAGGAGATCTGGCCCGGCTGGGGTGGCAGACTGCTCGTGGTGTCGGTGATGCTGTCCACCGTCGCCACGCTGGAGACCACGCTGATCCAGGTCACGCGCTCGCTGTTCGCGATGGGCCGGGACCGTACGATGCCGGCCGCGCTGGGCCGGGTGCACCGGACCTGGAACACGCCGTGGGTGGCGATCGTGGTGGTCGGCGCGGTGGCGCTGGCCCTGTTCATCGCCTCCAACGCGCTCGGCTCGGTGGGCGAGATCCTCTCGGACGCGATCTCGGCGATCGGTCTGCAGATCGCCGTCTACTACGGCCTGGCCGGCCTCGCGGTGGTCGTCGCCTACCGCAGGACGCTGCTGCGGTCGGTGTCCGGCTTCCTGCTCGACGGGCTGTGGCCGCTGCTCGGCTCCGTGTTCATGTTCTGGATGCTCGTCGAGTCGCTGGGCGAGCTGAGCGGCGCCGCGATCGCGATCGGCGTCGGCGGACTGGCCGTGGGACTGGTCCCGATGCTCTGGTACTGGCGGCAGGGCAGCGGCTACTACCGGCCCGCGAAGCTGGACGCGACGCGCACCGTGGCGGCGGACTACCTCCCCGACGGCGCGGGAGTGCCGTCCCGCCTGCACGAGGGCCTCCCCACCGACTTCTGAGGGAGACACCCATGGCACGCGACCGTTTCACGCCCGATTACGACCCCGCCTGCGGGGACGCGCCGCTCACCTCCGCCCGGCAGGACATCGTCATCGGCCGCTGGCAGGGCCTGAGGGACCTGCTGTGGGCCACCGGCGCCGACTGGACGCTGCGCGGCCACCGGGTCCGGCTGCTGGCGCAGGCCTGCGCGGGCAGTTCGACGGCGGAGTCGTGGCTGGCCGCCGAACCCGGCAGCGGGGACGCGCTGGTGCTGCGCGCGGCCACGGAGACCGCCCGCGCGTTCAACCTGGCCATCACCGCCGGACGGGGCGTGCCGATCGACCGCGACCGGGTCGACGGCGCGGTCCTCGCCTGTCTGCGCGCCGCCGACGCCTGTCCCGAGGACCCCACGCCGTGGGTGTCGCTGATCTCGGTCGCCCGGCTGTACCCGAGCGGGGTGCGGCGCCGCGAACTGGCCCGCTGGTGGGACGAGTTGCACGGCCGGGACCCGTACAGCACGGAGGGCCACCTCCAGGTGCTGCACTACTACTCGGCCCGCTGGCACGGCACGCACGGCCTGATGTACGACTTCGCCCGGGACGCGGCCGGGGTGGCACCGCCCGGCTGTCCGCTGCCGGTACTGGTGCAGTACGCCCGGGTGGAGGAGTACCGCTACGTCCTGGACGGCGCCCACGGGATGCGCGGCGCGGTCGGTGTCGGGCCGCACTGGGACCACGACGGTGCGGTCAACGACGTGCGGCGCACCTGGGAGCGATGGGTGCGGGTCCGTCCGGACGGCGAGGTGGCCCCGACCGAGCTGCGCGACCTCAACCAGCTCGCCCACGCGGCCTGTCTGGCCGGCACGCCGGAGGTCGCGGCCGACGTGCTGCGTCTGCTGGGCCGGCGCGCCACCCGCACCCCCTGGTCGTACACGGGCGATCCGACCCGCCAGCTGATCAAGTGGCGGGAGGAGTTGGGGGTACGCGGGTGACGGCGGCCGGCCCCGGACGGCGAACCGGCCTGTAGGTTCTCGTCTGATCTGTCGATGGGGGCCGTCCGACCTGGGCTTTCGCCGCTGGTTCTCGATGACTTGTCGGCGGCCTTTTCTCACCGAACTGCCGGGTTCTCAGGCTCGTCCGAGATGGGGCGGCGGCGCGGCGGCGACCCGACGCACCCAAGCGGCGTGCACTGGTCGGCGGCCGGCATGTCCAGCCCGCTCGCGGCTGTACGATCCGCGTCGGGCAAGTCGCGCACGCCTCCCGCCGTTCACCGGCGCCCACGCCGCAGGTGATCGACCGGCCAAGCCAAAGAAGCAGTCGACCGCCGCACGGAAAGCCCGTCACGGCAGGCGGCCACAGGCGAGAATTACACCACCGCCCTGCGAGACCGGACACCCGGACCGGTCCGGCACCGGCCGTTCAGTGCCGAGGGTGCAGGATGGGCGCCCATCATCGAGCGGGTCGAGCACAAGCTCATCGAGGTCTGGCCCAAGTGCCCGAGGCCTCAGTGGGAAGAGAAGTTCGGTGACCTCTGCTGGAAACGCGTTCCAGCCGGTGCCCCCATGGACGTGTGGCGGGCCATCAGTGCGGCCGCCAAGGAAGCCTCGGGCACGTGCCAGACCTGCCCTTCGCCCGGCCTGAAGCGCGTGGTGTGGGACTGGGACAGCCGCTACGGCTGGGTCGTGCCGTGGGTGAAGACTTGCTGCGACGGCTGCTACCACGTGCCTGAGCACCTGCGAAAATGCCTCGGCCTATCGGGAACTGGTCGAGCAGTACGAAGAGCCCGCGCCCAGCGTTGACCGCATTACGACGTCTTCAGTGGTCACGCGGTCGTGCCGGCCGTCGAGGAGGCGTGTGTGCCTCTGATGTACCGAGTGCGGCAAGCGGGCGTCGTGTCGGAGCCGGTGTTGTCCGCGGCAGAGCGGAAGCAGGTTCTCCAGGCCATCGACGGCATGCTCAGGATGCACAGAGCGGCGGTCGCGGAAGAGCACCGCGGCTGACAGGAGCTGTCCTGTCGCACGAGCCTCCGCCAACTTGAGGTCGAAGGTCAAAGGGCTGGTGTGCCGGTCTTCCGGCGTGCTCACGCTGGTCGTGGGGCGCAACCTGTGGAGTAGTTCGTCTGCCAGCGGTGTTGAGGCTCTTCAAGCGATCAGGATTGCCTCATTCCCCCACCTGCTTGGTCCGGTGTCAAGCGCACGGGGAGAGGTGCGCCGGGCATCGACGGTAGGGGCTCAGGCAGTGCTCTCGTTCGGCTTGTCGAGGACGGCCAACTCCTGCTCGGTCAAGCGCAGGCTTCCGGCGCCGATGTTCTCTGCGAGGTGTGCCGGGTTCGCGGTGCCGGGAATGGCCAGCACGTGCGGACCACGGTGGAGGGTCCAGGCGAGCCGTATCTGGGCCGGCGTCGCATCGTGGGCGCGGGCGACGGATTGGACGCGCGCGTCGTGCTCCTGGTCTGCGGCTGCCTCGCGCCGCAGACCAGAGACCGCGAAGAACGGGACGAAGGCGATGTCCTGCTCCCGGCACAGGTCCACCAGCCCACTTTCGTCAGCGCGGCGCCAGTCCAGGCCGTAGGAGTTCTGCACGCAGGCCACGGGCGCGATCGTTCGGGCCTCGGCCACGTGCTCAGGCAGGACAGCGGAGAGCCCGAGGTACCGGATCAGGCCGGCCTCGCGCAGTTCGGCGAGGGCGCCGAAGTGCTCGGCGACCGATGCCGTGCCGGGGCCGTTGGCGCGCAGGTTCACCACGTCCAGGTGGTCTCGGCCGAGCTGACGCAGGTTTTCCTCGACCTGGCCGCGCAGCTGGTCGGGGCGGGCCATGCCAAGCCACTCACCGGAGGGATCACGTGCCGGGCCGACCTTCGTCACCACGACCACGTCGCCGTGCCAGGACGCGAGGGCGCGATTGATGAGCTCGTTCGCGGACCGCAGCGGCGAGAAGTAGAAGGCGGCCGTATCGATGTGGTTGACACCCTGCTCGAACGCGCTGTGCAGCAGGCCGACGGCGAAATCGCGGTCGATCGGTGTGCCGTCGGAGTTCCCCATCATGCCGTTGCCCGTCAGCCGCATCGCGCCGTAGCCGATGCGGTTCACCTCCAGGTCCCCCAGCTTCCAGGTCCCTGCTGCCGCTGCTGCGCTCACCGTGCTCCTTCGCCCGTTGGTTCATCAGGTCCTGGAGTATGGGGCTGCCACGGTGCGCTGCGACAGGTCAAACGGCTGGGCGAAACGTCACATCTACTTCGGGAACTCACCGTCGCCGCACAACCGTTGATTCTTTCGAGAGAAGGCCAGTCTGTCCCGTGCCGATCAGCGGTTGACTTCGAGGTTCGTTGGAACGAGCAGGGCGCGCAGCAGGCGGGTGGCGCGGACAGGGACGGCACGGAGTCTGCTGAGGATCCGCGGAAGCCTCGTTCGCGATAGACGCTGGAGCGCCGCCAAAATCACCAACCGTATCCGCCGGAGATCGCCGTTCTCGATGGTGCTGCGGTGTGGAATGCCCCGAACCCGCCCTCGCGGCCTTGGATCTGCACGTGGTGATGTGCTGTGCGATGTGCACCATTACCTGTACGCGATGCTGAGCTGCACTGTGTTGATGGGGAGTCGAACCCCCGCGTTGCTCTTCACGCGCCAGGAGTGGGCTGGAAAACCGCCAACCCTCGGTGCGTGCACGCCTCCGAAGCCGCTACCTGCTCCACATCGTCCCAGCTTGCTGGACTACTCAGTCCAGTAGATCGACTTCCCAGTTCGTACGCTGGATCCGCACATCAACCTCGCGAAGTTCCCGGGCGAGCGCATCCGCCTGACTGCGCAGTTCGGCGACCGGTAGCGCGGAGAGCATCAGCAGCTCGGACCGAAGTTGCCGGCCGTACCCCCGCTCGCCCTTGCCCGCCGCCGCGTCCGCCGCCGCGGTGACCACAGAGTGACGCAACCGCAGGACATCCCGGCGTGCGAGAGCATCGGTGAGCGTGCCGTCCGGACCCATCTCCACGGTGGCATTGGTCCGGTTGATCCGCCGGATCAACGTTTCCAGAGCGTCCAGCACCTCACCGACTTCAGCCAACAGCTGAGCTGCATCCTCGGCGGGTGTCTCCCCTTCCTGGTACCGCGCATTGCTGACGACGCGCGCTCGCAGCTGTTCTACCCGGCGCGTCGCCTCCGCACGTTCTGCCAGCGCCTCAGCAAGCTTCACTGTCTTCACCTCCCCCTCCACGAGCTCGCACGAGTATACGAGTGCGAACCAGCTCATGCGCACTGGATTTTGATGCGTCGGAGCCCTGACCAGCACGGACTTCCCAGTCCGCCGCGCGCCGCCTCCTGCTGCTTCTGCTTCTCGATCGCCGCGAGGCGTGCCTTCTCCTGCGCCGTGAGCGTGGACAGCAGCTTGCGGGCGGCGGACAGCTTCTCCTGGACGGTGGACCTGGCCGTCCTGAGGTCGTCCTGCGACCAGGTGAGCGACTTGAGGCTCGTGACGGCCTTGCGGCGGGTCCTGAGGGTGGCGGCCTGCGCGGAGACGTAGTCGTCGACCATGCCTTTCTGGCGCGAGGTCAGCCGGCTCATCAGGCGCGTCTGGTCGAAGTAGTCCTGAATTCCCGGCCTGAACCGCCGGACCGGCCGCCGGGGTACGGTGACGGCCGTCGTCAGGCGGACAGCAGGCCCTTGCCGAGCCAGTCCTTCGCGTCCCGCACGCCGGGCAGGGCGAAGAAGCAGCCACCGCCCGTCGGCGAGATGTAGTCGACCAGCGGTTCGTCGATCAGCCGGGTCTGCACGGCCTCGAACTGGCGGCGCACGTCCTGCCGGCAGCAGCAGAAGACCAGGCGCAAGGACACCGGCGCCCCGCTCGACGGCGCCAGGGAGACCGACGTCCCCGACTACGCCAAGGACCCCCACGGCACCGCGATCCCGCTGGACGCCCACTGGCGGTGACGAACGCGACGGCGATCACGCAGAGCGTGCCCGCGAACGCCTCCTGGGCGGTCTGCGAGAGGGAGGCGGCGGTGAAGGCCCCGGCCCGGACCAGGGTGGCGATGAGGATGGAGACGATGAGTCCGCCTTCGAGTCCCTCCCTCAGTCCGATCAGGAAGCTCGGAAACGCGTCGTCCCCCACGCCCTGCGGCGCTCCCACTCAGTGAAGGCATGTCTTACCTTCGCGGACCAAAATGACTACAGACGTGTAGTCGGTCGGTCATGAGGTGGCAATGGGGCGGCAAAGTCCGGGAACGATGCGGGGCTGTCGTTCGTCATCACCCCAGCGGACCGTCTACAAATGTGTAGTCAGAAGCTAGTCCGAGGAAGCCGAAGGAAGGGCGTGCGGCGATGGCCACTCCCTCAGACCTGTCGTCGCAGCTCGCGGTCAACGTGCTCGACGCCCACTCATTGCTGGCCGCCTTCGGCGTGTTCGGCGTGGCCGTGGTGATGTTCGCCGAGACGGGACTGCTGATCGGCTTCTTCCTGCCCGGCGACTCCCTGCTGTTCACGGCGGGACTGCTGTGCACCGGCAGCTCGGGGCACGGCGTGCACCTGTCGCTCGGGCCGCTGCTCGTCGCCTCGGCCGCCGGCGCCCTCGCGGGCTCGCAGTGCGGCTATCTGCTGGGCCGCAAGGCGGGCGGGACGCTGCTCGCGCGCAGCCGGTCGGCCCGGCTGCGGGAGGGCGCGCAGCGCGCCGAGGAGCTGCTGGAGCGCTACGGCCACGCGAAGGCGATCGTGCTGGCCCGGTTCGTGCCGGTGGTGCGGACGGTGCTGAACCCGATGGCGGGCGCGCTCGGCGTGCCGGTGCGCACCTTCACGCTCTGGCAGGTGGTGGGCGGCCTCGTGTGGAGCCTCGGCCTGACCCTCGCCGGATACGCGCTGGGCTCCTCGATCCCGAACGTCGACAAGTACCTGCTGCCGGTGATCGCGCTGATCGTGCTGCTGTCGCTCGTCCCGCTCGCCGCCGAGGTGCTGCGCTCCCGCCGGGCCGCCAAGGAGGCCCGCGGATGATCCTGGCACTCTCGGGCCGGTCGATCGACGGGGCGCTCTACCGGCAGGTGGTGGAGCTCGCCCACCGCTCCCCCGCCGCCCTGGACACCGTGGTCACGGCATGGTCGGACTACGGGCTCGCGGTGTTCGCGGTGCTCATGGTGACCGGCTGGTGGCGGGCCCGCCGGGCCGGTGCCCGGACGGCCGTGACGGCGCTGATCGTGCCGGTGGCCGTGCTGGTGGCCTTCGCCGCGGACTCCGGGGTCAAGACCCTGGTGCAGGAAGGCCGCCCCTGTCACGGCCTGCCCTTCCGCACCCTGGAGGTGTGCCCGGGAGCGGGCGACTGGTCCTTCCCCAGCAACCACACCGCGATCGCGGTCGCCGCCACGGTCGCCCTCTTCTTCGTCTCCCGCCGGCTGGGAGCCGTGGCCGCGCTGTGCGCCGTGGCCATGGCGGTCTCCCGGGTCTGGATCGGCGTCCACTATCCGCACGACGTCCTCGCCGGCGCCGTGGTCGGTGGCCTGGTCGCCTTCCTGGTGATGCGCGTGCTCCGGAACCGGCCCCATGACCTGGCGGACCGGCTGGCGGCGACCAGGCTGCGGCCGCTGCTGGTGTCATGAACCGCAAGGCCGTCGCGGAACTCGCGGGCAGCGTCGCGCTGGGCGCCTGGGCCGCGTTCGCGGTGCTGGCGCTGTTCGTCACGGGCCGGCACGGCGCCCCGACGGCCCCGGACCGCTCGCTGCTCGCCTGGTCCGTCGGCCACCGGACCCCGATGACGCTGGCCGTGGCCCGCGGGCTGACCTCCACCGGCACCGGCGTGATCCCGTACGCGCTGGTCGTCCTGGCCGGACTGCTCGTGGGCGGCACGCGCCGGCAGCGGCTGACGGCCGCGCTGCTCGGTGCCGCGTGCCTGGCCACCGGCCAGGCCGTGCGCTACGGCGTCATGGAGCTGGTCGGCCGTGCCCGCCCGCCCTACCAGTACTGGCAGACGCACGCCTCGGGCTGGGCCTTCCCCTCGGGGCACACCACCACCTCGGCACTGACGGCCGGGCTGGTGATCGTCGCCCTGTGCCTGCGCGCGCGGCGCCGCCGGGTCCCCGTCGTGCTGTGCCTGCTGGTGGCCTGCTGGGCGGCCGGGGTCGGCCTGAGCCGCGGCTACCTCGGTGTCCACTGGCTCACGGACGTGATCGGCGGCTGGCTGTTCGCCGTCGGCTGGCTCGGCGTCTGGCTGTGCGCGGCGGCCTGGTGGCTGCCCACGGGCCTGATCACCGGCTCCGGCGAGCCGGACCCCCCACCCCCGACCGATCCGGCCGATGCGCCGCTGGAGAGACATGCGTCCCAAGATCCTGGTCGTCGAGGACGATCACGCCCTGCGTGACGTCCTGCGGCGCGGACTGCACGACGAGGACTTCGACACGGTGACCGCGCCCGACGGTGCCACCGCCCTCAGGCTCGCGGCACCCGATGTGGCGGCCGCGGTGCTGGACGTCGGGCTGCCCGACGCGGACGGCCGGGACGTGTGCCAGGCGATGCGCGCGAACGGCTTCCTCGGCCCGGTCGTCTTCCTCACCGCCCGCCGCGGCCTCCACGACCGGCTGTCGGGCTTCTCGGCGGGCGGCGACGACTACCTGCCCAAGCCGTTCCACCTGGCCGAGCTGGCCGCCCGGCTGCGGGCCGCGCTCCGCCGGGCCGCGCCCGCCCCACCACCGGCCGCCGGCGCGGGCACGGGCGGGCTCGTCCTGGACGCGGTCCGGCACAGCGTCACGGTGAACGGGGACCGGATCGCCCTGACGCCGACCGAGTTCCGGCTGCTGGCGGCGCTCGCCGCGGCGGGCGGCGACCTGGTGCGCCGCCGCGAGCTGGTCCGGGCGGGCTGGCCGGAGGGGGCCCACGTCAGCGAGAACACACTGGACCAGTACCTGACCCGGCTGCGGCGCAAGCTGCGCGCGGCGGGCGCCGGGCAGACCATCGGCACCGCTCGGGGCATCGGCCACCGGCTGTCCTGACCGCCCACGCCCCCCACGCCGCCGTCCGTTCCGCCTGAGACAGGTACGAGTGCCGCCCCCATGAAGCCGTCCCCCACCGCCATACCGCTGCGCGCCCGCGCGGCCCACGCGGCCCGTGCCGCCCGGCCGCGCCCCCCGACCCTGCGCGGCCGGCTCTCGCTGGTCGCGCTCACCACGGCGGCCCTGCTCATGGTGATCCTGACGGTGGTGTTCAACACCGTGGTGCGGCACCGGCTCCAGCGGGAGGCCGACGACGAGCTGCGCACCCGTGCGGCCGCCGTGGCGACCACCGTGGACACCCGCGGCGGACGGGTACGGGTCCTGGAGACCGGCAACGACCGGCTGCTCGACCCCAACGTGTGGATCTACGCCGGCGGCCGGCTGCTGGAGGGACCGCCCTCGGCGGCCCGCGCCGGCGCCCTCACCCGGGCGGCGGGCGTGCTGGCGGCGCAGGGGCGCGGCTGCGCCGCCGTCGGCGGCCACGACCCGGTCCGCCTGTGCGCCGAACCGGTGCGCGGGCACGGGACGACGGCCACCGTCGTGACCGCGCTCGACCTGTCGCCGTACCGGAGTTCGGCGCGGACGCTGCTGCTGGGCTCGGTCGCGCTCGACGCGGTGATGCTCGCCTTCACCTACGGGCTGACGCGCCTGGCCGTCGGCCGAGCGCTGCGGCCGGTGCGCATGATGACGGACCAGGCGACCCGGTGGAGCGCGGTGGCCTCCGGCGAGCGCTTCGCCGGCCGGGACCGCCCCGCGGAGCTGGCCGCGCTCGGCGCCTCGCTGGACGCGCTGCTCGACCGGATCCGCGCGGTGCTGCGGCACGAGCGGCAGCTGACCGGCGAGCTGTCGCACGAGCTGCGCACCCCGCTGAGCCGGATAGTCGCCGAACTGGACTGGTGGCGCTCGCGTCCCCGCTCCGATGCCGAGACGCGGGCGACCCACGAGGTCATCGCCGAGGCGGCCCGCTCCATGAACGACATCTGCCGGACGCTCCTGGACGAGGCCCGCGACGGCGCGTCCGCCGCGCCCGGCACGGCCGAGGTGCTGCCGGTACTGCGCCGGGTGGCGGCCTCAGTGGACACCCCGGCCCCGCCACGGATCACCGTCGACGGCGACGGGACACCGCTGCGGGCGGGGGTGCGCCCCGCGCTGCTGGAGCGGATCGTCAGCCCGCTGCTCGCCAACGGCGTGCGCTACGCCCGTACCCGCGTCACGCTCGCCGCCCGCCGGACGGCGGACGGGGTGCTGGTGGAGGTCACGGACGACGGTCCCGGTGTGCCCGAGTCGTTCCGCGACGCCCTGTTCCAGCCCGGCCGCCGCGCCGACCCCGACGACGGCCACACCGGAGCGGGCCTCGGCCTCCCCCTGGCCCGCCGCCTCGCCCGCTCGGCGGGCGGCGAGGTGACCCACGACCCGACCCACACCCCAGGCACCCGCTTCGTGATCACCCTGCCCACCGGCTGAGGTGCCCTCCGAGAGCGGGCGGGAACTGGTCTGGCGTCGGGCCGGCAGCCCCCTTACAGCGCCTTGCGGCGGACCAGCAGGGCCAGGACCGCGAGGCCCGGGAGGAGGGGGAGCCATACGGTCAGCAGGCGGTAGCCGAGGACCGCGGAGGCGGCTGTGGCGGCGGGGGCGCCGGCGACGGTCAGGCCCAGGGCGAGGGCGGCGTCCAGGGAGCCGAGGCCGCCGGGGGTGGGGAGCAGGGCGGCCGCGCCGCTGGCGGCGAGGTACAGCAGGGCCACCTGGTACGGCGGCAGGGGCAGGCCGACGGCCTGGCCGACGGACAGCAGGACCAGGCAGTGCAGGACGGCGAAGGCCAGCGAGCCGCCCCACAGGGCCGCCGCGCGGGCGGGGCAGGCGTGCACGGCGCGGATCTCGGGGAGCACGCTCGCCAGTGCCTGGCGGCAGCGCGGGCGCAGCGGACCGGCCAGCACCGCGGCGAGCAGGGCGGCGGCGCCGAGGACGGCGGCGAGCGCGGCGGGCGAGACGCGCGGGACGCGCAGCAGCCCCGGGCAGAGCGGGGCGAGCACGGCGATCAGGACGAGGCGCACCGTGGCGCCGGCGGTCGCCTTCACGGCGAGCGCGCCGGCCGAGCGGCCCGCGGAGAGCCCGCAGCGCATCAGGAAGCGCAGGTTCACCGCGCCGGCGCCGAGCCCGGCGGGGACCAGGTGGTTGGCGGCGCAGGCCGCGAACTGCGCCGCGACCAGCCGGGCACCGGGCAGCCGCCGGGGCACCGCACCCTGCTGGGCGAGCGCCGAGGCGCCCCAGGTGCAGACGGCCGCCGCCGCGCCGACCAGCAGCCAGCCGGGGTCGGCGACGGCCAGCCGCAGCGCGCCGTGCTCCACGGTCGGCCAGTGGCGCCGGGCCAGGTAGGCCGCGCAGAGCAGGACGGCGAGGCAGGCCAGGGTGGGCCAGTAGGCCATGCGACCGCGGGCGGCGGAGCCGCCCGGCGGCGACGGGAGAGCCGGTGCGCGGACATCGGGGACGGCTTCCTGTACGGCCTGCCGGGTCATCCGCCGCCTCCCCCGCCTCTGCCTCGGCTCCAGGTCATGAACCGGCCTCCGGTACGGCGTAGTAGAGGCGCAGCCCGTCGAGCGGCACGGACGGCCAGTGCCGGGCGTACCCGGGTGGCCGGGAGCCCGCGGGCACCAGGGTGGCCACCGGGGTGTGCCGCGCGGTGCGGGCGATCTCCTGTGCCGTGCTGTTGGCGTTGTGCCCGGACGTGGCCGCCGAGGAACAGCCCGCGTAGAACGCCACCGGGATGGCCTCAAATCCGGTGACCAGACAGGGCTGCCGTACCCCGATGCCGTGCAGGGCTGCGGCGGTGCGGGACCACTCGCGGTGGGCGGCGGTGGTACGGGTGGCGGTGCGGTGCAGGACGGAGAACTGGACGGCGAGGTGGGCGGCGAGCCCGAGCGCCACCAGGACCACGACCACCCGGCGCGGCACCCGGGTGGGCACGGTGACCAGGTGGACGAGCGCGCCGGCCACGGGGATCGCCAGCAGGGCGTAGGCCGGGAGCAGGAAGCGGGGCGCCGCGTAGCCGATCAGGAACAGGTAGGGGAAGGCGGCCGTCGCGGCGCAGCCGAGCGCGAGCAGCGTGGGCGCCGTGCGCCGGGCCCGGACCGCGACGACCAGGCCGACGACGGCGAACACGGGCAGCGCGAACCACCAGGCGGTGATCATCGGGTGGGGCAGGGCGCCGGTGCACGGCCGGCACAGCGCGCGCCCGCCCAGGCTGCGCAGCTGGTCGACGACGGCCAGGTGGAAGCCGAGCCCGCCCTGGATCGCCGAGCCGGCGGACAGGCGGCTGGCGAGACCGCCGTAGTCGACGTACGCCTCGATCACCCATTCGGCCGCACCGGCGGCGAGCCCCGCGAGCAGGACGAGCAGCGGCCGCCAGTGGCGGCGCCGGAGCCCGAGGGCGAGGAGCGGCAGGGTGACCCAGACGGCGTCCATGGGCCGCATCCAGGCCATCAGCGCCCCGCTCGCGGCCAGTCCCCACAGCGCCGCCCGGTCGGTGCGGCCGGTCCGGGCGCGCAGGAAGCAGGCCACGGCGGCCTGGCCGCCCACGGCCACCCAGTAGTTGGGCATGGCCTGGGGGCCGTAGAACAGGGTCACCCACAGGGAGGCGAACAGGGCGCCGGCGACGGCGAGCACACGGACCGGGAGCAGGCCGCGCCAGGCGCGCAGCGCCAGGAAGAGGGCGAGGCCGGACAGGACGGCGAGGTAGGCGCGCAGCAGGGCCGTCGAGGTGGACCAGGCGGCGACGGGCGCGACCAGCAGGGAGATGCCGCGGGCGCGGGGTGCGCTGAAGAACGCCGTGGGGATGTGGCCGCTGACCTGGCTGACGTACACCGTCTCGTCCCAGCCGAGGCCCATGTCGGTGCCGACCAGGAGCAGTTGGGCCAGAGTGAAGGCGGCGGCGACGGCCGCGAGCGGCAGCAGGCCGCCGGTCCGCCCGGTGCCGGTACCCGTGCGGCGCGCGCGCTCGCGCCGGGCCGTCTCGACCGTGCTGTGTGCGCTGCCGGCCATCATCACCCCTTCGTCCTCCAGCTTGCGACGGCCACCCTACAAGCTGTAGTTCTGAGCACGGCGGTCGGGGAAAACAGGGTCAAACTAACGTGGATCAGGGGCCGGTGCGGCGCCGACAGGCCCAACGGTGCCCACGGCCCTACGCGCTGTAAGGTTGATGCATGGGTGGCACAGGGTCCCGCGGCAGAGCGGAGCGGCGCGGCGCGGGGGCGCTGGAGAGCGAGGTGCTCGCCGCCCTCTGGGCCACCGAGCGGCCGCTGACCCCGGCCGAGATCCAGGCCGAGATCGACGGCGGACTCGCCTACAACACCGTGCACACCATTCTCAAACGTCTGTACGACAAGGGGCTGGTGCTCCGGGACGCCGACGGGCGGCGTGGCGCGTACCGCCCGGCGAAGAACGCGGCGGAGCTGACCGCCGCGGCGATGCACGAGGCCCTGGACCGGGGCCCGGACCCGATCGCCGCGCTCCAGCAGTTCGTGACCGGTCTCAGCCCCGAGGAGGAGCACGCGCTGCGCGAGCTGCTCGCCGGGGGCGGCGCATGAGGTACGACGTCTACACCCCGCTGCTGCTGTCGCTGCTGCTGTCCGTCGTGGCGCCGGTCGTCTGCGGCCGGGTCGCCCCGGCGCTCGCGGCACGCGCGCTGACGTCCGCCGCCGTGCTCACGGCGGCGGCCACGACCTGGTCCCTGGTGCTGCTGACGGCCGCCTTGCTCGGCGACGCGCCGCCGGTCGTGCGCGAGGCGCGGGAGAACGGGCGCCCGCTGGTCGACCCGGTGCCGGAGGTGATCGGGGTCGCCGCGGGCGTGGCGCTGGCCGTGGTCGGGTGGCGGGTGTGCCGGGCGGTGCGCGCCGAGCGGCGTACCCGGCGGGCGCTGCGCCGGCTGGTCGCGGGGCGGCCCGCCGACACGGAGCTGATCGTCGCCGCCTCCGAGGTGCCGCGGGCGTTCGCGATCCCGGGCCGGCCGGGCCGCATCCTGGTCACGTCCGCGATGCTCGGCGCGCTGGAGCCGCCGGAGCGGCGGGTGCTGCTGGCCCACGAGCGAGCGCACCTGACCCACCGGCACGGCGCCCTGGTGACGGCGGCCACGCTGGCGGCGGCGGCCGACCCGCTGCTCGCGCCGGTCCGGTCCGCCGTGGTCTTCCTGGTGGAGCGCTGGGCCGACGAGCAGGCGGCGGCCGCGGTGGGTGACCGGCGGACCGCCGCACGCGCGCTGGCC
>NZ_JARAUO010000072.1:0-23367 GCF_033792105.1 Streptomyces sp. WI03-4A
CAGCGCACCCCCGGGAGGGCGCAGGCGGGCCTGGCGGAGGCACCGCAGGACACCGCGGGCCCCGCCCGCCCGGCACCCGCGCCGGACCGCGGCAACCTGACGGTCGGCGCGGCGAAGGCGGGCGCGCTGCTGGAGCGCCAGCTCACCCTGGCCAGGACCCGGGCCCACTCCACGGCGCTGCAGGCCCTCGGCTCCTCCCGCTTCCACGCGGTCGCCGACAAGGTCGCCTTACTCGCCAGCGAGGTACCCCTGACGCCCACCGCCCCCGCCACCCGCCTGCGCCCCCTCGCCGCCGCGGCGGAGGAACGCCTGACGGACTCCGTGGCCGCCCTGCCGCTGCTCACCGCCGGCCACCCCTACAACGCGGAGGCCCTGGTCCACGGCCTCTCCCCGGACCCGGCCCCGCACCCGCAGGACGCCCCCTGGCACCAGGTGCGCCTGCTGCTGCGCCTGCACCGCTACGCCCGGGAGGTGCTGGCCGGCGGCGGGGCCCCGGCGGACGTGGCGGGACTGCCGGCCGCGGGGCTCGCGCTGAACCGGCACCGGGACGCGTCGGAGGCGGCGAGCGCGGCGGCGCAGGCGGCCCGTACGCCCCGCATCACGCCGGCGACGGCGTACGCCCTGGGTGTGCTCCACGCCGACCAGCGGCACGAGGTGGAGGCGGCCAGGTTCGCCTTCCAGCAGGCGTGGCAGAAGCAGGCGGTCGGCGCGTCCTGATCCCCACCCCCCGAGGAGGCGGTGTGAACGACACCACGGTCCAGGCGGCGGGCTGCGTGCTGTGGCGCCGCTCGCCGGTGGACGGCGGCCTGCAGGTCTGCCTGGTCCACCGGCCCAAGTACGACGACTGGTCCCACCCGAAGGGCAAGCTGAAGCGGGGCGAGGACTCGCTCGCCGGCGCGCTGCGCGAGGTCGCGGAGGAGACCGGCTACACGGCCGTGCCGGGCAACGAGCTGCCGACCATGCGCTACCTGGCCAACGGCCGCCCCAAGCAGGTGCGTTACTGGGCGGCCGAGGCGGTCGACGGCCGCTTCGCGCCGAACGACGAGGTCGACCGCGTCCTGTGGCTCTCCCCCGCCGCGGCCCGCGACCGGCTGACCCAGCCCCGCGACCGCGACCTCGTGGACGCCCTGGACCGGCCGGCCGAACGCGGATAGCCGCGCGGGAACCGCCCGCAGGGCGCGCCTCAGAGGCCCGCCGTATGGGCCTCGGCGTCGGTTCTGGCCTGGCTGCGCGCCCGGCGGGCCGGTCCACGCCAGCCGCAGCCACAGCGGGCCACACAGAAGCGGCCCTGCTCGATCGTCGTCGTGAGATGGTCCTGCCCCTGCGGAGCCCGCTCCGGGCCCTCCTGCTGCGCCACGGCGACAACGTTACCGACACCCCGGTCAAAGGTTTGTATGCCCTTCCCCCGACCTGGTGCAGTGCGTGACGGCACTCCCTACCGGTCGTTAACCGGAACGACAGGGGGCCCGTGACGGCGTACCGGCTGGGGGTAGGCAGGCGATGGATCGGCGGCAGCACAGGCGGTCGGGCAGAACGGTCGTCGCGGTGGAGATCCTGGCGATCACGGCCGGGCTCGCGGCGGGCGCCACGGGATGCTCCGGCAGGGGAGCGGCGGCCGAGGGGGTGGGCGGCGCGGGCGGTGACCCGGTGGCCGTCCTGCGGCAGGCCGCGGGCGCCCTGCGCGAGGCGGGCAGCTCGAAGGCCAGCACCTCCATGGAGATGGCGACCGGCGGCACCCGGGTCACCATCCGCGGCAAGGGCGTCTACGACTACCGGCGCCGGCTCGGGCAGCTGACCGTCGTGCTGCCCGAGGATCCCGCCGGCACCCCCGAGCACCGTCCCATCACAGAACTGCTGGCACCGGGAGCACTGTTCATGAAGAACCGGGGCGCGGGCGTGCCCGCCGACAAGTGGGTACGGGTGGAGACCGCCTCCCTGTCCGACGGCAATCTGGTCACCGGCGGGGTGACGGACCCGTACGCGGCGGCGGAGGTGCTGCGCGGGACGCGCACGGCGACGTACCTGGGGCGCGAGGAGGTCGGCGGGATCGAGGTGCGGCACTACCGGGGCACGGCGGACCTGTCCCGCGCGGCCGCGGCCGCCTCGGCGGACGACCGGGAGCCCTTGCGGGCGGCGGCGAAAGGGTTCGCCACACCCGCTGTCCCGTTCGACGCCTATCTGGACGACCAGGGACGCGTGCGCAAGCTGCGGCAGCACTTCAGCTTCGTCAACGGCCGGGAGAAGACGCCGGTCGCGGTCGCCTCGACGACCCTGCTGTACGACTTCGGCGCCGCCGTGGACGTGCGTCTGCCCAGCCCACGGGACATCTACGCGGGCCGGATCGCGGAGAGCGGGGCCGGGAACCGGCCGGTGCACTAGTCCGGGACGCCTCCCTGGGACTAGCCCGTCCGTGCCATGCGCGGTGTGTAGAGCCCTGCCTACTCTAGGAAGTCGGTGTCGGCGGAGAAGAGGTGACGCGCGTGGCTGGGGTCGGCGGTACGGCAGTCCAGGACCACGTGGCCCTCGCCGAGATCGAGCTGTGCGGCGAGCTGATCATCGCCGCCTCGGCCGCCGAGGAGCGGCTCAGCCTGGAGAGCATCGACGAGGTGCTGCGGGTGGCCGAGGAGCGGAAGTCCGCCGAGGTGTGAAAATCCCGGGTCGGGCGGCTCAGGTCCGGCGGCTCAGGTCCGCAGCAGCCGGCCGATGGCCTTCGTGGCCTCGTCCACCTTGGCGTCGATCTCGTCCCCGCCCCTGAGGGCCGCGTCGGCCACGCAGTGCCGCAGGTGCTCCTCCAGCAGTTGCAGGGCGAAGGACTGCAGGGCCTTGGTGGAGGCGGACACCTGGGTGAGTATGTCGATGCAGTAGGTGTCCTCGTCGACCATGCGCTGCAGGCCGCGGATCTGGCCCTCGATCCGGCGCAGTCGCTTGAGGTGCTCGTCCTTCTGCTTGTGGTAACCGTGCGTGGCGCCGGCCTCGGTCGTCGTCATCGCGGGCCTCCGTTTCGGGACGAACTTCGGATACATACCCCTGGTGGGTATATGGTAACGAATTCTGCGGGGTAGAGGGGCCTTGGTACGCCCCCCTGATGATCGTCGTGCCCGATGGGCGACACTGGAGGGCGGCCCGATAGCCGTGGCCGGATGATGCGCCTAGCATCACCCTGACCGAAACCGAAGCACCCCGAGGACCCCACGTGCGCTTTCGTCTGACCCCCAGGGAGACGAGCTTCTACGACATGTTCGCCGCTTCCGCGGACAACATCGTCACCGGCTCGAAACTCCTGATGGAACTGCTTGGGGCGGACTCCTCCGCCCGGGCCGAGATCGCAGAGCGTATGCGGGCAGCGGAACACGCCGGTGACGACGCCACGCACGCGATCTTCCACCAGCTGAACTCCTCCTTCATCACGCCGTTCGACCGCGAGGACATCTACGCCCTCGCCGGCTCACTCGACGACATCATGGACTTCATGGAGGAGGCCGTCGACCTCGTCGTCCTCTACAACGTCGAGGAGCTCCCCAAGGGCGTCGAGCAGCAGATCGAGGTCCTGGCCCGGGCCGCGGAGCTGACGGCGGAGGCCATGCCGAACCTCCGCACGATGGACAACCTGACCGAGTACTGGATCGAGGTGAACCGTCTGGAGAACCAGGCGGACCAGATCCACCGCAAGCTGCTGGCGCAGCTCTTCAACGGCAAGTACGACGCGATCGAGGTGCTGAAGCTCAAGCAGATCGTGGACGTGCTGGAAGAGGCCGCGGACGCGTTCGAGCACGTGGCGAACACGGTGGAGACCATCGCCGTCAAGGAGTCCTGAGGCGTCGATGGACACCTTCGCCCTGGTCGTGACCATCGCGGTCGCGCTCTTCTTCACGTACACGAACGGCTTCCACGACTCCGCCAACGCCATCGCCACCTCGGTGTCGACGCGGGCCCTGACCCCCCGTGCGGCGCTCGCCATGGCCGCGGTGATGAACCTCGCGGGCGCCTTCCTGGGCTCCGGGGTCGCCAAGACCGTCAGCGAGGGCCTGATCGCCACACCCAAGGGCTCGACGGGGATGGGCATCCTCTTCGCGGCCCTGATCGGCGCGATCGTCTGGAACCTGATCACCTGGTACTTCGGGCTGCCCTCCTCGTCCTCGCACGCCCTGTTCGGCGGCCTGGTCGGCGCCGCGCTCGCGGGCGGCACCGAGGTCCTGTGGAACGGCGTCGTCGACAAGGTCATCATCCCGATGTTCCTGTCGCCGGTGGTCGGCCTGATCATCGGCTACCTCGTCATGACGGCGATCCTCTGGCTGTTCCGCAGGGCCAACCCGCACAAGGCCAAGCGCGGCTTCCGCATCGCGCAGACCGTCTCGGCGGCCGGCATGGCGCTCGGCCACGGCCTCCAGGACGCCCAGAAGACGATGGGCGTCGTGGTGATGGCACTGGTCATTTCCGGCCATCAGTCGTTCAGCGATCCGATCCCGGTGTGGGTGAAGATCGTCTGTGCCGCGATGCTGTCGCTGGGCACCTACGCGGGCGGGTGGCGCATCATGCGCACCCTGGGCCGCAAGATCATCGAGCTGGACCCGCCGCAGGGCTTCGCCGCCGAGACCACCGGCGCGTCGATCATGTTCACGACGGCGTACCTCTTCAAGGCGCCGATCTCGACCACCCATGTGATCACCTCGGCGATCATGGGCGTGGGCGCGACGAAGCGGGTGAACGCCGTCCGCTGGGGCGTCGCCAAGAACATCGTCCTCGGCTGGTTCATCACCATGCCGGCGGCCGCCCTGGTGGCCGCCGCGGCCTTCGGGATCATCAACCTGACGATTCTGTAGGCGCCGCCCGGGGGCCCGCCCCCGACACCGGTGCCCGCAACGCGCTGGGCCCGCCCCCGGGAGCCGGGGGCGGGCCCTTCTGCGTCCTCGCGGTGGCACCGCCATGCAGCACCGCGAGGGGTCTGGGGATCAGCCGAAGCGGCCGGAGATGTAGTCCTCCGTGGCCTGCACCGACGGGTTGGAGAAGATCCGCTCGGTGTCGTCGATCTCGATCAGCCGGCCCGGCTGGCCCACGGCGGCCAGGTTGAAGAACGCCGTGCGGTCCGAGACGCGCGCCGCCTGCTGCATGTTGTGCGTCACGATGACGATCGTGAACCGCTCCTTCAGCTCACCGATCAGGTCCTCGATGGCGAGCGTGGAGATCGGGTCGAGGGCCGAGCAGGGCTCGTCCATGAGCAGGACGTCCGGCTCGACGGCGATCGCCCGCGCGATGCACAGACGCTGCTGCTGGCCGCCGGACAGACCGGAGCCCGGCTTGTTCAGGCGGTCCTTCACCTCGTTCCAGAGGTTCGCGCCCTTGAGCGACTTCTCGACGATGTCGTTCAGCTCGTTCTTCCTGTAGTTGCCGTTCAGGCGCAGGCCCGCCGCCACGTTGTCGAAGATCGACATGGTGGGGAAGGGGTTCGGGCGCTGGAAGACCATGCCGACCTCGCGGCGCACCGACACCGGGTCGATGCCCGAGCCGTACAGGTCCTCGTCGTCGAGAAGCACCTTGCCCTCGACACGGCCACCGGGGGTGACCTCGTGCATGCGGTTCAGCGTGCGCAGGAACGTCGACTTGCCGCAGCCGGACGGGCCGATGAACGCCGTCACCGAGCGCGGCTCGACGGACATCGAGATGTCCTCGATCGCCTTGTGGGATCCGTAGTAGGCGGTGAGCCCGCTTACGTCGATTCGCTTGGCCATGTCTACTTCACTTCCAGAAATTCAAGCTCGGTCGCTGTGTGGCCGCCATCGGCCGGTAGCCGCTAATCGCTTAGCGACCGGTCTTCGGGGCCTTCCAGCGGGCGATGCCGCGGGCCACCAGGTTGAGGATCATCACGAAGGCGATCAGCGCGAGCGAGGCCGCCCACGCCCGGTCGTACGCCGCACCGCTACCCGCGCTGTTCGCGAACTGCTGGTAGATGTACAGCGGCAGCGACGCCTGCGCCCCCTCGAAGGGGTTGTTGTTGATGAACGGGTTGCCGAAGACCAGCAGCAGCACCGGCGCGGTCTCACCGGCGATACGGGCGACCGCCAGCATGATGCCGGTGGTGATGCCGCCGATCGAGGTCGGCAGGACCACCTTGAGGATCGTGCGCCACTTCGGCACACCGAGGGCCAGGGACGCCTCGCGCAGCTCGTTCGGGACGAGCTTGAGCATCTCCTCGGTGGAGCGCACGACGACCGGCATCATCAGGATGGCCAGGGCCAGCGAACCGGCGAAGCCGAACGGCTGCATCTTGAAGATGAGCATCAGGCTGAGGATGAACAGACCCGCGACGATCGACGGGATGCCCGTCATGACGTCGACGAAGAAGGTGACCGCCTTGGCGAGCTTGCCCCGCCCGTACTCCACCAGGTAGATCGCGGTGAGCACGCCGATCGGGGCGCCGATCAGGGTGGCGAGGCCGACCTGCTCCAGGCTGCCGATGATGGCGTGGTAGATGCCACCGCCGGGCTCGGTGTCGGCGACGACACCCATCGAGTGGGTCAGGAAGTAGAGGTTCAGGACCTTCACACCGCGTGCGACGGTCACCCAGATCAGGGAGACCAGCGGCACCACGGCGACCACGAAGGCGACCCAGACCAGGCTGGTCATGATGCGGTCCTTGGCCTGCCTGCGGCCCTCGACGCGCGCGGCGATCACGTACGTGCCGAGGATGAACAGGACCGCGGCGATCAGACCCCACTGGACGCTGCTGTGCAGTCCGGCGGCGAACGAGACGCCGATGCCGAGGGCGACGGAGCCGGCGGCGATCGCCCAGGGCGACCACTTGGGCAGGCTGGCGCCGCGCAGGGTGCTGTGGCGCTTGTGGCTGACGGCTGCGGTGCTCATGCGTTGGCCCCCGAGTACTCCGCGCGGCGGGCGATGATCAGCCGGGCCGCGCCGTTGACCAGCAGGGTGATGACGAACAGGACCAGACCGGACGCGATCAGCGCGTCCCGGCCGAACTCGGTCGCCTCGCTGAACTTGCTGGCGATGTTCTGCGCGAACGTGCCGCCGCCCGGGTTGAGCAGGCTGGCCTGGATGTCGAAGGACGGGGAGAGCACCGTGGCCACGGCCATCGTCTCGCCCAGCGCGCGGCCGAGGCCGAGCATCGAGGCGGAGATCACGCCGGAGCGGCCGAAGGGCAGCACGGACATGCGGATGACCTCCCAGCGCGTGGCGCCGAGGGCCAGGGCCGCCTCCTCGTGCATGCGCGGGACCTGGCGGAACACCTCGCGGCTCACGTTCGTGATGATCGGCAGGATCATGATCGCGAGCAGGATGCCCACGGTGAGCATCGAGCGCGGGGCGCCCTCGTCCCAGGAGAAGAGGCCGGTCCAGCCGAAGAAGTCGTTGAGCCAGCCGAAGAGGCCGTTCATGTGCGGGACGAGCACCAGCGCGCCCCACAGGCCGTACACGATGGACGGCACGGCGGCGAGCAGGTCGATCACGTAGGCGACCGGACCGGCGAGCCGGCGCGGCGCGTAGTGCGTGATGAACAGCGCGATGGCGACCGCGACCGGGACCGCGAGCAGCATGGCGACGACCGAGGAGACGATCGTGCCGAACGCCAGGACCGCGATGCCGAAGGTCGGCGGCAGGAGGTTGGTGTTCCACTCGAAGGTGGTCAGGAAGTTGCCGTGGTCCTTGCTGATCGCGAGGGAGGCACGGTAGGTGAGGAAGACCGCGATCGCGGCCATGATCACCAGAAGCAGGATGCCCGAGCCGCGGGTCAGACCGAGGAAGATCCGGTCACCGGGCCGGGTGGCGCCGCGGGCGGCGCGCTTCGCCTCGGTCTCGGTAGGACGCGGGGCGGGGGGAGATGCGTCGGTTGTTTTCGTCGATATGTCCATCGGGTTCTCCGGTCTGCTGAGCCGTGCGCCCACGAGGGGTGTGCGGCTCTTGGCGGCGGTGCACCGGACGGTGCGGCCCGGTCCTCGGGAAGTCCGTGTGGACCGGGCCGCACTCTCGGATCAGGTCAGCTCAGGCCCTCGATGGTGGTGCGGACCTTGGCGATGATCTCGTCGGGGACGGGCGCGTAGTCGATGCCCGACAGGACCTTCTGGCCGTCCTCGCTCGCGATGTAGCGGAGGAAGGCCTTGGTGGCGGGCAGGGTGTCCGCCTTGTTGCCCTTGTCGCAGACGATCTCGTACGTGACCAGGGTGATCGGGTAGGCGCCCTCGGCCTTGGTCTTGTAGTCGAGCTGCAGCGTCAGGTCCTTGCCGGTGCCGACGACCTTGGCGGCCGCGATGTCGGCGGTGGCGCTCTCGGTGCTCGGCGCGACGGGCTTGCTGGCACCGGTGTCGATGGAGACGGCCTTGATGCCGTCCTTGACGTAGGACAGCTCGAAGTAGCCGATGGCGCCGGAGGTCTGCTTGACCTGCTGGGCCACACCCGCGGACTGCGGAGCGGACTGGCCGCCCTTGGCCTGCCAGGCCTTGCCGCCGGAGTACTTCCAGTTGTTCGGGGTGGTGGCGATCAGGTACTTGGTGAAGTTGTCCGTGGTGCCGGACTCGTCCGAGCGGTGGAACGCCTGGATCTTGAGGTCGGGCAGCTTGACGCCCTTGTTCAGCTTGGCGATCGCCGGGTCGTTCCACTTGGTGATCTTGCTGTCGAAGATCTTCGCAAGGGTCGGGGCGTCCAGGACCAGGTTGTCGACACCCGGGACGTTGTAGCCGAGGGCGATCGGGCCGCCGACCATCGGGAGGTCGATGCCCTGGCCGCCGTTGCAGACCTTCTTGGAGGCGGCGACCTCTTCCGGCTTCAGCGCGGAGTCGGAACCGGCGAAGGCGACCTGGCCCTGCGTGAACGCGGTCACGCCGGCGCCGGAGCCACCGCCCTTGTAGTTGATCTGCACGCCGCAGGCCTGGGAGAAGGTCTTGACCCAGGCGTCGATCGCGTTCTTCTGCGCGGAGGAGCCGTCGGCGAGCAGCTGGCCCTTGGCGTTGTCGCACTTGACCGAGCCGGCGTTGGCCGAGGCCGTCGACTTGCCGCCCGCGTCGTTGCTGCCGTTGTCGTCCGAGCCGCACGCCGTCAGGGCCAGGGCGCCGGAGACCGCGATCGCACCGAGGGAAAGGGCGCGCAGCCGGTTCTTGCGCTGAAGCTTCACTTTCGGGAGTTCCTTCCAGGAGCCGCCGCGGTGGGCGGCGTGCGAGGGAGTGAGTGCGCGAGCGCTCGTATGGCCGCACTCCGCACCGTGCACGGCCGAAATTAGGCAGAACAGGTGAAGCCGCCGATGGCCGGAAGTGAACGACGGGTGAACCCCTGCCGTCGCCTCGGTGAGGTCACGGAATGCTCACGGGGAGGGCACGCGAAGGTTCCGACGGCGAGCCACACGCGAACGCGTCTTCGACGTTCGCGGCCCTGTCCGAGGGAACCCTTGTGCGCATGGCGTCGTCTCGTTCCAGGAGAGCCGAGGAAGGGCGACAGACATGGAACGGCGTACGTTCATCTCGGGCGGCGCGGCCGCGCTGGCGGCGACCGCGCTGACCGGTTGCAGTTCTGGCACGGGCACCTCCGCCGGCCGCCCGGCGCACCAGTCCGCATCGGCTGCGTCGTCTACATCGTCGGTCACGGCCCTGAAGACCACCACTCAGGCCGCCGCCGCGAACTGGACCGCCCTGGCCCGGGACCTCGACGGCCCGCTGATACGCCCCGGTGACGCTTCCTGGAAGACCGCCCACCAGCTCTACAACACCCGCTTCGACGGCCTGAAGCCGGCCGCGGTCGCCTACGTCGCCCACCCCGACGACATCCGCACCACCCTGGCGTACGCCCACTCCCACGGGATACGCGTGGCGATACGCAACGGCGGCCACTCCTACGCCGGCTACTCCTCGGGCGACGACCGCCTGATCCTCGACGTGTCCAAGCTGAACCGGGTCCGGGTGAGCGGCGGGCAGGCGGTGGTGGGCGCCGGCTCCAAGCTGATCGACGTCTACCGGGCGCTGGGCGCGAAGGGCGTGACCATACCGGCGGGCTCCTGCCCCACGGTCGGCGTCTCCGGCCTGGTCCTCGGCGGCGGCCACGGCGTCGCCTCCCGCGCCTACGGCCTGACCTGCGACAGCCTCACCCAGGCGACCGTGATCACCGCCGACGGCACCCAGGTCACCGCGAACGCCACCTCCCACTCCGACCTCTTCTGGGCGCTGCGCGGCGCCGGCAACGGCAACTTCGGCGTGGTCACCGAGCTGCAGTTCCGCACCCACCCGGCGCCGCAGGCGGTGACCGCCTACCTGACCTGGTCCTGGTCGAAGGCGGCGGCGGTGTTCAAGGCCTGGCAGGAGTGGGGGCCGACCCAGCCGGACGAGATCTGGTCCTCGCTGCACCTGTCGAACACGCCGGGCGGCACGCCGAGCGTCTCCGTCGCCTGCTTCTCCCTGGGCACCTACGGCGAACTGCAGAACGCGGTGGACCGGCTGGCCCACAAGGCTGGCGCCGACGCCCGGTCCGTGACCCTGCGGCGGCGCGGCTACGAGGAGGCGATGGAGATCTACGCCGGCTGCTCCTCCTTCTCCGCGGACGCCCAGTGCCACCTGCCGGGCTCCACCCCGGGCCGCTCCCCCCAGGGCGCCCTGGGCCGGGAGACCTACGCGGCCCGCTCCGACTTCTTCGACCGCTCCCTGTCCTCGGCGGGCGTGCAGACCCTGCTCCGGCAGATCGGCGCGGTCCGGGGCGGCGGGGGCAGCATCGCGTTCACCGCCCTGGGCGGCGCCGTCAACCGCGTCTCCCCCACGGCCACGGCGTTCGTCCACCGCCGCTCCCGGATGCTGGCGCAGTACATCGCCTCCTGGGGCGCGGGCGCCTCCGGCGGCACGGCCCAGACCTGGCTGACCTCGGCCCACGCCGCGATGAAGCCGTACGCCTCCGGCGCGGCCTACCAGAACTACACGGACCCGACCCTGACGGACTGGCGCAAGGCGTACTACGGAGACGCGACCACCCGCCTGACCAAGGTGAAGAAGCAGTACGACCCGCAGCGCTTCTTCTCCTACAAGCAGGGGCTGTAGGCAGAGGTCCCCGCGGAACGGCCCGGGGGGCGCAGGGACCGCCGTCAGCGGGCTCGGCGCAGGCGCAGGTCGACGGAACGGGCTTCACGTAGGCGCGGGCCGCACGGGCCGGACCTTGCGGAAGCGCAGAGCCTGCCGAGCGGGCCGCCGGGGCAGCGGAATGGCCTGGCGGACGCAGGGCCTGCTCAGCGGGGCCGCGCAACTGTTAGGCCTAGGGGGGCGTAGCGCGCCGGGGCCCCTGAGGGAGCGGCCCCGGGGCGCAAAGGTCGCGGAACATGCCTTTCGGAGGCGCGGGGCCCGCGATGGGGTCCCGCGGAGGCTCAGCGCCCGCAAGACAGGCTCCGCGGAAGCTCAGCGCCCACGGGGCGGTGCCTGCCGATGCGCAGCGCTCGCGAACCGGGATGTGCCGGGGCCCAGCGCCCGCCTAGGGCGTCGGGGCGGGTCGGCGAGGCGGAAGCCTGCGGGGCTAGGCGGCCAGGTCCTTTTCCGACTTCGCCGGTTCGCGGGTGCCCGGCAGGAGGGGGTTGTCCTGCTCGTCGGGGGAGGTCCGGGCGCGGATCAGCCGGCCGGCCCGCGGCGAGCGCTCCACGGCCTTCGTCAGCGGGGTCAGCAGGGCCATGGCGAGCGGGGACAGCAGCAGGGCGACGGCCGTGCCGAGGGCGAAGCCGCCGACGACGTCGGTCGGGTAGTGCACGCCCATGTAGACCCGGCAGAAGCCCTCCAGCAGCGCCAGCCCTATGCCCGCGAGCCCGAAGCGGCGGTGGGCGACGAAGAGGCCCACGCCGAGCGCCATGGTGATGGTGGCGTGGTCGCTGACGAAGGAGAAGTCGGTCTTGCCGGAGACGAGGACGTCCAGGCCCCGGTGGTCGACGAACGGGCGCGGCCGTTCGACGAAGCCGCGGATCGGGACGTTCACCAGCACCGCGAGGCCGGCGGCGAGCGGCGCCCACACCAGGGCGGCCACGGAGGACGCGGCGTCCTCACCGCCCCGGCGGCGCACCGACCACCAGCACCACAGCACCAGGAGCACCATCGCGGCCAGCAGCCCGTACTCACCCACGAACTCCATGACCCGGTCGAACCAGTGCGGCGCGTCCTTGGCCAGGCCGTTGATGTCGTAGAGCAGGCCGACGTCGGGGTTCGATCCGGATTCGGCGAGTACAGCCATGGTGCTGCGGCCCCTTCGTCGTCTTCCCGGACGCACCTCATGTGCGCCGCTCCTGGCCCCCCGTGGGTCGTAGATCCGCTTCCGCTGCACTGGCGCACTGACGTCCGCTCGGCTACGTCAACAGGAACGCACAGGCCCCCTTGATACGTTCCACTCTCCACCGAATGATCACGCAGACGTTATCGAAGAGAGACTCATCACCCCAGCTCAGGGGGTGGGTTCACGCTCGGTTCACACCGCGGTGGGGAGTGCTTTCGCGCCATCTTCGGTGACCCGTGTGGCGCCGAAGTAGTCGGGGGTGTCCACCGGGTCGAAGCGGATCACCGCACCCGAGCGCGGCGCGTCGATCATGTAGCCGCCCCCCACGTAGATCCCCACGTGCCGGATGGCCCGCGAGTCGGTGAGGTCGTCGGAGAAGAACACCAGGTCACCGGGGAGCAGTTGATCGCGCGAGGGGTGCGCGCCCGCGTTGTACTGGTCGTTGGCGACCCGGGGCAGGCCGATGCCCACCTTGTCGTAAGCGGCCTTGGTCAGGCCCGAGCAGTCGAAGCGCCCGCCCTGGTCGGCGGTGCCGTTGCCGCCCCAGAGGTAGGGCGTGCCGAGCTTGCTCTGCGCGAAGGCGATGGCGCCCGCCGCCTGCCGGGTGGGGTCGAGCCGGCGGACCGGCGCGGCGAAGGACTTCTCCAGACTGCGGATCCGCTTGACGTAGTTCTGCGTCTCGCTGATGCCCGGCACCCCGCCGGACCTGATGACCCGGTAGGCACCCGCGTTGTAGGCCGCGAGCATGTTGTCGGAGACGTTCCCCGGAACGTCCTTGACGTACTTGGCCAGTTCGCAGTCGTACGAGGCGGCCGACGGGATCGCGTCGGCGGGGTCCCAGATGTCCCGCTTGCCGTCGCCGTTGCCGTCGATGCCGTGGGTCGCCCAGGTGCCGGGGATGAACTGGGCGATGCCGCGCGCGTCGGCGGGGCTGACGACGGTCGGGTTCCAGCCGCTCTCCTGGTACAACTGCGCGGCGAGCAGGGCCGGGCTGAGCGCCGGGCACAGGTTGCCCCACCGCTGCACGAGCGGCTTGTAGGCGGCCGGCACGGCTCCCTTGGCGAGCCCGCGGCTGCCCGTGGTGACGCTGTTGACCAGGTTCCCGGCGACGACGTACACACCCACGACGAGCAGCATCACGAACGCGAGCGCACCGCCGACGGCGGCGGCAACCGCGATCCATGCCTTACGCACCGTCAACCGCCCCTCACCGCCCGGGAGTACGCCGGGGTCAGTCTACGGCCGCCGGTCCCGGAGCCGGCCGCATCCGGCGCTGGTCGGAATCTGTCCCGTCGGGGCGCCGGCCAATCACCCGTTCGGAGCAGTGGGCGTCCTTCGGCCAAGGGAACGTCCCGCCCTGGCGGGAGCCGGGTTCAGGAGCGGGCCGTGGCGTCCTTGTACAGCTCGGCGGCCTCCTTGCCGAGCACCACGCTGTACGAGGTGTCCGCGGTGGAGCCGCCCTGCTCGTGCCCGCCGAGCACGCCGACGACCTGCCGGTCGCCGTTCACCCACGGGCTGCCGCTGGTGCCGCCGGTGAACTCGGGACAGTCGATCCGCTGCTGGGTGTCACTGTGCGGGACCGGCTTGTTGGTGCAGCTGATCGGCACCTCGCGGGCGTCCGGGTAGCCGGTGACGGTCACGGCGGTGGCTCCGGTGGCCGTGCCGGGGGCGAACCTGTTCCCGCCGACCACGTCCTCCACCCGCCGCCCGTCCAGCTCCCCGACCGTCGCGAAGGCGATGTCGCTGTCCTCGTCCTGCCCCTTGGCCCACCCGTCGGGCAGGAACCGCCTGCCGACCTTCCACACCCCGTAGGGCGCCTGCCCGTCCCGGTACCCCGGCGCGAAGACCAGGTCGCCGTCGTTGCCGTCGACGCAGTGCGCGGCGGTGACGATCAGGTCGCGCCCGGGGCTGTGGACGACGGAGGCGGTGCAGAAGTGCCCGCCGGACAGCCGGTCGGCCCGGTCCGCTCCGAACAGCGCGCCGACCCGGACGGTGTGCCGCGTCATGGCCGTCTCGGCGGTGACCCCGAACGGCCCGGGCCCGTCGTCGGCCGAGGCCACGGACGCGGAGGTCAGGGCGAGCGTGATGACCGCGCAGCCCAGGGCGGGCCGCGAGGGGGGCCAGATGCGTGCGAAGCGCTTCATCAGGCGTCACTTTCCCCCACGAAGGTGAGAATCCCGTCCCGACTTCACTGAGATTTTCCTGAGAACCATCCCGACGGCCGCCGGGCCCGCGCAGCACCGCGCCGTCCCCCGGAGCGGCCCCGGCCGTCACCCCCGGCCGTGAGAACATCGTCTCGACACCTCACCCGACCGGCCCTCGGAAATATCGCCCCAGGCCGTGAAGAAGGCCGAAGAAGGTCAACGACGGAACCACACCACAGGTTCCGCACCGACCTCGTTGCCCGGCGTGACCTGCCGTGATACACAGAGTGACCGTACGGGTCATTCGTACGAAACCCGCCAGTCAATGACGTCAAGTCGACATACGACAGCCGGGTTGTCGGCGAGAATGAGGCCTGACCTCTGCACACCGCAGGGGCCACGTGGAACTACCCACCAGGGGCGGTGACTTACATGCTCTTTGCAGCCGACAAGGGAGACATCAACACCATCATCGGCGGGATCGCTCCGGACTGGGGCCCGTTCGGCAGCCTGGGCAACGAGGCCAAGGTGATGATCGAGGTGGTGATGGCCGTCGCCATCCTGCTCTGCCTCGGCATCGCGGTCTGGGGCGCGGCCAAACAGCGGATCGGCGCCACCGCCCTGCGGGACACCTTCAGCGCGGAACAGGGCAAGGGCCTGATCATCGCCGGCCTCACCGGGGTCTTCATCATCGGATCACTGGGCACCCTGTTCACGATCGTGTACGGCATGGCGGTCTGACCCCCCCTGCCGCCCCGGGCGCGCCCGGCCGTCCCCCTCCACCCACCCACCCGTCGTGCCCACCGGCTGAGGTTGCGTTTCCCTGATGTCGAGTCACCACACCGCGCCCGCGCGGGAACCAGCACGGCTACCGTCGTATGTCTACGACGTGGAGGGGGCGTACGCGGCATGAGTCCCACAGACGAGCAGGGGTACACCGAGACGGGCCAGACCCGCACCCGCCTGCCCGGCGGTGACCCCTACGGCGGCGCGCCCCGCAGAACCGGCCGCTCCTCCTCCCGGGGCCTGGTCACGGTGGTCGGCGTGGTCGTCCTGCTCATCGCCGCGATCGCCTTCGCGAACCGGGGGGACGACTCCTCGTCGGGCGACTCCCCCAAGAAGGACCAGCCGAAGGCCGCGGCGACGGGGGCGAGCGGGACCCGCCCGGTCCAGACAAAGACAGCCACGATCCCCTCGGGCTTCGCCCACACGGAACAGGGCGCACAGAGCGCTGCCGCTAACTACGCGGTGGCGCTGGGTTCCGCCGAGATGTTCAACAAGGCCAGCCGTGACTTCGTCCTGCAGGCCGTCATGTCTCCCTCGCACGTCACGAGTTCGGTCGCGGCGATGGACAAGGCGTACACACCCGCCTTCAACCAGAGCCTCGGCTTGAGCAAGGACGGCGCGGCCCCGCAGGGCTACACGTTCGTCTCACGCACGAGCCCGATCGGCACCAAGGTCACCGAGGCGACCAATGACACCGCCACGGTCGAGGTCTGGTGCAGCGGACTCCTCGGACTCGCAGGCGACAAGTCCACCAACCCGGTCACCAACAGCTGGTTCACCATCACGATGAAACTCGAGTGGACCGCGAACGACTGGAAGATCATCACGCACTCCCAGAAAGAAGGCCCGGCGCCCGTCCCCGGCGACGACAAGGCCTCCAGCTCGGACGAGATGTCGAAGGCCGTCGAAGAGTACGGAGGGTTCACCTATGCCCGCTAACCGGCGCGTACTCACCCTGGCAGCCGCCGTCACGGCCGTCCAGACGGCAGCGGTCCTCACGGCCACACGGGCCCTGGCCGCGCCCACACCCTCGCCGTCGAAGAGCAACGACCCCTGCGACCTGATCCACGGTGCCGCACGCCAGTTCTGCGAGAAGGACAACGGATCCAAGAGCGGCGGCTCCTCCAGCCTCTCCCCCGACAATCCCCTCGGCTCCACGCTCGACCCCCTCGCCTCCCTGGCCAAGGGCTGTGCCGACGCCGCCTCCTGGACCATCGGGAAGCTCAGCGACGCCGTGAAGGAGACCGCGAACGTCGACTTCACGAACACCAAGTTCCTCCAGCAGTACGCCGTCGTGTTCGCCGCGTCCACGATCCTCACGCTCCTGCTGTGGCTGCTGGCCGTCGCCAAGCGGGCCGTCCGCGGGGTCCCCCTCACCACCGCCATCTCCGAGGCCGTCGGCTTCCTCTGGCTGACCGTGCTCGCCTCCGCCTTCACCCCGCTGATCCTCTACACCGTCGTCTCCGCGACGGACGGCGTCACGGACGTCCTCGCCAAGGCGACCGGCGACCAGACGAACACGTTCTTCGGCACCTTCTCCGGCGCCCTCGGCAAAGGCAACGACATCGGCGGCGGACCGATCATGCTGATCGTCGTCTCCCTGGTCAGCATCCTCGCCGCCGGCGTCCTCTGGCTCGAACTGGTCATCCGCGCCGCCCTGCTCTACGTCGGCGCCCTCCTCGGCACCGTCGTCTACGCCGGCCTCGTGGACAAGAACCTGTGGGGCCACGTCCGCCGCTGGGCCGGCATCATGATCGCCGTCATCCTGGTCAAACCGGTGATCGTCATCGTGCTCGGCCTCGCGGGCGCGCTCTCCGGCGACAGCGGCCCGGACGCCTTCTCCGCCGTCGTCTCCGGCCTCGCCATCATCCTGCTCGCCATCTTCGCCAGCGCGATGATCTACCGCTTCGTACCCGGCTTCGGCGACGAGATCGCCGGCTCCCGCAACAACCGCATGATGCAAGGCGCCGAGAGCAAGGCCGCCGCCGTCATCAGCTCGCCGGCCACCCTGGTCGCCCAGGGCATCAAGACCCACAGCTCCCGCGCCGACAACAACGGAGGGGGCGGCGGCTCCAGTGCCGCCCGCCCCGCCAACCCCGCCTCCGGCGGCGTCGCGGCGCACAGCAGCCGCGGCTCCCAGGGCGGCGGTGGAGCGGTCCCCTCCGCCGCACCCGCGCCGCGCGCGTCCAGCCCGGCCAACACCCCGCACGCCAGTAACACCCGCAACAGCAACCGCTCGGGAGGTGAAGGGCGTTGACGACCGAGTCCCACCTGTCCCATCCGGTCACGCCCCGCCGTACGTATCTGATCGGCCGCGCCCGGCCGAACGCGATCATCGGCAGGAACCGTGAGTCCGGAGAGATCGCGCTGATCGTCGCCGGCGCGTTCCTCGGCATGATGTGCGGCCTCCTCGTCCCGGTCCTGTCCCTGCGCATCGTGCTGCTGACGGGCTTCCCGCTGCTCGCGCTCGCCGCGGTCTACGTGCCGTACAAGCGCCGCACCTTCTACAAGTGGTTCGAGGTCAACCGCTCCTACAAGCGCACCGTCAAGCGCGGCGCCGCCTACCGCTCCACCGTTATGGAGGCCGGCACCCGGCTCGACGGGCGGGAGGTGGAGATCGGCCCGCCGCCGGGCATCGGCAGGATCAACTGGCTCGCCGCGCCCTTCGGCCCCGACGAGATCGCCGTACTGCTGCACGCCGACCGCAGGACGGTCACCGCCTGCATCGAGATCGAGGGACCCGGCGTCGGTCTGCGCGACTCCGAGGACCAGGAAACCCTCGTCGACCGCTTCGGCACCCTGCTCAAGCACGTCGCCAACGGGGACGGGTTCGTCACCCGGCTGCAGATGCTCGCCCGCACCCTGCCCGCCGACCCCGACGCCCACGCCAAGGACGTCGCCGTCCGCGGCGACGACAAGGCCCCGTACTGGCTGTCCGAGTCCTACGACCAGCTCCAGTCCATGGTCTCCACCAGCAGCGAGCAGCACCGCGCCTACCTCGTCGCCTGCATGCACTACACCCGCGAACTGGCCGCCGAGGCCCAGGCCATGGCACGGGCCGCCCGGCCGCAGTCCGGGCGCAAGCTGGACCGGGACGCCGGTCTCGCCGTGGTCATGGCCCGCGAGCTGACCGACATCTGCTCGCGCCTCCAGGAGGCCGACATCCGCGTCCGCCAGCCCCTCGGGCAGGGCAGGCTGGCCTCCCTCATCCACTCCATGTACGACCCCGACCACCCCATCGACCACATCCAGGCGATGAGCAAGCGCAACGCCTGGCCGGCCGAGCTGGACGCCATGGAGCCCACCTACCTCCAGGCCAAGACCCGCGAGTCCGCCACCCGCGCCCCCTGGTGCCACGCCACCGCCTGGGTCAAGGAGTGGCCGATGACCCCCGTCGGCGTCAACTTCCTCGCACCACTGCTCGTCCACACCCCGGACGTCATCCGAACGGTCGCCGTCACGATGGATCTGGAGCCCACCGAGGTAGCCATCGAACGCATGCTGACCGAGAAGACCAACGACGAGGCCGAGGCCTCCCGCGCCGCCAAGATGAACCGCACCGTCGACCCGCGCGACATCGCCGCCCACAACCGGCTCGACCAGCGCGGCGAGGACCTCGCCAGCGGCGCGGCCGGCGTCAACCTGGTCGGCTACATCACCGTCTCCTCCCGCTCCCCTGAGTCCCTCAACCGCGACAAGCGGACGATAAGGGCGTCCGCCGGAAAGTCGTACCTGAAGCTGGAGTGGTGCGACCGCGAGCACCACCGGGCGTTCGTGAACACACTTCCCTTCGCCACCGGCATTCGACGGTAGGGGCTGATGCGCTGATGCGGGACCCGCTGTCCGTCCTCACGGACGCCTTCACGTCCTTCCTGTTCGGGAAGGTCGAGACGACCCGGCTGCCGGTGCGCACCTCCACCGGCCAGGCCCAGGCGGTCTACCTGCCCACCGCCGCGCCCGGCCTCGGCGACTCCGGCGTCATCATCGGCCGCGAGGTCTACTCCGGGAAGGGCTACATCTACGACCCCTTCCAGCTCTACGGCCAGCAGCTCCCGGCCCCGCACTGGCTGGTCCTCGGCGAGTCCGGCAACGGCAAGTCGGCGCTGGAGAAGACCTACGTCCTGCGGCAGCTGCGCTTCAAGGACCGCCAGGTCGTCGTCCTGGACGCCCAGGGCGAGGACGGCGTGGGCGAGTGGAACCTCATCGCGGAGGAGCTGGGGATAACTCCCATCCGCCTCGACCCGACGGCCGCCCTGAACCACGGCATCCGCCTGAACCCGCTGGACCCGTCGATCACCACCACCGGTCAGCTCGCCCTGCTGCGCACCATCATCGAGGTCGCGATGGGGCACGGCCTGGACGAGCGCTCGGGCTTCGCCCTCAAGGTCGCCCACTCCTTCGTCAACGAGTCCATCCTGGACCGCCAGCCGGTGCTCACCGACATCGTGGAGCAGCTGCGCCACCCCGAACCGGAGTCGGCGGAGGCGATGAACGTCGCCATAGACGACGTACGGGCCTGGGGCCTCGACGTCGCCCTGGTCCTCGACCGGTTGGTCGACGGTGACCTGCGGGGCATGTTCGACGGCCCCACCACGGTCGGCATCGACCTCGACGCCCCGCTCATCGTCTTCGACCTCTCCCACATCGACCGCAACTCCATCGCCATGCCGATCCTGATGGCGATCGTCGGCGTGTGGCTGGAGCACACCTGGATCCGCCCCGACCGCAAGAAGCGCATCTTCCTGGTCGAGGAAGCCTGGCACATCATCAACAGCCCGTTCGTGGCCCAGCTGTTCCAGCGGCTGCTGAAGTTCGGCCGGCGCCTCGGCCTGTCCTTCGTCGCCGTCGTCCACCACCTGTCGGATGTGGTGGACGGAGCGGCCGCGAAGGAGGCGGCGGCGATCCTCAAGATGGCCTCGACGAGGACGATCTACGCCCAGAAGGCGGACGAGGCCAGAGCGACCGGCCGGGTCCTCGGCCTGCCGCGCTGGGCGGTGGAGATCATTCCCACCCTGACCCCCGGCATCGCCGTCTGGGACGTCAACGGCAACGTGCAGGTGGTCAAGCACCTGGTCACGGAGACGGAACGGCCGCTGGTGTTCACCGACCGCGCCATGACCGAGTCCTCCAGCGACCTGGCAGCCGACGACGCCCTGCGCGCGGCCGAGCTGGAGGCCGAGCAACGGGCGGCGGCCTTCGTGGAGCAGCACCTGGGCGACTCCGAATCGACGGTGGCGTAGGGGGAGAAGGCACGTGAGACCGGACGACCGCCGTGACGAGCGTCGCGACCCCCGCCGGGCCGGGCAGGGCGGCATCCCCGACGGCCTGCTGATCGGCATACTCGCCTTCCTCGTCGGCATGACGGTGCTGGTGTGGACGGCCACCGGTCTGTCGGGCCTGTTCTCCCGGGGGGACTGGCCCGACGGCGTCACCTTCACCCGCACCCCGCTGGCGATGCGCCACCTCATCGGCCGGCCGCACGACCTCGCCGGCGCCTGGCCGGACACCCCCACCGCCCAGCTCTCCGGCTGGGGCCTGTTCTGGGGCCTGCTCATCGGCCAGCTGATGATCCTCCTCGTCCTGACGCTGTTCGTGATGGGCACGGTCGCCCGGTGGCGTGCCGGCCGGGTGCGCCGGGCGTTCGACCGGGGCGCGGCACAGGGACGAGGGCAGGCAGTGGCACCGGCCGCACAGCCACAGCCGTACGAGGTCCCCGAGCCGCGCACCGAGCCACAGCCGGCGCCGGAGCCACGGCCGGGACCGGCGGCGGCGCCCGTGGAGCAGACGGAGCAGACGGAGCAGACGGCACCCTTGGAGCAGACGGAGGCCGCACAGCCGGCGGTGCCGGTGGAGCGGGTACCCGCCGACCCCGGTCGGCCCGGCGGCTGGGAGAGCGACCGCCCCGAGGCCGCGGTGCTCTACGGACCACCGGCGGGCCGCCACACGGCCGCGGTGCAGGCCGTCCGCGACGCGGAGGGCCCCGCCCTCGTCGTCACCTCGAACCCGGCCCTCTGGCAGGACACCAAGGACGCCCGGGCCAAGCTCGGCCCCACCCTGCTCTACGACCCCGCCCACCGCTGCGACACCCCGGCCCGGCTGCACTGGTCCCCGACGGCCGGCTGCCAGGACAAGCAGACGGCCGTGGACCGGGCCAAGGCCCTCCTCGCCCCCGTCCAGCCGACCGCCAGGATCGACCAGGCGGTCACCGACACCGCGATAACGCTGCTGCGAAGCTACCTGCACGCCGCCGCCCTGGAGTCCCGCACCGTCCGCCACGTCCACCGCTGGTCCCAGGGCCTCCAGGTGCAGGACGCCGTACGCACCCTCCGGACGCACCCCAAGGCCGCTCCGGGCGCCGCCGGCGAGCTGGAGGCGGCCCTCACCGCGTACCCGGAACGCCGGGACGTGGCTCAGGAGTTGACCAGCCGGGCGCTGGCCGCCCTCTCCACGGTCAACATCCGCGAGGCTTGCACACCAAACCGAACTGATGCCCTCGCCTTGGATTCCTTCGTCCACGAAGGGGGCACGCTTTATGTGGTCGGTGAATCCATCGAGGACCCCAGGACCAACCCGGGCGCGATGCCCCTCCTGACGGCCCTCGTCTCCAGCGTGGTCGAGCGCGGCCGGCACATGGCCGAACGGTCATCCTCCGGTCGGCTCGACCCACCACTGACCCTGGTCCTGGACGACGTCGCGGCCGTGGCGCCCCTGCCGCAACTGCCCGACCTGCTCGCCGGCGGAGCCGCGCAGGGCCTGCCCACGCTCGCGCTGCTCCGCTCCCGCGAGCAGGCCCGGGCCCGCTGGCCGCACCAGGAGCTGCCGGTCCAGGCCGGGCCGCGCTAGGGCCGCCGGTCGAGAACGAACTCCAGCTCCTTCTCGGTCTCGTCCTTCACGAAGGACACGGAGACGCCGCTCGGCACGAACCCGGCCTTGCGGTACGCACCCTGGGCCCGGGCGTTGGCCTCGTGCACCAGCAGCCGTACCCGCTCGGCACCGCGCTCCCAGGCCCAGGTGACACCGGCGTCGAACAGCGCCTTGACCAGCCCGGTCCCGCGCTGTTCGGGCCGTACGTACACCCCGACCACGTGCCCCTGCCGGCACTCCACCGGATACCCGGCCCAGTCCTGGGTGCCGGCCTCCTCGATGAGGACGGTGACGGAACCGGCCCAGGTGCCGTCCGGCGCCTCGGCGATGAACTGCCGGGCCGCGCTGGGCTCTTCCGCGGACCGCTGGGCCCGCTCCCGGTAGAACGAGTCCGGCCGGCCCACGGCGTCCTCGTAGGTCTCGAGGAACGCCATGGGCGCGGCCGGGTCACGCAGCGCGTCCAGCCGGAGCTGCTTCATGGCGGCCCACTCGCCGGGGCGTATCGGACGGACGACGTGGTCTTCGCCGCTCGGAATGCTCATGCCGTCACGGTAGCGGCGCTCCGGCGACGGCTCATCCCATATAAGCCCCCGTGGCTCCGGTTGTCAGTGGCGGCCCCTACGGTGGGCGCATGACCACGCTCACCGATCGCCCTCACACCGCACTGCTCATCATCGACGTCCAGAACGGCGTCGTGGCGGACGCCCACGACCGCGACGGCGTCATCGCCAACATCGACGCCCTGGTCGGCAGGGCCCGCTCGGCGAACGTCCCGGTCGTCTGGGTCCAGCACTCCGACGCGTCACTGCCCCGGGACACCGAGCCCTGGGAGTACGTGCCGGAGCTGAAGCGCCAGGACGACGAGCCCCTGGTCCACAAGACGTACCGGGACTCCTTCGAGGACACCGACCTGGAGGCCGTGCTGGCCGAGCGGAAGGTGGGCCTGCTCGTCGTCGCGGGCGCCCAGACGGACATGTGCGTCCGCTCGACGCTGCACGGAGCCATCGCCCGCGGCTACGACGCGACGCTGGTCGCCGACGCCCACACCACGGAGGACCTGACCGAGTACGGCGCTCCCGCCCCGGCCCAGGTGATCGCCCACACCAACCTGTACTGGGAGGGGCAGCGGGCCCCAGGCCGCCGGGGCGGGATCGTGAACACGGCGGAGGTGACGTTCTAGCGGCCGGCCGAAAAGGACGCGGAAACGCGAAAGAGCCCCAACTCGCGGGATATACCCGGAGTTGGGGCTCTTTCTCAAAATTTGTTCGGCGGTGTCCTACTCTCCCACAGGGTCCCCCCTGCAGTACCATCGGCGCTGTGAGGCTTAGCTTCCGGGTTCGGAATGTAA
>NZ_JARAUO010000073.1:0-21096 GCF_033792105.1 Streptomyces sp. WI03-4A
GGGCGCCACCGGGGGCACCCGCGGGACCGCCCGCGCCGTTGTTGCCGTTGTTGCGACGGGCGGCCGCGACACCGGCCGCGGCCTGCGCGGCGGCCGGGCCACCGGTCGGGCCGGGCGCGCCGGGCTTGCCGGGAGCGGGCTTCTTGCCGCCCTGGGCGACGTCCACCGGCAGCATGACCAGCGCGGTCGTACCACCGGAGTCGGACGGGCGGAGCTGGATGCGGATGCCGTGACGCTGCGACAGACGACCGACCACGAACAGACCCATGCGGCGGGACACCGAGACGTCCACGGTGGGCGGCGAGGCGAGCCGCTCGTTGATCGCCGCGAGGTCCTCGGGGGAGAGGCCGATACCGGTGTCGTGGATCTCGATCAGCACACGGCCGTCGGGCAGCGCGTGACCGGTGACCTTGACCTTGGTCTGCGGCGAGGAGAAGGAGGTCGCGTTCTCGAGCAGCTCGGCGAGCAGGTGCACGAGGTCGTTGACCACGCGGCCGGCGACCTCGGTCGTCGGCACGGCGGCCAGTTCGATGCGCTCGTACTGCTCCACCTCGGACGCGGCGGCGCGGAGCACGTCGACCAGCGGGACCGGGCGGGTCCAGCGGCGGCCGGGCTCTTCACCGGCGAGGACGAGGAGGTTCTCACCGTTACGGCGCATGCGGGTCGCGAGGTGGTCGAGCTTGAACAGCGAGGAGAGCTGGTCCGGGTCGGCCTCGCGGGACTCCAGCTCGGAGATGAGCGAGAGCTGGCGCTGGATGAGGCCCTGGGAGCGGCGCGAGAGGTTGGTGAACATCGCGTTGACGTTGCCCCGCAGCAGGGCCTGCTCGGCGGCGAGGCGGACCGCCTCGCGGTGCACGTCGTCGAAGGCCGCGGCCACCTGGCCGATCTCGTCCCGGGAGTGCACACCGACCGACTGCACGGACGTGTCGACGTCCTGCGGGTCGGACTCGGAGAGCTGCTTGACCAGCTCGGGCAGACGGTCCTGGGCGACCTTGGTGGCGGTGTCCTGCAGCCGGCGCAGCGAGCGGATCATGGACCGGGCCACGACGAACGCGCCGACGAGCGAGATGCCGAGGACGATCAGGATCAGGACACCGGAGATGATCGCGTCCTGTTCCTTGGACGACTTCAGCTCGCGGGCCTTCTGCTCCATGTCCTCGAGCAGCGTGTGCTCGATGTTCTTCATCTGCTGGATCTTGGAGGTGCTGTCGTCCACCCAGTCGCGGTAGGACCGCGCCGGCAGACCGTCGAGGCCGTCGCGGGACTCGAAGGTCCGCTTGGCGTAGAGGTCCGCGGCCTGGATGGTCGGGTTGTTCTCCTCGATCGGCTTGAGCAGCGCGTCCGGGTTCTGGTTGCTGTAGATCTTCCGGAAGATCGCGATCTGGGAGTTCTCGCTCTCGTACGCCGACTGGCCGTAGAGGCGGTCGTTGTCCGAGAGGTGGCCCTTGGAGGTGTTGCTGGAGGTGAGGGCGGCCGCGATGACGGCGCGCTGCACCGAGGCGTACTCCTTGGCGGTGGAGAACGCCGCCAGGGCACGGGTGCGGGAGATCATCTCCGGGTTGCTGGACGCCTCCGCCATGGACTGCGAGAGGTCGATCAGCTGGGTGATCAGCCGGTGGTAGGCCTCGACCGTCTGCGTCGAGTTGTTCTTCGACTGGTAGGCGGTCCGGCGGATCTTGGACAGGTCGCTCAGCTGGTTGGCGAGGCCCACCAGGGTGTCGCGGACGCCCTGGAGGTTGCCGTTCTTGCTGGCCTCGTCGATCTGCTCGGAGGCGTTGAGGAAGTTCTCGCGGGCCCGGTCGGTCTTGTCCTCGAAGCCCTTGACCTCGTAGGTCGCCGTCGCGCCGTGCGCCAGGGGGCCGGCGGACTGGTCACGCTCGTCCTGCAGCGCCATGGCCAGTTCGGTGGCCTGCTTGGTCATGTCCGTCAGCAGCTTCATGTTGTCGAGCTGCTGGATGTCGGTCACGTTCTGGTCGATGCGCAGCGCGCCCAGCGAGGTCGCCGCGACGACCGGGAGCGCGAGCAGCGAGACCAGACGCGTGGAGATGCGCCAGTTGCGCAGGGCCATGCGTGAGCCGGGGCCGGTCGGGGCCTTGGGGGGCTGCACGTCCGGCGTCGGGTTCGTGGTCTTGTTCTTCGTGGAGCCCGGCGGACCCGTCAGGGCCGAGACGCCGGAGCGCCCGGGGCGCTCACCGCCGTCACCGGCCTGCGCCGAGCCCGGGTTCTGGGCGTGCTGGGGCGAGGAGCTGCCCTTCATCGGGCCAGTCCCGTCGTGCGACTCCGGCTCCGCCGAAGCGCTGCCATCCCTCTTGAAACGTCCCTGCACTAGCGTCGCAACCTCTGGACCAGGCGCCCCTCCGGTTGAACGGAGGGACACGGTGTCGGCGTATTGGAGAGCGCCCTGAATGCGCCCTCCGGGTGGTCTTGAGTGACCGGCGCAGGCTCCCCCTATCTCGCCGCCACTCGGCGCTGAGTTGCGCCCCCTGCGCGCCGGCTCGATCCCGCGGCGGTCCGTGGAATTCCAGCACAGTGCAGGATCTCCAACAAGGGCCGTGTCCCGAGCTGTGACCTCCGTGACACGCAGTGAGTCGTGTGTCACCACCCGTGGAGGGCGATTCCCCGCGAAACGGGCGTACCCCTGCGAGTCGTCGTCCGACGTCCGGTGTCTGAGTCGCCATGATCAGGAGCGGAATGGAAGCTTCAGGGGGTCAATGTCCGTTTCGCTGGAGAGAGTTGTCGGCCGGAATTGACCGATTTGCCCCCTCGCTCGTGAGCAAACTCACATGCAGATCATGGGAAGTTCACGTCTGCGGCGGGGAATCGGATGTTTAGCCTGACGCTTTACAGGATGAAGCACTCTGTCTCGACCAACAGGACGACAACGGTGAAGACGACGATGATGTTCCGCACGATAGCCAACCCGCGGCGCACGACGCTGGCGCACCTCGAGGACGCCGACGACCTGCAGACGCCCGAGCTGCCGGAGCACTCCGTCGACCTGCCCGCCCAGACGGCCAACCCCCGCCGCACCGTCCTGATGGAGGTCCCGGAAGGCGTGGCGGTCGGCGCGTAGCCGAGCGCGCCCCTCACCGTCGAGCGCGGTCCGGAGGTCACGTCCCCGAGACGATCCTTCGGGCCACGCTCACTTTGTGCCGGTGCAGGTCCCGCAGCCGGCGCAGCACCGTGAGCCGCTTCCGGATCATCCCGCGCTGAATCCCGGCCTCGGCCTTCAGCCACGATTCCAGCAGGCCCGTCCGTTCCTTGCACGCCATGTCGGCGGTCGCCGTCCGCCTCTCCCGGGCGGTCACCCGGCCTTCCGTGAACGCGGGGTCGCGGAACGGGGCCAGCGGCGAGGCGTAGCGGTACCCCTTCTCCTTCATACAGGCGGACCAGCGGGCGAACAGCGCCCTGACGCCACGGTCCCGCATCGAGGCGCGGAATCCCTCCGCCGAGATCGTGCTCGCCGCCGTGACGCCCGCCGGATACGCGTACGGTTCCGCCAGCTTCCGCACGGCCGAACCCAGACAACCCGCGTCCGGCACCGCCTTTCCGTGGAATGCGGACTTTTTCCCGTAGAGCACGTCGCGCTGCTCCGCGTCGAGTTCCGGCGCGGGGTCCCGCGGTTGCGGCGGCAGGTGATATCCGTAGCGCGCCGCGACGGCCATGTCGGATATTCCGTACCGGCGGTCCGAGATCGCACCGGAGGCGGATTTCCGCACGGGCCGGTAGGAAAGCCCGAAACCTTTCATGCAGTCGCGGGCCAGAATCCGCTGCGCGGACTCGATGACCGCGTACTCCGCGTCGCTGTAGCTGTAGGCCGCGAGGGGGAGCCGGTAGGTGTAGTCGCTCCCGCCCGGTCCGGAAGGGGCGGGCGCGGCCGCCGCCGCGCGGGTGCCGGCCGGACCCGGGGAGGGTGGCCCCGGGGAGGACGGTCCGGGGGAGGCGCAGCCCGCCAGGAGCGCCAGCAGTGCCAGCAGTGCGGCGGGCGCCGCGGGGCGCGCCGCCGCACGTCGGCGGCGGCTCAGTTCCACTTGTAGCAGCTGGTGCCGCCGCGGGCGAACGCCAGCGAGGCGTTCTCGTTGTACGTGTTGTGCAGCCGGTCCGTGGCGGTGAGCGGGGCGAACGTGTCGCAGGCGCCCGAGTAGCCGCTGTTGTAGAAGACCGTGGCGATGCTGTCGACGCTCAGGTTGTTGAAGGAGGCCGCGTTGTTCTTGACCGGCCGGCCCTTGCCGGCGCCGGAGGTCAGGAAGGTGTACCCGGCGAGGTTCGGCACGTCGGTGCCGCGGAATGCGGTGAAGGAACCCGTCCGGCCGCTGTTGTAGAAGAAGATTCCGCAGTTCTTCTCCTCGTTCAGGCAGTAGGGGCCGGCGTCGGCGTGCGCCAGGGGAGCCGTGCTCAGTACCGCGACGACGGCTGCCGGAATGACGGCGGCGAGCGAGCAGAGCTTTCGGGACGCCTTCATGAGGTCCTCTCCCCGTTGGAAAGTCGGTGGTTTTCCGTGGGGGATCCTAGGGTCCTGATCCAGCCCGATCAATAGCGCTTCCGGCCACGGAAAGGGGGGAGCGCGCTGAATGCCCCGGGCGGGAAACTCGCGGAATTCGAAATTCCGGTACGCCGGTTTCCGGTGCGGAAAAGACGCGGTCGCCACGCCGTACTGCCCGAACGCCGGGCGGCCCGACCGGTTAACCTGGGGCGTCAGTACGCCGGTTCTCAGTGAGAGGCGCAAGGATCCCGTGCGCATCGCCAGGTTCTCCATCGACGGGAACGTCGCCTTCGGCGCGGTCGAGGGCGACAAGCAGGACGAACTCGTCCTCGACATCATCAAGGGCATCCCGTTCGCGGACTTCGAGCTGTCCGGGACGAAGGTGCCGCTGAGCAAGGTCAGGCTGCTGCCTCCGGTGCTCCCCAACAAGGTCGTGGCGTTCGGCCGCAACTACGCCGAGCACGCCAGGGAGCTGGGCAACGAGGTGCCCGACGCCCCCTTCGCCTTCTTCAAGCCCTCCACCTCGGTCATCGGGCCCGGCGACGAGATCCAGTACCCGGCCTTCTCGCAGGAACTGCACCACGAGGCCGAGCTGGCCGTCGTCATCGGCCGCATGTGCCGCGAGGTCCCGCGCGAGCGCGTCAAGGACGTGGTCTTCGGCTACACCTGCGCCAACGACGTCACCGCCCGCGACGTGCAGAAGCGGGAGAAGCAGTGGGCGCGGGCCAAGGGCTTCGACACCTCCTGCCCGCTGGGCCCCTGGGTGGAGACCGGCCTGGACCTCGACCGGGCGAACGACCTGACCGTCCAGCTCACCGTCAACGGTGACCAGCGCCAGCTCGGCCGCACCAGCGAGATGACCCACCCCATCGAGGACCTGATCGTCAACATCTCCGAGGCCATGACCCTGCTGCCCGGCGACGTCATCCTCACCGGCACCCCCGCGGGGGTCGGCCCCCTGAACGTCGGCGACGAGGTCGCCGTCACCATCGAAGGCATCGGCACTCTCACCAACAAGGTTGTCAAGCGTGGCTAGCGCATCCGGCTCCCCAGTACGCGTCCGTTTCTGCCCCTCGCCCACCGGTAACCCCCACGTGGGTCTGGTCCGCACCGCCCTGTTCAACTGGGCGTTCGCCCGCCACCACCAGGGCACCCTGGTCTTCCGCATCGAGGACACCGACGCGGCCCGTGACTCCGAGGAGTCGTACAACCAGCTCCTCGACTCGATGCGCTGGCTGGGCTTCGACTGGGACGAGGGCCCCGAGGTCGGCGGCCCGCACGCGCCGTACCGGCAGTCGCAGCGCATGGACCTGTACAAGGACGTCGCTCAGAAGCTCCTCGACGCCGGCCACGCCTACCGCTGCTACTGCTCCCAGGAGGAGCTGGACACCCGTCGCGAGGCCGCCCGCGCCGCCGGCAAGCCGTCCGGCTACGACGGGCACTGCCGCGACCTGACCGAGGCGCAGGTCGAGGAGTACCAGGCCCAGGGCCGCTCCCCGATCGTCCGCTTCCGCATGCCCGACGAGACGATCACCTTCGACGACCTGGTCCGCGGCGAGATCACGTACCTCCCGGAGAACGTGCCGGACTACGGCATCGTCCGCGCCAACGGCGCCCCGCTGTACACGCTCGTGAACCCGGTCGACGACGCGCTGATGGAGATCACCCACGTCCTGCGCGGCGAGGACCTGCTCTCCTCCACCCCGCGGCAGATCGCCCTGTACAAGGCGCTCACCGAGCTGGGCATCGCCAAGTCGACCCCCGCGTTCGGCCACCTGCCCTACGTGATGGGCGAGGGCAACAAGAAGCTCTCCAAGCGTGACCCGCAGTCCTCGCTCAACCTCTACCGCGAGCGCGGCTTCCTGCCCGAGGGCCTGCTCAACTACCTGTCGCTGCTCGGCTGGTCGCTCTCGGCCGACCAGGACATCTTCTCGATCGAGGAGATGGTCGCGGCCTTCGACATCAAGGACGTGAACCCCAACCCGGCGCGCTTCGACCTGAAGAAGTGCGAGGCGATCAACGCCGACCACATCCGGATGCTCGACGTGAAGGACTTCACGGAGCGCTGCGCGCCCTGGCTCAGGGCCCCCTTCGCGACCTGGGCGCCGGAGGACTTCGACGAGACCAAGTGGCAGGCCATCGCGCCGCACGCGCAGACCCGCCTGAAGGTCCTCTCCGAGATCACGGAGAACGTCGACTTCCTGTTCCTGCCGGAGCCGGTCTTCGACGAGGCGAGCTGGACCAAGGCGATGAAGGAGGGCTCCGACGCCCTGCTCCGCACGGCCCGGGAGAAGCTGGAGGCGGCCGACTGGACGTCCCCCGACTCCCTGAAGGAGGCCGTCCTGGCCGCCGGCGAGGCCCACGGGCTCAAGCTCGGCAAGGCCCAGGCGCCGGTCCGCGTCGCCGTCACCGGCCGCACCGTCGGCCTGCCCCTCTTCGAGTCCCTCGAGGTCCTGGGCAAGGAGAAGACGCTGGCCCGCGTCGACGCGGCGCTGGCGAAGCTGGCCGCGTAGCGAACGCCGTACGACGAGGGGCGGCACCCGGGGATCCCGGGTGCCGCCCCTCGTCGTACACGCGTCCGTGGCGCGCGTCCGTCGCACCCGTCCGTCGTGGGCATCCGGCGGACGGGAGGGCGGTGCGCCGGTTACCGTCGGTGTCATGACGATCAGAGCCGTCGTCTGGGACGTCGACGACACCCTCTTCGACTACACGACCGCCGACCGCGAGGGCATGCGCGCCCACCTGGCGGCCGAGGGGCTGCTCGCCGGGTACGCGACCCCGGAGCAGGCGCTCGGGCGGTGGCGGGAGATCACCGACCGGCAGTGGGCCCGCTTCTCGGCGGGAGAGGTCTCCTTCGACGGACAGCGCCGCGACCGCGTGCGGGTCTTCCTCGGCCGGGAGCTGTCCGACGCCGAGGCGGACGCCTGGTTCCGGCGTTACATCGGTCACTACGAGGCCGCCTGGGCGCTCTTCCCGGACGTGCTGCCCGCCCTGGACGCCCTCGCCACCAGCCACCGGCACGCCGTGCTCTCGAACTCCAGCCTCACGGTCCAGGAGCACAAGCTGCGCACCCTCGGTCTCCTCGACCGCTTCGAGAGCGTGCTGTGCGCCGCCGAGCTGGGCGTCTCCAAGCCCGACCCCGGCGCCTTCCTCGCGGCCTGCGAAGCCCTCGGCCTGCCCCCGGGCCAGGTGGCGTACGTGGGCGACCACCCGGAGATCGACGGCCGGGGCGCCGCCGAGGCCGGACTGCTGTCCGTCTGGATCGACCGCGGCGGGGCGTACCCGAGGGACGTGGACGCCGTCTCGGCGCACCGGATCTCGACCCTCGCCGAACTGCCCGCGCTGGTCCGCTCCGATACTCGTTTTGGAGCCCCGTCCACCTTCGGGTAATGTTCTTCCTGCGCCGCCGGGGAGCGGGCCGAAAGGCCGGAACCCGGGGGAGCGAACTAGAACGAGATCCCTTCAGGGGCTTGAGTTCCAGTGGCCTATGGTGTAATTGGCAGCACGACTGATTCTGGTTCAGTTAGTCTTGGTTCGAGTCCAGGTAGGCCAGCTCGCAGAGCTCATCTGCAAAGCCCCCGTTGTGTAGCGGCCTAGCACGCTGCCCTCTCAAGGCAGTAGCGCCGGTTCGAATCCGGTCGGGGGTACTGATCTCGATCAAGTCGAGATCGCTAGGGCCCCCGTTGTGTAGCGGCCTAGCACGCCGCCCTCTCAAGGCGGTAGCGCCGGTTCGAATCCGGTCGGGGGTACGACTGGTCTAAACCATCATTGGTCTATGGTGTAATTGGCAGCACGACTGATTCTGGTTCAGTTAGTCTTGGTTCGAGTCCAGGTAGACCAGCTCGGATCTGCGGAAACGTAAGATCCTCGCCCCCGTTGTGTAGCGGCCTAGCACGCCGCCCTCTCAAGGCGGTAGCGCCGGTTCGAATCCGGTCGGGGGTACGACACGAAGGCCCTCCACCTCGGTGGAGGGCCTTCGTCGTGTCCGGGTCCTGCCGGTGGTGGCAACTCGACGTACGGAGCGAGCTGTTTGGCCTGCCGCCCGGCGGGCGGGCATCGACGCGCCTGCGCCGGTCCCGGCGGAGCACGGTGCCGCGGCGTCGGGGCGACCGTGTTCCGTCGGGCCGTGCCGGCTCAGCCCGTGCGGCGCAGGGCCTCGGAGAGGCGGGACGCGGCGTCGATGACGGCCTGGGCGTGCATCCGGCCCGGGTGCCGGGTCAGGCGCTCGATGGGACCGGAGACCGAGACGGCGGCCACCACGCGGTTGGAGGGGCCGCGTACGGGCGCGGAGACGGACGCGACGCCCGGCTCGCGCTCGCCGATGGACTGGGCCCAGCCGCGCCGCCGTACGCCCGACAGGGCCGTCGCCGTGAAACGTGCGCCCTGCAGACCCCGGTGCAGCCGCTCGGGCTCCTCCCAGGCCATCAGGATCTGCGCCGAGGAGCCGGCCTTCATGGTCAGCGTGGAGCCGACCGGGACCGTGTCCCGCAGGCCGGACAGGCGTTCCGCCGCGGCCACGCAGATCCGCATGTCACCCTGGCGGCGATAGAGCTGTGCGCTCTCGCCCGTGACGTCGCGGAGGTGGGTCAGCACCGGGCCCGCCGTGGCGAGCAGCCGGTCCTCGCCGGCCGCGGCCGCGAGCTCCGCGAGGCGCGGGCCGAGGATGAACCGGCCCTGCATGTCGCGTGCCACCATGCGGTGGTGTTCCAGGGCCACGGCCAGGCGGTGGGCCGTGGGTCGTGCCAGTCCGGTGGCGCCGACCAGACCCGCGAGGGTGGCCGGACCGGACTCCAGAGCGCTCAGGACGAGGGCCGCCTTGTCCAGAACGCCGACGCCGCTACTGTTGTCCATGCAACGATACTCCCGTCTCACTCTGTGAAACGCAAGTTCAATTTTCAGTGGAACGCGCCACCCTGGAATCACACAGCGGCCCGTGGACCACGGGGCCTGGCGGCGGACGCCCGAACCGGGGCGCGGGCAGCCGCCTCCTGAAGATCTCTAGTTGTGTCGGTGGAAGCGTGCCGACCGGAGGGAAAGCGATGGGTAGGACACTCGCGGAGAAGGTCTGGGACGACCACGTCGTCCGGCGCGCCGAGGGCGAGCCCGACCTCCTCTACATCGATCTGCACCTGCTGCACGAGGTGACCAGCCCGCAGGCCTTCGACGGCCTGCGGCTCAGCGGCCGCAAGGTGCGCCGCCTCGACCTCACCATCGCGACCGAGGACCACAACACCCCGACCCTCGACATCGACAAGCCGATCGCCGACCCGGTCTCCCGGGCCCAGCTGGAGACGCTGCGCAAGAACTGCGCCGAGTTCGGCGTGCGCCTGCACCCGCTCGGCGACGTCGAGCAGGGTGTCGTGCACGTCGTGGGTCCGCAGCTGGGTCTGACCCAGCCCGGTACCACGGTCGTCTGCGGTGACTCCCACACCTCCACGCATGGAGCCTTCGGCGCGCTGGCGTTCGGCATCGGCACCTCGCAGGTCGAGCACGTGCTGGCCACCCAGACGCTGCCGCTGGCCCGCCCGAAGACCATGGCGATCACGGTCGACGGCGAGCTGCCCGAGGGCGTCACCGCCAAGGACCTGATCCTGGCGATCATCGCGAAGATCGGCACCGGCGGCGGCCAGGGCTACATCCTGGAGTACCGCGGCTCCGCCATCGAGAAGCTCTCGATGGAGGCCCGGATGACCATCTGCAACATGTCGATCGAGGCCGGTGCCCGCGCGGGCATGATCGCCCCCGACGAGACCACCTTCGCCTACCTCCGGGGCCGCGCGCACGCCCCCGAGGGCGCCGACTGGGACGCGGCGGTCGCGTACTGGAAGACGCTGCGCACCGACGAGGACGCCGTCTTCGACGCCGAGGTGCACATCGACGCCGCCGCACTGTCGCCGTTCGTCACCTGGGGTACCAACCCCGGCCAGGGCGCACCGCTTTCGGCCGCCGTCCCCGACCCGGCTTCGTACGAAGACGCTTCGGAGCGCATGGCCGCCGAAAAGGCCCTGGAGTACATGGGGTTGGACGCCGGACAGCCGCTGCGCTCCATCAAGGTGGACACCGTCTTCGTAGGCTCCTGCACCAACGGGCGCATCGAGGACCTGCGTGCCGCCGCGGACCTGCTGCGCGGCCGCAAAGTCGCCGACGGCGTACGGATGCTGGTCGTCCCGGGCTCCGCTCGGGTCGGTCTGCAGGCCGTCTCCGAGGGCCTGGACGTGGTCTTCAAGGAGGCCGGCGCCGAATGGCGGCACGCGGGCTGCTCGATGTGCCTGGGCATGAACCCCGACCAGCTGGCCCCGGGCGAGCGTTCCGCCTCCACCTCCAACCGCAACTTCGAGGGCCGGCAGGGCAAGGGCGGCCGCACCCACCTGGTGTCGCCGCAGGTCGCGGCCGCGACCGCCGTCCTCGGCCACCTGGCCTCGCCCGCCGACCTGTCCGACGCCCCCGTGCCCGCTGGAGTCTGAGAATCATGGAAGCCTTCACCACCCACACCGGCCGGGCCGTCCCGCTGCGCCGCAGCAACGTCGACACCGACCAGATCATCCCCGCGCACTGGCTCAAGAAGGTGACCAGGGACGGGTTCGAGGACGGGCTGTTCGAGGCCTGGCGCAAGGACGAGTCCTTCATCCTCAACCGGCCCGAGCGGCAGGGCGCCACGGTCCTGGTGGCCGGACCCGACTTCGGCACCGGCTCCTCCCGGGAGCACGCCGTCTGGGCGCTCCAGAACTACGGCTTCAAGGCTGTGATCTCCTCCCGCTTCGCGGACATCTTCCGGGGCAACTCGCTGAAGAACGGCCTGCTCACGGTGGTCCTCGACCAGAAGGTCGTGGACGCGCTGTGGGAGCTGACCGAGGCCGACCCCACGGCCGAGGTCACGGTGGACCTCGAGGCCCGTGAGGTGCGCGCCCAGGGCGTCACCGCCTCCTTCGAGCTGGACGAGAACTCCCGCTGGCGGCTGCTGAACGGCCTGGACGACATCTCCATCACGCTCCAGAGCGAGGGCGACATCGCCGCCTACGAGGAGAAGCGGCCCGCCTACAAGCCGCGCACCCTCCAGAGCTGATCCCCGGCGGCCGGACAAGTCGAGTTTCGGTCACCGCAACACTCCCGCCGTACCCCCGATCGCCACGATCGGGGGTACGGCCGTTTCTGCACCCGAACGGCCCCCTGCCGCTCCGGCGGTCCGGTCAACTTCCCACGTTAAACGCCTCGTTGGCCGGGTACGCGGTCACTGGTACCGCGGCGCCGGAACGCTCCGAGATGGCTGTACGAGGCGGCAGTTGCACCCTGCGCAGGCGACAACTCGCCCCAGATGGCACAATCTGTGCATGGAACACGACGGCCAACTCGAGCTCTATACGGCGGTCGCGAACCAGCTCAAGGAAGCGCACACAAGAGTGCGCGCACTGCAAGTCCCGGAGGGCGTACGGATGGCGCTGGCCCGGAAGCTGCTGGTCATTACGGCCGCGGCCAAGCACGATCCCGCCGCTGCGGCAAGACGGCTCGAGCGGTTCACCGAGGACCTCGACGAGGGTCGCATCCCCGAAGAGGACCGCTGAACAGCCCGGGACAACCGAGTCCGTTGCGGCACAAGGGTGATTAGCCCGTTTCGTGTTTGATTTGCGGTATATATCTGCCTAACGTGCGAAAAAGCTTGAACACTTTCGTTCTGGCGATGTCTCCGAAGGGGAAGACGTGAACAAGGCGCAGCTCGTAGAAGCGATTGCCGACAAGGTGGGTGGCCGCCAGCAGGCCGCCGAAGCCGTCGATCATGTCCTGGACGCCATCGTCCGCGCGGTCGTCGCGGGCGAGCGGGTCTCGGTCACCGGTTTCGGGTCCTTCGAGAAGGTGGACCGTCCCGCTCGCTACGCCCGGAACCCCCAGACGGGCGAGCGGGTTCGCGTCAAGAAGACGTCCGTGCCGCGCTTCCGCGCCGGTCAGGGCTTCAAGGACCTGGTGAGCGGGTCGAAGAAGCTGCCGCGCGGTGGCGAGGTCTCCGTCAAGAAGGCGCCCAAGGGCAGCCTGACCGGCGCGGCTTCCGCCACGGTCAAGAAGGCCGCCGCGAAGAAGACCACCAAGGCGGCCGCGAAGAAGACCACGGCGAAGAAGGCGACGCCGGCGAAGAAGACCACGACCGCCGCGGCCGCGAAGAAGACCACGGCGAAGAAGGCGCCCGCCAAGAAGACCACGGCGACCGCCAAGACCACCGCCGCGAAGACCACCGCCAAGAAGGCGACGGCCAAGAAGGCCCCGGCCAAGAAGGTCACCGCCAAGAAGGCCCCGGCCAAGAAGTCGACGGCCCGCAAGACCACCGCCAAGAAGACCACCGCCCGCAAGGCGACGTCGTAAGGCCGCCGGGACAGCCACGCGCCGGGCCGGACTCCCCTGGGGAGCCCGGCCCGCGGCGTTCTCCGGACGGCGTCAGAACGTCTGCAGGGTCACCAGCGTGATCCGCAGGGCGTCACCGGCGCCCTCGGTCTCGATCCGCACCCGCTGCCCGGGCCGCAGCAGCCGCAGTGCGCCCGCGTCGAACGCCGCGGCGCCGAAGGGCACCGGGGTGCCGTCGTCGAGCAGCACCTGCCCGCTGCGGGTCTCGGGGTCGTACGTGTATGCGGTCGCCTGCATGACCGCCAGCGTAGTGCCTGCGCCGGTCCGCCCGCGGTCCGCCGGCCTCTCAGGAGCCCGGTATCAGCAGCCCCGCCGACACCGCCGCCGTGTACCGGCCGACGCCCAGCGCCAGCGCCGCGCGCAGGTCCTCGCCGGTGTCCACGTCCTGGCGCACCGAATCGACCCCGGCGAGGCCGAGTTCCGCCGCTCCGGAGACCCGGTGCCGGGCCCGGGAACCGGTGCCGAACGCCGGGTTCAATTCCCGGCCGGGCGCCGCGGCCAGCAGGGTGGTCCCGAGGGCGGCGGCGTCCGCGAGAAAGGCGCGCGGGAATTCGGCCGCCGCGTCCAGCACCCGGGACAATTCCAGCGGGCGCAGAGCCGGTAGATCGGCGTTCAGCGCCGCGACGGCGACCTGCGGGTGCATTTCCCGTACGGCGTCCGCGCCGTGCCGGAGAGCGGCGTTCAGGCCGCTTCGCGGCGTGTCGGGGACGATCCGGGCGCCCAGCGCGGCCAGTTCCCGGCCGGCCAGTGCGTCGTCCGTGACGACCGCCACATCCGCCACCGCCAGGCACGCCAGCGCCGCGGCCACCGTGTCCTGCGCGAACGCCAGGGCCAGACCCGGGCGCACCCCGTCGGCCGCCGTGTCCGAGAGCCTGCTCTTGGCCCGCGCCAGGGGCTTCAGGGGGATGACCAAGGTCCACTGCACCGGCGTACCGTCCCTCTCTCGTCGCGCTCATTGTCACCCGCTGCATCCAGCACGGATGTGGGTGGGGCGTACGGTGTCCTCGACAGACCGGCGGCCCGGGGCGACACTTGTGCGGCCCCCGGGGCCTGAGCAAGTCCTAAAGGAAGGTGTCCGCGTGTCCCGCCGCAGAATCGGGTTCTGGTACCGCTTCGCAGCGGTCCTCTGCAAACCGCCGCTGGTGGTTCTGATCAAGCGGGACTGGCGCGGAATGGAACACATTCCGGCCGACGGTGGATTTATCACCGCGGTGAATCACAATTCCCACGTGGACCCCTTCGCGTACGCGCACTATCAGTACAACACCGGACGGGTTCCGCGATTCCTGGCGAAGAGCGGACTTTTCAAGAAGGGATTCGTCGGCGCCGCCATGCGCGGCACCGGGCAGATCCCCGTCTACCGCGAGAGCACGGACGCGCTCAGCGCCTTCCGCGCCGCGATCGACGCCGTGGAGCGCGGCGAGTGCGTCGCCTTCTACCCCGAAGGCACCCTCACCCGCGACCCGGACGGCTGGCCCATGACCGCCAAGACCGGCGCGGCCCGGGTCGCCCTGCAGACCAAGTGCCCGGTCATCCCGGTCGCCCAGTGGGGCTGCAACGAACTGCTGCCGCCCTACGCCAAGAAGCCCCACCTCTTCCCCCGCAAGACCCACCAGGTCCTCGCGGGCCCGCCGGTGGACCTCTCCCGGTTCTACGACAAGGACATGACCGCCGACGTCCTGCGCGAGGCCACCGAGGTCATCATGGCGGCCGTCACCCGGCTGCTGGAGGAGATCCGCGGCGAGAAGGCCCCCGAGACGCCCTACGACCCCCGCCGCGAGCGGATCGAGCAGCGCCGCAAGACCCGGGCGCAGGCGGGCCGCGCCTCCTCGGCGACCGGCCGTGAGGACGCGCACGACGGCGGGGCGGCCTCGTTCGCCGGGGCGGAGACCGCGCCGGCCGGCACGGAGGTCCCGGGCGGCGGCACCGAAGAGGAGAGCGGCACGTGAGCAAGCCTGTCCGGGTGGCCGTCATGGGCACCGGCTCGTGGGGCACGGCCTTCGGCATGGTCCTCGCCGACGCGGGCTGCGAGGTCACCCTGTGGGCCCGCCGCGCCGAGCTGGCCGAGGCGGTCAACTCCACGCGGACCAACCCCGACTACCTGCCCGGCGTGGAACTCCCGGAGAACCTGCGCGCCACCTCGGACGCCGCCGAGGCCCTGCGGGACGCCGACTTCACCGTTCTCGCCGTCCCCTCCCAGACCCTGCGGGCCAACCTCGCCGAGTGGACGCCGCTGCTCGCGCCCGGCACCGTGCTCGTCTCCCTGATGAAGGGCGTCGAACTCGGCTCCACCATGCGGATGAGCGAGGTGATCGACGACGTCGCCAAGGTCGGCGCCGACCGCATCGCCGTCGTCACCGGCCCCAACCTGGCCCGCGAGATCGCCGCCCGCATGCCGGCCGCCGCCGTCGTGGCCTGCACCGACGAGGAGGTGGCCCGGCGCCTCCAGGCCGCCTGCCACACGTCGTACTTCCGGCCGTACACCAACACCGACGTGGTCGGCTGCGAGCTCGGCGGCGCGGTCAAGAACGTCATCGGGCTCGCCGTCGGCATCGCCGACGGCATGGGCCTCGGCGACAACGCCAAGGGCTCGCTCATCACCCGCGGCCTGGCCGAGACCACCCGGCTCGGCATGGCCCTCGGCGCCGATCCGCTGACCTTCTCCGGCCTCGCCGGCCTCGGCGACCTGGTCGCCACCTGCTCCTCGCCGCTGTCGCGCAACCACACCTTCGGCACCAACCTGGGCCGGGGCATGACGCTGGAGGAGACCATCGCGGTCACCCGGCAGACCGCCGAGGGCGTCAAGTCGTGCGAGTCCGTGGCCGATCTGGCCCGTCGGCACGGCGTCGAGATGCCCATCACCGAAACGGTCGTCGACATCGTGCACGAGGGCAAGCCGCCGGTGGTCGCCCTCAAGGAGCTGATGTCGCGCAGCGCGAAGCCGGAACGACGCTGAGCGACGCCCCTGCGTCGACGCTGTCTTGGGGCTCTGCCTGCGGGTACGCTCAACCCGATATGAGCACCGAGAACCTCCCCCAGAGCCCTGAGCAGCCGTCCCGCAAGCCGCGCGTGGCCGTCGTGTTCGGCGGACGCAGCTCCGAACACGGGATCTCCGTGGTCACCGCGGGCGCCGTCCTCAAGGCCATCGACCGGACGAAGTACGACGTCCTGCCGATCGGCATCACCCGGGACGGCCGTTGGGCCCTGACGGCCGACGAGCCGGAGCGCATGGCCATCACCGACCGCCGGGTGCCGGCCGTCGAGGAACTGGCGGAGTCCGCCGAAGGCGGCGTGGTGCTCCCCGTCGACCCGCACAACCGCGAGGTCGTCTACACCGAGCCCGGCTCCGTGCCCAAGGCGCTCGGCGAGGTCGACGTGGTCTTCCCGGTGCTGCACGGCCCCTACGGCGAGGACGGCACCCTCCAGGGCCTGCTGGAGCTGTCCGGCGTGCCCTACGTGGGCTCGGGCGTACTCGCCTCGGCCGTCGGCCAGGACAAGGAGTACATGAAGCGGGTGTTCACCTCCTTCGGGCTCAAGGTCGGCCCGTACGTGGTGATCCGCCCGCGCGAGTGGGAGCAGGACGAGTCCGCCGCCCGCAAGAAGATCATCGACTTCGCCGGCGAGCACGGCTGGCCGCTGTTCGTGAAGCCCGCGCGCGCGGGCTCCTCCATCGGCATCACCAAGGTCGACGACCTCTCCGGCCTGGACGAGGCGATCGCCGAGGCCCAGTCGCACGACCCGAAGATCCTGGTCGAGGCGGCTCTGCGCGGCCGCGAGATCGAGTGCGGCGTGCTGGAGTTCGAGGACGGCCCGCGCGCCTCGGTCCCGGCCGAGATCCCGCCGCCCCAGGAGCACGCGTACTACGACTTCGAGGCCAAGTACATCGACTCCACGCCCGGCATCGTCCCGGCCCCGCTGACCGGCGAGGAGACCGCCGAGGTACGGCGGCTCGCGGTCGAGGCCTTCGACGCGGCCTCCTGCGAGGGCTTGGTCCGCGCGGACTTCTTCCTCACCGAGGACGGCGAGTTCGTGATCAACGAGATCAACACCCTGCCCGGCTTCACGCCGATCTCGATGTACCCGCAGATGTGGCAGGCCACCGGCATCGACTACCCGGAGCTGGTGGACCGCCTGGTGCAGGCCGCGCTGCGCCGCTCGACCGGGCTGCGCTGACCGCGCGACCGCACCGGCCCGGCGTCAGCGCATGGAGGCGATCCCCTTCGGGATCGCCTTCTTCACGGACGCCGCGAGGCCGGTGAGCACCGGCGTACCGTCCTGCCCGGACATCCCCCGGGGCAGGCTGATCTGCACGTAGGCCACGCGGTTCGCCGTGGTGAAGCGCCACGTGCCGTCGTCCCGCTTCTCCATCAGCCAGTCGACGCCGTCCACCCCGCCCGCCACGGCGTCGGGGTCCCCGCCCTCGGCCACCTTCGGGTCCACCATCTTCGGCGGCCGCCGGACACCGCAGCGCAGTATGATCGCCGGGCTTCCCCAGCCCGCCGTGTAGGCGGACCGGGGCTCGGGGTCGTCGCGGCCCCGTCCGTCCAGCTTCTCGGGCAGCGCCCGGTGCAGGTCCCGGCACACCCCCGCCGTCTTGGCGTCGGGGCTGGGAACCGCCACCGCGGCGCTGTCGTCTGCCGAGGAGCAGCCCGCGACCGCGATCAGCAGCGCGGGTGCGAGCAGGCCGAGGGGCCGGTGACGGAAGATGTTCACCGGCCAAGGGTAGACGGGGGCTACAGATGCACGACCGGGCAGGTCAGGGTGCGGGTGATGCCGTCCACTTGCTGGACCTTGGCGACCACCATGCGACCCAGGTCGTCGACCGTGTCGGCCTGGGCGCGCACGATGACGTCGTACGGTCCCGTCACGTCCTCGGCCTGGATCACACCAGGGATCTTGCTGATCGTCTCGGCGACGGTCGACGCCTTGCCGACCTCCGTCTGGATCAGGATGTACGCCTGTACCACGGAACCTCCAGGGCGGCCACGAGGATCATGTGGGGAAAAGGAACGCCACGGTATCGCGTTGCCGCTCCCCGCGGGGAGACCTGCGGGGACCGGGCTTGCGCGCCAGGGTGCAGGCACGACAGAAGTTGACGGTCACCTCGACGGTATCGGGGACACTGATGACGCGCGACCGGGCACGGACCGGCACAGAAGGGGCTTGAGGGCAATGAAGGGCACAGTGGGTGAGCTAGGTGAGTTCGGGCTCATCAGGGAGCTGACCTCCCGTCTCACCACCACCCCGGTGGTCCGGGTCGGCCCCGGTGACGACGCCGCGGTGGTCGCCGCGCCCGACCGCCGGGTGGTGGCGAGCACCGACATCCTGCTGGAGGGGCGGCACTTCCGCCGCGACTGGTCGACGGCCTACGACGTCGGGCGCAAGGCGGCCGCGCAGAACCTCGCGGACATCGCCGCGATGGGCGCCGTGCCGACCGCGCTCCTGCTCGGCCTGGTCGTCCCGGCCGAACTCCCGGTCACCTGGCCCACCGAGCTGATGGACGGCCTGCGCGACGAGTGCCAGGTCGCGGGCGCCGCCGTGGTCGGCGGTGACGTCGTGCGCGGGGACACCATCATGGTGTCGATCACCGCGCTCGGCGACCTGCGCAACCAGGAGCCCGTCACCCGTGGCGGCGCCCAGCCCGGCGACCTGGTGGCGGTCACCGGCTGGCTGGGCTGGTCCGCGGCCGGCTACGCGGTGCTCTCCCGCGGCTTCCGCTCCCCGCGCGCCTTCGTGGAGGCCCACCGGCGCCCCGAACCGCCGTACCACGCGGGCCCGGCCGCCGCCGCGCTCGGCGCGACCGCGATGTGCGACGTGAGCGACGGGCTGATCGCCGATCTCGGGCACATCGCGGAGGCCAGCTCGGTCCGCATCGACATCCGCTCCGGTGCGATCGACATCCCCTCGCAGATGAACGACATCGGCCAGGCCGTCGGCGTCGACCCGCTGCAGTGGGTGCTGACCGGGGGAGAGGACCACGCGATAGTGGCGACCTTCCCGCCCGACGCCAAACTCCCGGCCCGCTGGAAGGTCATCGGTGAGGTCCTCAACCCCTCGGCGCTGCCCCAGGTGACCGTCGACGGTGCGCCGTGGACCAGCAAGGGCGGCTGGGACCACTTCGGGGACCTGGAGCCGTGATCCCGCGCGTGCTCACGGTGGCGGGCTCGGACTCCGGCGGCGGAGCGGGCGTCCAGGCCGACCTGAAGACGATGCTGGCGCTCGGCGTGCACGGCATGAGCGTGATCACGGCCGTGACCGCGCAGAACTCCATGGGCGTCCAGGGCGCCTGGGAGCTGCCGGTGGAGGCCGTACGGGCCCAGTACCGCAGCGTGGTCGACGACATCGGCGTCCAGGCCGTGAAGACCGGCATGCTGGCCTCGGCCGAACTGGTCGAGGCGGTCGCCGAGTTGATCGCCGGCACGGACGCGCCCGCCGTGGTGGACCCGGTGGGCGTCTCCAAGCACGGCGATCCGCTGCTGGCCGCCTCCGCGCTGGACTCGGTGCGCACCGCGCTGCTGCCGGCGGCGACCGTGGCCACCCCCAACCTGGACGAGGTGAGGCAACTCACCGGGGTCGGCGTCGAGTCGGAGGACGACCTGCGCCGGGCCGCGGCCGCCGTGCTGGCCTACGGGCCGCGCTGGGTGCTGATCAAGGGCGGGCACCTGGCGGGCGACGCGGTGGACCTGCTGACCGACGGCTCTGCCGAGCACTGGCTGCGGGCCCCGCGCCACGACAACCGGCACACCCACGGCACCGGCTGCACGCTCGCCTCGGCGATCGCGTCGGAGCTGGCGAAGGGACTTCCGGTCCCGGAGGCGGCTCACGCGGCCAAGGAGTACGTCACCGGGGCGATCGCCGCCGGGTTCGCCCTCGGAGCGGGCATCGGACCGGTCGACCACGGCTGGCGCACGCGCGCCTGAGAACGGACGGCGCGGTGCGCGCGCAGCAGGGATCGCAGCAGGGATCAGGCAATGGCAAAAGCCGGCCCACCCGAAGGTGGACCGGCTTTGTGCAGCGAACCGAACAGTGGCCGCGCGCTCAGCTGTAGCGTCAGCGCGAGACCTTGCCGGCCTTGATGCACGAGGTGCAAGCGTTCACGCGCTTCGGCGTCCCGCCGACCACGGTACGCACACGCTGGATGTTCGGGTTCCAGCGGCGGGACGTACGGCGGTGCGAGTGCGAGATGTTGTTGCCGAAGCCCGGCCCCTTGCCGCAGACGTCGCAGTTGGCAGCCACGGGTCACTCCAAAGACTTCAGATGCACTTACGGTTGATCCCGGCATGCCGGGATCGAGATCATAAGACCTGAGACCTTGAGTGGCGTTGCCAGGGGAATGGCCCGATCGGATCGGGCAACCGGAGCAGCATACAACGACTGCGTCCGTGCAACGAAACTACCATGGCGGCTCAGCGCCCCGCTCCCGGCCCTCTTCCGGAGGGCACCCCTCCGGGGTCTACGCTGCGTCCCACGTCCAAGCAGCTCAGGGAGGCGCAGGTGGCGCAGGCGCCGCAGACACTCGATGCTCTCGCGGTACGCACCTGGTGCGGTCTGGCGCTGCGGGCACTGGGGCGGGCCCGCGAGGAGATCGACGCCATCAACGTCTACCCGGTGGCCGACGGTGACACCGGCACCAACCTGTACCTGACCCTGGAGTCCGCGACGACCGCCGTCGAGGCCGTCTTCGCCGGCTACGGGACGGGCTCGGCCGAGCCGTCCCTCGCGGACGCGGTGCGCGCCATGGCCCACGGCGCGCTCATCGGCGCCCGCGGCAACTCCGGCACGATCCTCGCGCAGCTCCTGCGCGGCATGGCACAGGTGCTCGCCGACGACTCCCCGGACGAGCAGACCGGCACCGACGGTACGGACGGCGCGGGGCTGCGGCGGGCGCTGCGGCGGGCCGCCGACTCCGCGCGGGAGGCCGTGGCCCATCCGGTCGAGGGCACCGTGCTGACGGTCGCCTCCGCCGCCGCCGAGGCCGCCGAAGGCGCCGAGGGCGACTGCCGGGCCGTCGCGCGGGCGGCCTACGACGGCGCCCGGGACGCCCTGGCCGCCACCCCCGGCCAGCTTTCCGTGCTGCGCCGGGCCGGGGTCGTCGACGCGGGCGGCAGCGGACTCGTGGCCGTACTCGGAGCGCTCGTGGAGGCGTGCACCGGGGAAGCGGTCCGCGAGACCCTGCACGCCGCGGAGGCCGCCGGCGACGCGCACGCGCGCGTGGCGGGCGTCCC
>NZ_JARAUO010000074.1:0-18425 GCF_033792105.1 Streptomyces sp. WI03-4A
CGGCCCGCGCCGGGCGCGCCCGTCACCTTCCGGTACGTCACCGATCGGCCGCCACCGGCGGCGGGCCTCGCCTGCGCTGGGCGGATGACCGCCGGCCTGCTCGGCCGTGCGGGCCCTCGCGGCGGAGCACCCGCGGCGGGGGGCCGCGCCGCCGGCCTGGGTGGGCCGGCTCACCGGGCGGGAGAGCGAGGTGCTGCGGCACATGGCCGGCGGCCTGACGAACGCCGAGACAGCCCGGCGCATGTCGGTGCCGCCACGGTGAGGTCGCACGGGGCGGCGGTGCTGGCCGAGACCGGCACCCGGGACCGTACCCAGGCGGTGATCGCCGCGTACGAGGCGGGTTTCCTGAACGTGGGATGAGAAAGCGGGCGCAGGGGAACGATCACCCCCCTTCCACTCGTCCTTCCGGGCGGGATGAACAAGACGATCAGGCGGGCGTCCGTCTTCGCGCTGCTGCTCGTGCTCGCTCTGCTGGTCAGGGCGACCTGGGTGCAGTTCTACGACGGCAAGGCCCTCGCGGAAGACAACGACAACCGGCGGAACGCGATCGAGACCTACTCACGGCCGCTGGGGAACATCATCGTGGCCGGGAACTCGATCACCGGCTCGGCGCGGACGAAGGGCGGCGACCTCGCGTACAAGCGGACGTACAAGAACGGCAGACTCTACGCGGCGGTGACGGGCTACGCCTCGCAGGCCTACGCCCCCACCCAGCTGGAGGGCATCTACGCGGACCTGCTCAACGGCACGGACACCCAGCTCAAGACCGTCATGGACACGATCACCGGGGAGCGGGCCGAGCCGGGTGACGTGCTCACCACGATCGAACCGGCCGTGCAGAAGGCGGCCTACGCCGCGCTCGGGAGCAACAAGGGCGCGGCCGTCGCCCTCGACCCGAAGACGGGCCGGATCCTGGCGGTGGCCTCCACCCCCTCCTACGACCCCGGGCAGCTCACCGACGCCAACACCGCGGGCGCGGCCTGGAAGCGGCTGCTCGCGGACAAGGACAAGCCGCTCACCAACCGGGCGCTGCGCCAGCCGCTGCCCCCCGGCTCCACGTTCAAGCTGGTCGTGGCGGCGGCCGCGCTGGAGGACGGGCTGTACAAGAACGTGGACGAGCGCACCGACAGCCCCGATCCGTACACGCTGCCCGGCACGTCGAAAGTGCTGACGAACGAGAACAGGTCGGCTCCCTGCGAGGACGCCCCGATCCGGGTCGCGCTGCGCTACTCCTGCAACAACGTCTTCGCCAGGATGGCGGTCCGGCTCGGCCAGGACAAGGTGCGGGCCATGGCCGAGAAGTTCGGCTTCGACGATGGGAAGCAGGACGTGCCGGTGCGGGCCGACGCCAGCGTGTACCCGTCGCACATGGACGACGCCCAGACCGCCCTCTCCGGCATCGGCCAGTTCGACGTGACCGCGACCCCGCTCCAGATGGCCATGGTGTCGGCGGCCATCGCCAACGACGGCAAGCTGGTCTCGCCGCACATGGTCTCGCGGATCACCGACAGCGGCGGCGACACGCTGAAGGACTACGACGACGGCGCGGACACGCAGCAGGTCGTCAGCTCCGGGACGGCCGAGCAGCTGCGGTCGGCGATGGAGACGGTGGTGAAGGACGGCACCGGTACGAACGCGCAGATCGCCGGGGTGACGGTCGGCGGCAAGACCGGCACCGCGCAGCACGGCGAGAACAACAGCAAGACGCCGTACGCCTGGTTCACGTCCTACGGCAAGGCGGCGGGCGGCAAGGAGGTCGCCGTCGCGGTGATGGTCGAGCAGTCCGACGCGGCCCGGTCGGAGGTCAGCGGCAACGGGCTGGCGGCGCCGGTGGCCCGGGCGATGATGCGGGCGGCGCTCAGGTAGGCGCCGGGTGCCGGAGGGGGCGGTCCGTCGGGCCGCCCCCCGCCGCTCACCTGACCCCGAGGATCTGCTCCACCGGGTCGATCGCGAAGTAGACGAGGAACAGCGCCGACACGCCCCACAACAGCCAGTTGACCTCCCTGGCCCTGCCGAGGACCGTCTTGATGAGCACGTAGGACACGAAGCCCGCGCCGATGCCGTCGGTGATCGAGTAGGTGAAGGGCATCGCGGCGATGGTGAGGAACGCCGGGATGGCGATCTCGTACCGGTCCCAGTCGATGTGCTTCACGTGGGTCATCATCAGGAAGCCCACCGCGATCAGCGCCGGCGCCGCCGCCTGCAGCGGGACGATCGTCAGCAGCGGGGTGAGGAAGAGGGCGAGGCCGAAGAGGCCGCCGGTGACCAGGTTGGCGAAGCCGGTGCGGGCGCCCTCGCCGACACCGGCGGCGGACTCGATGTAGGCGGTGTTGGAGGAGGCCGAGCCGACACCGCCCGCGACGGCGGCGGCGCCGTCGATGAACAGCACCCGGCCGATGCCGGGCACCTGCCCCTTGTCGTCGAGCAGTCCGGCCTCGGCGCTGATGCCGACGATCGTGCCCATGGCGTCGAAGAAGTCGGACAGGATCAGGGTGAAGACCAGCAGGACGGCGGTGAGCACACCGGCCTTGGCGAAGCCGCCGAAGAGGCTGAAGTGGCCCACGAGACCGAAGTCCGGGGCGGCGACGACCTTGTCCGGGACCTTGGGGGTGGTCAGGCCCCAGCTCCTGATGTCGGCGACGGCGTCGATGACGATCGCGACGACGGTCATCGTCACGATGCTGATGAGGATCGCGCCCTTCACCTTGCGGGCGAGCAGCGCGATGGTCAGCAGCACGCCGAGGCAGAAGACGAGGACCGGCCAGCCGGTGAGGCGCCCGACGGCGCCGAGCTGCACCGGCACGGTGCTGTGCGCGGCGTCCGGGATGCGGCTGACGAACCCGGCGTCCACGAAGCCGATGAAGGCGATGAACAGGCCGATGCCGACGCCGATGGCCTGCTTGAGCTGCTGCGGGATCGCGTTCATGATCGCTTCCCGGAGTCCGGTGAGGACCAGCAGACAGATGACGAGGCCCTCCAGGACCACCAGGCCCATCGCGTCGGGCCAGCTCATCAGCGGCGCGATCTGGAAGGCGACGACGGCGTTGAGGCCGAGGCCCGCCGCGATGGCGAGCGGCAGGTTGCCGCCGACACCCATGATGACGGTCATGACGCAGGCCACCAGCGCGGTGGCGGTGACGAGTTGGCCGGTGTCGAGGGAGTGGCCGAACTTGTCCTTGGCGCTGCCCAGGATGATCGGGTTCAGGACAAGGATGTAGGCCATGGTGAAGAACGTGGCGAACCCGCCGCGTATCTCCCGGCCGAGGGTGGAACCCCGTTCGGAGATTCTGAAGTACCGGTCGAGGCCGTTCGCGGCGGGTGGCGGGACGCTCTGCCGCTGCTCCGCCTTCTGCGTCTCGGACATGGTCGAACTCCTCGTCGACTGGTGAGCCGGTGTGCGCGTGCTGGCTGGATTGTTCCCCTGTCTCACCCGTTTCAGGTTTTCCCGGTGTTACGGAATCCGGTTCGGCCGGGCAGTACGGCCACGCGCGCGCCGGCCCCCGCCGCGGCACGGTCGTGCCGGGACGGGGGCCGGGTGCGAGCGGCCGCTCGCCGGCGTACGGCTGACGTCAGGAGACGAAGTACGTCGGGTTCGGCAGCTTGTAGGTGCGGTCGGCGTGTCCGCCGTCGAGGTCCGAGTACTGGTCGCCGAAGTTGGCGACGATCTCGTACCCGAGGTCGTCCTCGATGTGCTTGCGGGTGCCGGCCTTGTACTGCACGGTGGTGCAGTTCCAGGTGCCGGGGGTGGCGCAGTCGCCCAGGTAGGCGGGCGGGTTCGCCTTGTCCTTGAGGAACATGTGGCCGGCGTCGAGGTTCACGTCGGCGCCGATCTTCTTCAGGTTGTCGACGGCGGCGGTGCGCTGCGCCTCGCTGAGACCGGAGTTGTAGAAGACCGTCACGCCCTTGGCCGCGGCGTACCGGACCAGCTCGGGGCTGCCGAAGACGGCCGGGCGGTCGGCACGGTTCACGTAGTCGGCCCAGGTGGTGCCGTTGTACGTGTAGTTGTAGCGCTTCTCGTAGTCGAGGCTGAGCAGCAGCGTGTCGTCGATGTCGAAGACGACGGCCGGCTTCTCGCCGTGGTGGTGCGCCTTGCGCGCCGCCTTGTCGATGTAGCGGCGGGCGTCGGCGTCGATGCGCGCGAGGTCCTTGGCGTACGGGCTGTCCGGGGACGCCTGGTAGACGCCGTTGCTGTCGGCGGTGGTGCCGTAGTAGGTGTCGATGTCCTTCACCAGGAGCCCGATGTTGTAGGGCTCGTGGGTGGAGTTCGCCGTGGACTGGCCGGCCGTGGCCACGCCGGCGCCGTACAGGGCGCCACCGGCGAGGGCGCAGGCGGCGGCGGCCGCCGCGATCCGATGTGATTTACGCATGACAGGTTTTCTACGCGCGTCACCAGGGGTAGCGCGAGAGTCATTGCCCAATCGATATCAAGCCATCCCCGAACGGCTCGCGCGGCGGCGCGTGTCCGGGCGGCGCCGGGGCTCCCGGTACGTCAGCACTCGTGCCACGGCGCCCAGTTGCCGAGCCATGCCTCGCGGGTGGCCGTCGCCGCCTGTTCGCGGGTGAGCCGGGGCCGGTTGCCGGGCACGGTCACGACCGCTCCCGGGCCGGTGTTGCGGTACTCGGCGAACCGCTGCTCCTGCCAGGGGTGGGCCGCCGCCATGTCGGCGTAGGGCGCGACCGCGTCGATGCCGGGCCCGAGGTGGGTGTCCCGGACGGTGAGCATCGGGCGGGCGGTGGGGTCGGAACCGGGCACCCAGGGGCGGGCCAGCTTGTAGGACGCGTCCGGGGCATCGCCGCTCACCCGGCCGCGGACGACCAGGAAGCCGCGCGGATCGGTGACGGCGGTGGAGGGCGCGAAGACGAAGCCGTAGGGGGCCGCCGCCAGGTCGGTGCGGTCGAGGGTGCGGAAGTGGCAGTCCTCGTAGACGGCGGTGGCCCGGCCGAAGACGAAGTCGACGTCGCCCTCGACGAAGCAGTGGGCGTAGTACTGGCGGGCGAAGACGCCGAGTGCGGTGGAGTCCGCGTACAAGGTGTCCTGGTGGCCGAGGAAGCGGCAGTGCAGGAAGGCGCTGCGGTCGCCCTGCACCTTGACGGCCACCGCCTGGGTGCCGGTGGTGCCCGGATGGTCGGCGCGCAGCCAGTCGTTGGCGAAGGTGATCCAGCGGGCGGTGAAGCCGTCGGCCTGGACGAGGGTGGTCGCCGAGCCGCTGGTGCCGTAGGTGCCCGAACCGTCCGGTCTCGGCGTCCCGGCCGCGTTGTCGTACACGATGACGACGTCCCGGGGATCCTCGGAGGCGCCGATCCAGGTGACCCCGGTGCGGGTGGTGTCGACGGCGACCGTCTCCCGGTAACTGCCGGGCGCGAGGACCAGGGTCCAGCCACTGCCGGCCGCGGCGGACACGGCGGCCCGGACGGAGGGGTGGTCGCCCCGGCCGAGCGGGTCGACGTACAGGGTCCGCGGGGTGAGGCGGCGGGCCGGCGAGCCGTACCGGCCGAACGGGCGTGGCCCGCCGGCGGCCGACGCGGGGGCCGGTGACAGCGGTCCGAGAGCGGCGCCGGCGGCCGCCGTGAGGAACCCACGCCGGGACGGCGGGGACAGTGGGGACGGCCGGGCCGGAGGACGGGGTGCGGGCATGCGGGTACTCCTTCGCGGTGGACGGAGGTGGGGTGCCGGACCGGGGCCGGGACCGCCCGGCCCCGGTCCGGCGGTGCGTCAGCGCAGGTGACCCGCGCCGGCGCGGTGGTCGACGAGGCCGGGCACGGCCCGCGCCGGGTCGACCCGCGTGCGCAGGACCGGCGTCCAGCCCGCGCCGGAGCGCAGGATCTCGCCGGGTACCTCGGCGTTGTGGACGGCGATCAGGTCGGCCGGGGCGCCGTTGACGTAGTTGTCGTCGGCGGTGAGCGGGGCGTCCTTCCACTTCTTCAGGATCGAACCCGCCGTCACGCCGTCGGCCAGCGTGAACGCGTTGTGCTCGGCGACGAGTTGTGACTCCATGCCGATGCCGTAGCTGTAGCCGTAGCCCTCCCGCGCCACGAAGTGGTTGTCGTAGGAGTCGACCTGCCCGAAGCGGACGCGCGGTGCCCGCTCGACCAGGTTCGCGAACAGGTTGTGATGGAAGGTGACCCTCAGGTGGCCCCGGTCGACGGCGGCCGTGGCGGCGCTGTCGCTGTTGCCGATCAGGATCGTCTTGTCGTGGTCCTCGAAGACGTTCCAGGAGGCGGTGACGAGGTCGGCGCCCTTGACGATGTCCAGTTCGCCGTCGTGCTGCTGGTAGATCCGGCCGAAGTAGGACGGCAGGGTGCTGTCCGGGTGGCCGCCGTCGGTGAAGGTGTCGTGGTCGATCCAGACGTGCGTGGAGCCGTGGATCACCGCGCTGTCGTACTCGGAGTTCCAGTTGCCGTCCGCGGTGTCGGTCGGGTCCCACTGCGGGAAGCAGTCCAGGGGGCTCTCGAAGCCCAGGTTGCGGACGATCACGTTGTCGACGCCCTTGATCTGGAGACTGGCCCCCTTGAGGCCGGCGCCCCGGCCGATCCCGACGATGGTCGTGTCGGCGGGGACGTCCGCCTTGATGAAGGCGTCCTGGCGGGCGGCCGAGGCCCGGCGCAGTCCCTCCGGGCTGTCGTCGGGCTCGGCGTCCAGGGTGCTCGTGCGTCCCCAGTGCTCCGGTGCGTACCGGTCCAGGTAGGCGGCGAAGTCGTAGCCGGGGACCTCGAAGGAGGCGCAGCCGGGCCCGTCGGCGTCGATCATCCCCTTCACCCGGATGATCCGGGGTGCGCCGCCTCCGTCGGCCAGCGCGGCCTTGAACTCCTCCCAGGTGGCGACGGTGTACACGTGCGCCCGGTCGGCGGCGGCGCCTCCGGTGGTGCCCGTGCCCTGGGCGCCCCAGCCGTCGTGCGCGGCGAGGACCTGGCGGGCCGGGTCCGGGTGGCCGGGGTGGGCGGAGGCGGTGCCGGTGAGCGCGAGCACGAGGGCGGTGCAGCCCGCCAGCGCAGCTATGACACGCGCATGACATGCGAGAACAGACACTTGCCTGACTCCTCTTTCAGCGGGACAGCGGGACAGCGGGACAGCGGGACAACCTCAGTGGTTCTTCTTCCAGTCGGCCTGCGCCGCATTGAGCTGGTCGGCCAGCGTGTCCAGGAACTCCTTCGCGGTCACCTTCCCGAGCAGCAGCTTCTGGAAGTTCGGCTCGTTGTCGGCCTTGGAGATGGTGTTCCAGTCGGGCAGGTAGTACGGGAGCTGCACGATCTTCGTGTCCGCCCCGTTGAGGGCCCGTGCCGCCAGCTCGGTCGGCTCGGCCCGCCGGATCCACGCGTCGCGGGCCGCGTCCGTGTTCGCCGGCACCTGGCCCGCCGACTCGTTGAACTTGGAGTTCTCCGCCGCCGACACCGCGAACTCGATGAACTTCCAGGCGGCGGCCTTGTTCTTGCTGGACCTGAACAGGCTCAGCCCGTCGACCGGGTTGGACACCTGCACCCGGGTGCCGTCGTCCAGCGTGGGGTTGGGGATGCCCCGGAACCTGTCCTTGCCCAGCGCCTTGAGGTGGTCCTGGTACGACCCCAGGTTGTGGCTCAGCATGCCGATGGTGCCGCTGTCCCACTGGGCGACCATCTTCGTGAAGTCGTTGTTGACGTCCGCGGACGGGGTGTCCTTCTTGTAGAGCGCGACGTACTTCTCCAGGGCGGCCACGTTCCGCGGGTCGTTGACGGTGGTCCTGTCGCCGTTCCAGAACGAGGTGATGCCGGTCTGGCCGTACACCGCGTCGAGGGCCGGGGCGATGGCGCCCTCGCCGCCGCGGATGGTGAAGCCGAACCGGTTCCTGCCCCGGTCCGTGAGTTTCGCCGCGGCCGCGTAGAACTTCGACCAGGTGGTGGGGGCGTCGAGACCGGCCTTCTCGAACAGGTCGGTCCGGTACCAGAGCGTGCCGTTGTTGGCGGACGTCGGCACCTGGTACAGCCTGTCCCCGCCGCCCGCGGCCTTGCTGACGTCGAGCAGGTTGCGGCTCAGCCGACCGTCGAGAGGACTCTTGGCGAGCCGGCCGTCCAGCGGCTCCAGCGCGCCCTGGGCGCCGACCTCGGCGAGCATCGCGGTGCCCACGCCGCCCACGTCGGGCAGGCCGCCGCCCTGGATCGCCGTGTCGTACTTGGACTGGGCGCTCGCCGCGGGGATGCCGACGTACTTGACCTCGATGTCCGGGTACTTCCTCTCGAAGTCGGCGATGATCTGCTTCCAGATGTCGGTGCGCACACCGCCGTTGTTGTCCCAGAAGGTGATCGTGCCCTTGCCGGAGCCCTCGCCCCCCTTGTCCCCGGCCCCGCCGCTGCCGTCGTCGCCGCAGGCGGTGGCGGTCAGGGCGAGGACGGAGCCCAGGGCGACCACCGTGGCGGCGCGCCTGTTCCCGCGGATGCTTCTCTTCATTGGCCGGCTCTCTTCCTCTGGATCCGACGGAGTGGTGGGTGGTGGAGCTGCGCGCTACCGGGGAGTGACGCGGAACCTCGTGAAGGTCGCCGACCCGGCGGGCCCCGGTCCCGCGGGCGCGGCGGCGAACAGGCCGAACAGGGCGCCGACCCAGCGCCACGGGGTGGCCGCGAAGACCGGTCCCGCCGAACGCGGGCCGTCCCCGAGGTCGTAGGAGAACCGGCAGCGTGCCCCGGCGCCGGCCTCGATCAGCAGCCGGGCCCGTCCCGCGGGCGCGGGGGCCGGACGGGCGGCGTCCCGCTCGGGCCCGGCGCCCGCCTCGGCGAAGCGGTGCACGAGCCGGACCGTGCCGTCGCCGCCGCGTTCGAGCCCGATCCAGGCGTAGGCGTCCCCGAGCACCGCGAGCCCCGCCCGCGCGCCCGGCTCGGTGCCGTCCAGACGCAGCTCGACCTCGGCCGTGCCGGGGCGGCCGGGCAGCCGCTGGGTGAGGACGTGCGGCAGCACGCGCAGGTCGCCGGCGCCGGGCGAGCGGACGCAGGTCAGCCGCAGCCCGTCCGCGGAGTGCCGGACGGCCCAGCCGTCGCCGGGGTTGGCCGTCCACTGCCACTGGCGGCCGTACCGTCCGCCGGGGAAGTCGTCGTCGGTGGCGGGAGCGGCGGGCGGCTGCGGCGGCAGGTCCGGCCGGCGGTGGACGGCGACGGGCGTGCCGCCGGCCCCGAGCACGGGCCATCCGTCGTCGCCCCAGCGCATCGGCTGGAGGTGCACGACCCGGCCGTAGGCGCCGCGCTGCTGGAAGTGCACGAACCAGTCCTCACCGGCCGCCGTGCGCACCCAGCCGCCCTGGTGCGGGCCGTTGACCGCGGTGTCGCCCTGCTCCAGGACGACCCGCTCCTCGTACGGCCCGAAGAAGCCGCGCGAGCGGAACGCGCCCTGCCAGCCGGTCGCCACTCCCCCGGCGGGCGCGAGGATCCAGAACCGGCCCTCGTGCAGGTGGAGTTTGGGGCCCTCCAGCGTGAACCAGCCGGGCAGCAGGTCGCCGTCGACGATCACCTGGCCCTCGTCGAGCAGCGAGCGGCCGTCGGGGTGCATGCGGTGGCCGGTGAGCCGGTTCTTCACCCCGGCACGGGACCTGGCCCAGGCGTGCACGAGGTAGGCCTCGCCGGTCTCGTCGTCCCACAGCGGGCAGGGGTCGATCAGGCCCCGGCCCGCCTCGACCAGGCGCGGCCGGCTCCACGGGCCCCGGATGCCGGGGGAGTTGACCTGGAAGACGCCCCGGTCCGGGTCACCCCAGAAGATCCAGAACCGCTCGTCGTGGTGGCGGATCGAGGGTGCCCAGACCCCGCCGTCGTGCCGGGGCACGCGGAACTCCTCCTCGGGTTCCAGGCGTTCGAGGGCGTGGCCGACCAGGGTCCAGTTGACGAGGTCGCGGGAGTGCAGCAGCGGCAGTCCCGGCACCCGCCCGAAGCTGGAGGCGGTGAGGTAGAAGTCGTCGCCGACGCGGACCACGTCCGGATCGGACCAGTCGGCGTTCAGGACCGGGTTCTCGTACGTCGCGTGCGTCACCGGCTCACCGCCCGGTCGGCCAGGGCGGCCGCCTCGCCGCGCTCCAGGTGCCCGTCGGCGACGACGGTGACGACCCGGCGTACGACCGTCCCGCCCGGCGGCACCGCCAGCCGCTCGGCGGCGGCCAGCGCGGAGCCCACTCCCGGGTACGCGGCCGCGCGCACGAACCACGGGTCGCGCCGGGTCTCCTCGGTGGCCCCGGCGAAGACGAGCGTCCAGCCGGCGCCCGCCAGCGCGACCCAGTCGGAGCGGGTGCCGTGCACCTCGGCCTCGCCCTCGTGGCCGGCGGCGAGGACCCGGGGCGCGGTCTCCTCCCGGCGGGCCCGCCAGAAGAAGCCGCCGTAGGCCGCTCCGGGGCGCCCGTTGGTGGCGGGGCTGCCGAGGGTCAGCGGGCCCGCGCTGACGTTGGTCAGGGCGAAGGCGAGGTCCAGCGCCCAGGCGGAGCCGGTCAGCGGGACGGCGGTGACGGTACGGCGCTCGCGCAGCAGTTCGGCGCCGGCGGCGACCCAGCGCAGCTCCGCCACGAAACCGCCGGGGTCGCGCAGCGGGAAGCCGGTGTGCCGCTGCGCGCCGTGGTTGTCCAGCTCGGCGGGGCCCCGGTCGCGGACGAAGGTGCGCCCGCCCCAGAAGTTGTGCCCCTCGACGTCGGGGACCGCGACACCGACGCCGAGGTGGTGGGCGTGGTCGGCGGGGCCCAGCTCGGTGACCGCCGTGCCGGCCAGGGTGGTGACGGGGTGCAGGAAGGGGCGCGGGGAGAGCCGGGCCGGCAGCTCCGGCCGGGTCACGTAGCGGGCGACCGGGCGGCCGGCGACCCGCAGCACCGCGGTGTCCTGGGGGGCCATCAGCGGCTCACCTCCTTCGCCCGGGCCCAGGGGGCGCCCAGCTCGGAGTAGAGGGCGAGGGTGTCGGCCGAGGCCGCGACCAGGCCGTCGACGCCGAGGACGGCCCGGCGCCGTTCGGCGGGCAGCAGGCGCCAGGCGGAGCGGGGCAGGGGCACCGGGTCGGGGGCGGTCCTGACGGCCTCGACCACCTTCATGAAGGCACCGGTGTCGTCCGGGGCCACCAGCATCGGTACGCCGTCGGTCAGGTGCCCGGCCAGGTTCTCCAGCAGGTCGGTGCGGCCGTACCGGAGCTCCTCGGGGCCGTGTCCGGCCCGCTGCAGCAGCACCCGGTCCTGTTTGTACCAGAAGGTGATCCGGCCGCTGCCGCCGTGCACCACGACGTAGGGCTCCCCCGGGTTCTCGGCGCACAGGGTCGCGGCGACCGTGACCGGGCCGTGCCGGGTGCCGACGCGCACGCAGGAGGTGTCGTCGGACTCGATGTCGTTGGCGCGCAGCAGCTCGGTCTCGATGCCGGTGACGTCCTCGGCGCGGGTGGCGCCGATCAGGGCGAGCGCGGTGGCGACGGCGTGCGCGAGCGGGTTGGTGAGGACCCCGTCGACCACGTCGACGCCGTTCAGGCGCCGTCTGCCCGTCCAGGGCGCACGGCGGTAATAGGCCTCGTCGCGTGCCCAGGCACCGGCCGCGCCGACGCCCAGGACCGGGCCGATCGCGCCCTCGGCGACGAGCCGCCGGACGGCCGGTACGGCGTGCGAGCCCAGTGACTGGAAGCCGATCTGGCAGGCCACCCCGGCCCGGGCGACCCCGTCGGCCATCCGCCGGTACTCGGCGTACGAGGGCGCGGGCGGCTTCTCCAGCAGCAGGTGGACGCCCCGCTCCGCGGCGGTGAGGGCGAGACCGGTGTGGGTGGGGATCGGGGTGCACACGACGGCGATCCGGGCGCCGGTGGTGTCGAGCAGCGCCCCGAGGTCGGTGGACTGCGCGGGCTCCCCCAGGCCGTCGGGCAGCTCGTCCGCGGTCAGCGGGGTCGGCTCGCAGATCCCGGCCAGGCGGACGGCCCCCCTGGCCGCGAGCCGGCGGATGTTGTCCAGGTGCCGGCGGCCGTGTCCGCGCGCGCCCGCCAGCACCACCGGGACGGCCGCGCTCCGCGCGCTCGTGCTCATCCCTTCACCGCCCCCGCGCTGAAGCCGGTGATCAGCCACTTCTGGATGAAGGCGAACACGACCACGACCGGCACGGCCGCGACGATGCCGCCCGCCGCGAGGGCGCCGAGGTCCACGCTGTCCGCGCTCATCAGCGTGTTGAGGCCGACCGGGATGGTCTGCTTGCCCGGGTCGGAGAGGAACATCAGGGCGAACAGGAAGTGGTTCCAGGCGTGCACGAAGGCGAAGGAGCCCACGGCGACCAGCCCGGGCCGCAGCAGCGGGAGCACGACGATCCGGAAGGCGGTCAGCCGGCCGCAGCCGTCCACCCAGGCGGCCTCCTCCAGGGAGTACGGCACGTTCCGGATGAACCCGCTGATCAGGATCATGGACAGCGGGAGCTGGAAGACCGTCTCGGCGACGATGACGCTGCCCAGCGAGTTGATCATCGACAGCCTGGCGAAGATCTGGAACAGCGGGACCAGCAGCAGGGCGCCCGGCACGAACTGGGAGCACAGCAGCGCCAGCATGAAGCCGCGCTTGACGCGGAAGTCGAAGCGGGCGAGGGCGTAGCCGCCGGCCAGCGCGACCCCGGTGGTCAGCACGAGCGTGGCGAGAGAGACGTAGACGCTGTTGACGAAGTAGGTGCCGAAGCCGCGGTCGGTCCACACCTTGGCGAAGTGCTCCAAGGTCACCGGCCAGGGCACGAGGGAGCTGGAGCCGGCCGGGCGGAGCGCGAAGAGCAGGATCCAGTAGAACGGGACCAGGGTGAAGAGCAGGTACACCGAAAGCGGGAGGTAGATCTGCCAGCGCGGGACCTCGTCCCAGGCGCGGTGCCTGCCGCCGGTGCGGGCCGGCCCGGCCGCCACGCGCCCGGGTGCCGGAGCGATCTCGGTGATCACTTGGTCTCGCCTCCGAACTTGCTCAGCCGCAGGTAGACGATGGAGCAGAAGAGCAGGATCACGAACGCCACCGTGGTCAGCGCGGAGGCGTAGCCGAAGTCGTGGGCGTCGACACTGGTGTTGGCGATGTAGAGCGGCAGGGTGGTGGTCTCCCCCGCCGGTCCGCCGCCGGTGAGGGTGTAGAGCAGGTCGACGTTGTTGAACTCCCACACCGCGCGCAGCAGCGTGGACAGCACGATGGCGTCCTTCAGGTGGGGCAGGGTGATGTGCCAGAACTGCTTGACCCGGCTCGCCCCGTCGACCTCGGCGGCCTCGTACAGGTCCCGGGAGACGGACTGGAGGTCGGCGAGGATGAGGATCGCGAAGAAGGGGACCCCGCGCCACAGGTCGGCGACCACCGCGGCCGGGAAGACCGTGGCGGTGTCGGACAGCCAGCTGGTGCCGTAGGAGCCGAGGCCGGCGTCGGCGAGGTAACGGGTGATGCCCGTCTGGGAGTTGTAGAGCAGCACCCAGATCACGGAGGTCAGCACGCCGGAGACGGCCCACGGGGAGAAGACGAGGGCGCGGCCCAGCGCCCGGCCCGCGAAGGTCTGGTTGACGATGAGCGCCAGCGTCAGGCCGAACAGCAGTTGCAGACCGACCTCGGCCACGACCCACTGGGCGCTGAAGGTCAGCGTGTCCCAGAACTGCGGGTCGTGCGCGAACGCCCGGGTGAAGTTGCCGAGGCCCGCGAAGCCGTTCCGCCACGGCTTGGTGGGGTTGTGGTCGCGCAGGCTGTAGTAGAAGACGCTGAGCACCGGGTAGGCGATGAAGCCCAGCATGAGCAGGGCGGCCGGGGCGATCAGCAGGTAGGGCAGCGTGCGCGGGGTCGCGGAGGCGCGGCGCCGCCGGGGTGGCGCGGGCGGTTTCGCCACGGCTGCGGCTTGGGCCATGACTGTTCTCCGTTCACAGGGGGCGGGTACAGCACGGGCGGAGCGGGCACAGGAAGCGCTTGCTACGTACACATGGGTGTGGCGCGCCTCCCCGGGGGTCGCGGGTCTCTCAGCCGGCGTACGGGTCCGGCACCTGGCCCGGGCGGGCGAGGAACTCGAAGTCGCAGCCGGTGTCGGCCTGGGTGATCTGTGCGTGGTAGAGGGCGCCGTAGCCGCGCTCGTACCGGGCGGGCGGCGGGGTCCAGGCGGCCCGGCGCCGCTCCAGCTCCGCGTCGTCCACGTGCAGGTGGAGGCTGCGGGCGTCGACGTCCAGGGTGATGAGGTCGCCGGTGCGCACCAGGGCGAGGGGCCCGCCGACGTACGACTCGGGCGCCACGTGCAGCACGCAGGCGCCGTAACTGGTGCCGCTCATCCGGGCGTCGGAGATCCGCACCATGTCCCGTACCCCCTGCTTGAGCAGGTGCCCCGGGATGGGCAGCATGCCGTACTCGGGCATGCCGGGGCCGCCCTTGGGCCCGGCGTTGCGCAGCACCAGCACGCTGTCGGCGGTGATGCCGAGGGCGGGGTCGTCGATGGTGCGCTGCATGGTCCGGTAGTCGTCGAAGACGACGGCGGGGCCGGTGTGCCGCAGCAGGCGGGGCTCGGCGGCGATGTGCTTGACGACGGCGCCGTCCGGGCAGAGGTTGCCGCGCAGGACGGCGACCCCGCCCTCGCTCGCGACCGGGTTGTCGCGGGTGCGGATCACCTCGTCGTCGTGCACCCGCGCGCCGGAGAGCTGCTCGCGCAGGGTGTCGTGGGACACCGTCGGCCGGTCGAGGTGGAGCAGGTCGGGGATGCGGGAGAGGAAGCCGGGCAGGCCGCCGGCGAAGTGGAAGTCCTCCATGAGGTGGCGCTGTCCGCCGGGCCGGACGTCGGCGAGGACCGGGACGGTGCGGGCGATCCGGTCGAAGTCGTCCAGGGTGAGTTCGACCCCCGCCCGGCCCGCCATGGCGATCAGGTGGATCACGGCGTTGGTGGAGCCGCCGAGCCCGAGCACGGTGGTGACGGCGTCCTCGAAGGCCTCGCGGGTGAGGATGTCGCTCGGTCTGCGGTTGCGGTGGACCAGTTCGACGATCGTCAGGCCGGCCCGCGCGGCCATCCGGTCGTGCCCGGAGTCCACCGCGGGGATGCTGGACGCGCCCGGCACGGTCACCCCGAGCGCCTCGGCGGCCGCGGTGAGCGTGGACGCGGTGCCCATCGTCATGCAGTGGCCGGGCGAGCGGGCCAGTCCGCTCTCCAGCTCGTTCATCTCGCAGTCGCCGATGAGACCGGCCCGCCGGTCGTCCCAGTACTTCCACATGTCGGTGCCGGAGCCCAGGACCTCGCCCCGCCAGTGGCCCGGGAGCATGGGCCCGGCCGGTACGAACACGGCGGGCAGGTCGACGGAGGCGGCGCCCATGAGCAGCGCGGGGGTCGACTTGTCGCAGCCGCCCATGAGCACCGCGCCGTCGACGGGGTAGGACCGCAGCAGTTCCTCGGTCTCCATCGCGAGCAGGTTGCGGTAGAGCATCGGGGTCGGCTTCTGGAAGGTCTCGCTCAGCGTGGAGACCGGGAACTCCAGCGGGAAGCCGCCCGCCTGCCACACCCCGCGCTTGACGGCCTGGGCCCGCTCGCGCAGGTGGACGTGGCAGGGGTTGATGTCGGACCAGGTGTTGAGGATCGCGACGACCGGCTTGCCGAGGTGCTCCTCGGGCAGGTAGCCGAGCTGGCGGGTGCGGGCGCGGTGGCTGAAGGAGCGCAGGCCGTCCGTGCCGTACCACCGGTGGCTCCTGAGCTCCTCCGGGCTCCTGCGGGGCGCGCTCATACCGGCCACCCGGCGGCGATCGCGGCGACCTCGGCGCGCCGCTCCTCGGGCAGCGGCCTGCTCGGCGGGCGGACGTCCCTGCGGCACAGGCCGAGCGCGGCGAGCGCCTCCTTGACGACCGTGACGTTGTCGGCGGAGCCGTGGGCGGCGCGCAGTTCCTCGAAGCGGCGGATCTGCTCCCAGACCTTCATGGCGGCCGGGTAGTCGCCGGAGCGCAGCGCGTCGAGCATGTTCCGCGAGACGGCCGGCGCGACGTTGACGAGTCCGGAGGTGAAGCCGGTGGCGCCGGCGGAGAAGTAGGAGGGCGCGTACGGCTCGGCGAGGCCGGCCACCCACACGAAGCGGTCCAGGCCCGCGTCCCGGGCGAAGGCCGCGAACCGTGCCGCGTCCGGGACGGCGTACTTCACGCCGATCACGTTGGGGCAGTGGTCGGCGAGTTCGGCGAGCCGGGCGCCGGTGAGCCGCGCGTTGCGGATGTAGGGGACGACGCCCAAGTCGGGCACGGCCTCGGCGATGGCCCGGTGGTAGTCGACCCAGCCGGCGGCCGAGACGTAGGGGTGCACGGGCTGGTGGACCATCACCATCCGGGCGCCGAGGTCGCGGGCGTGCCGGGCGGAGCCGGTCGCGGTGGGCAGGTCGTGGCCCACGCCCACCAGGACCGCGGCGCGGTCGCCGGCCTCCTCGACGGTCAGCTCGGTGACCAGGCGGCGCTCCTCGGGGGTGAGGGCGTAGAACTCGCCGGTGTTGCCGTTCGGGGTGAGGGTCGTGATCCCGCCGTCGAGCAGGCGGCGCAGCAGGGCCCGGTGGGCGTCACGCTCGACGGAGCCGTCCGCGGCGAAGGGGGTCACCGGGATGGCCACCACGTCGGCCAGGGCGGCCCGTTGAGCCTCGAACGTCACGCTGCTCATGAATGACCTTCCTCTGGGTGGGGCTCGGGGAAAGCCCGCCGCACGAAGGACGCGATGTGGGCGTGCAGGGCGCCCGCGGCGCCGTCCGCGTCACCGTCCAGCGCGAGCCGCAGGATCTCCCGGTGCTCGGCGGCCTCCCGCTCCCAGGAGGGGTCGGCGGCCCAGGCCACGGCCGAGACGAGGGCCGCCTGGTCGCGGACCTCGTCGAGCATCCGGCCGAGCAGCGGGTTGCCGCAGGGCAGGTAGAGGGCGCGGTGGAACTCGCGGTTGGCGAGCGAGCGTTCGGCGGTGTCGGTGGCGGCGTCGGCCCGGGTGAGTGCCTCGCGGGCGGCGTCGAGGGGCGAGCCGCGCCGCACCGCCCGGCGCAGGGCCTCCGGCTCCAGCAGCAGCCGCACGTCGTAGACCTCACGGGCCATGTCCGCGTCCACCATGCGCACCGTGACGCCCTTGTACTGGCTCATCACGACCAGACCGGTCCCGGCGAGGGTCTTGAGCGCCTCGCGCACCGGGGTCTTGGACACCCCGAACTGCGCGGCCAGCTCCGTCTCGACCAGGGCCTGTCCGGGCGTCAGCCGCCCCGTCAGGATGCGGTGTTTGATCGCGTCCAGCACGAACTGCGTGCGGGACGGGATCGGGGTGGGCACAGTCATACGACCCTCTCGGATCTCACGTATCGCGTCTCATATATGACGTACGAAGTACGACGCGGACGAACGTAGGAGGGGGACCGGGTTTCGTCAATGCTTCTGACAAAGGAAGCGGGCGGCGAACGCCGGTGCTTTCAGCGGGAGTTGCCGGGCGGGCGCGTCAGAAGGTGCGGACGGCGCCCTCGACGGCCGGGTGGGTCGGCCTGCCGCAGGCGGCCGCGGCACGCTCGGTCGCCGCCTCCCGGGAGAGCGTCGGCCCGACATGGGTGACGAGCAGTTCCCTCACGCGGGCGGCGCGGGCGGCGCGCCCGGCGTCCTCGGGGGTCAGATGGACCTGCCGGAACCGTTCGCCTCCGCCATGCGCGTCGATGTCCGCCTCGCACAGGAACAGGTCCGCGCCGGTGGCGAGTTCGGTGAGCGCGGGGCAGGGGCCGCTGTCCCCCGAGTACGCCAGCACGCTGCCCTGGCACTCGGCGCGCAGACCGTACGCCTCGGTGTCGTGGACGACGGCGCGGCTGGTCAGCCGGAGGTTCCAGTGCCGGACGTCGTGCCCGTCGTACAGGTCACGGAAGTCGAAGACGGCCTTCAGGAAGTCCACGTCCGGGCGGCCGAAGAAGCCGGCCAGCCGCCGCGCGCAGTCCTGCGGGGCGTACACGGGGACGGGCGCGGGCGGGGCCATCCCGCCGAAGGCGAAGGCGTACGCGGCGGCCAGCAGGTCGGCGCTGTGGTCCGCGTGCAGGTGCGAGATCCAGATCGCCGTGAGCCGTGCGGGGTCCGTGTGCCGCTGCAACGCGGCGAACGTGCCCGGACCCGCGTCCACCCACACCTCGGCGCCGCCGCCGGAGACCAGGTACCCGGAGCAGGGCCGGTCGGGACCGGGGTACGGCGAGGCGGTGCCGAGAACGGTGAGGGTGAGCGGCATGGGAGTGAGGCTACCGACGTCGCCTGCCCGGATCGGGCGGATTTCCGCAAGCGGGGAGCGCGGCGGACCGGTCAGGTCTCCACCACGGCCGCGCAGTCGGGGCAGACCTGGGAGGCGTACTCGGGCGGGTACCAGGGGTTCGCCGGTTCCTCGGCGGACATCCGGCGGGCCTTCTCCATGGCGAAGGTGTCCTTGCCGCACAGGGTGCGGGGTCCGGCGGCCCCGGACCTGCCGGGGGCGGCGGGCGCGGCGTGCACCCGCCGGGGCACCCGTGCCGCGCCGGGCGTACCGGGGGCGCCGGCCGGGGC
>NZ_JARAUO010000075.1:0-17552 GCF_033792105.1 Streptomyces sp. WI03-4A
CGGCGGCCCAGCGCCCGGACGGCCCGGACCACCTCCTCGGCCGCCGCCTCGCCCTTCACGTAGGTCACCGCCACGTCCGCGCCGTCGTGCGCGAGGCGCAGCGCCGTGGCGGCGCCGATGCCCCGGCTGCCGCCGGTGACCAGGGCCGTCCTGCCGTCGAGAGATCCGTTCGTGTTCGTCATGGCTCCATCACAGCGACCCCGCGGCGCGTCCGCTGGCGGCGAACGGACGCGGATGTGCGCGCGGGACCGGAACTCTTCGCTCCTCCGTCCGCGTTCTCCCGCCGTGACTCTTCAGCAAGAAATCGTCGGCAACGCCATGCAGATGGCGGTCGTCAACCTGCACCCCGGCCAGACCGTCTACTGCGAGGCGGGGAAGTTCCTGTTCAAGACGACGAACGTGACCATGGAGACGCGTCTGTCCGGCCCGTCGGGCAACGGCGGCCAGCCCGGCGGCGGGGGCGGCGGCATGGGCGGCATGCTGCGCCAGGCCATGGGCACCGCCATGCAGGTCGGCCAGCGCATGCTGGCCGGCGAGTCGCTGGCGTTCCAGTACTTCACCGCCCAGGGCGGCCAGGGCACCGTCGGCTTCGCGGGCGTGCTGCCCGGCGAGATGCGCGCCCTGGAGCTGGACGGCACGCGCGCGTGGTTCGCGGAGAAGGACGCCTTCGTGGCGGCCGAGTCCAGCGTCGAGTTCGGCATCGCCTTCCAGGGCGGGCGGACCGGCATGAGCGGCGGCGAGGGCTTCGTGCTGGAGAAGTTCACCGGCCAGGGCACGGTGATCATCGCGGGCGCGGGCAACTTCATCGATCTGAACCCGGCGGACTTCGGCGGCCGCATCGAGGTGGACACCGGCTGCGTGGTCGCCTTCGAGGAGGGCATCCAGTACGGCGTCCAGCGCGTCGGCGGCCTCAACCGGCAGGGGATCATGAACGCCGTCTTCGGCGGCGAGGGCCTGTCCCTGGCCACCCTGGAGGGCAACGGCCGCGTCATCCTGCAGTCCCTCACCATCGAGAGCCTGGCCAACGCCCTGAAGAAGGCCCAGGGCGGCGACAAGCAGGGCCCGGCCGGAGGACTGTTCTCGACGCACACCGGCTGAACCGATGACCGCGGGGCCGCCGCCTTCGGTGTCCTCCGGGGGCCGCCGGAACCCTTGGACGCCGTCGAGGCCTGGGCTCGGACCGCCGTCTCCTGGCACCCCGGGCCGCCCGGGGAAAAAGCCTGGCCGGGCACGGTTGCCGCAGGTACGGTGAGCGCGCCCCGCGCGAGCCGCCGACGTCTGCGCATCCCCGCCCCGCACCCGGAGAGCCGCACCATGTCGTCGATCGCCGTACCGGCCGCCCGGGTGGCCCCCCGCCGCGCCTGGCACACGGACCTGCCCGTCCTGCTCGTCGCCGCGTTCTGGGGCGCCAGCTACCTCGCGGCGAAGGACGTCACCACGGCCCGCACGGTGCTCGCCGTCCTGGTGCTCCGGTTCGCGCTCGCGCTGCCCGTGCTGGCCGTCGCCGGCCGGCGCTCCCTGCGCGCCCTGACCGGCGCCCAGTGGCGCGGCGCCGCCCTGCTCGGGCTGATCCTGAGCGGCATCTTCCTGCTGGAGACGTACGGGGTGGTGCACACCTCGGCGACCAACGCGGGCCTCGTCATCAGCCTCACCATGATCTTCACGCCGCTCGCCGAGGCGGCCGCCGAGCGCACCCGGCCCACCCCGCCCTTCCTCGGCGCCGCGGCCCTGTCGGTGCTCGGCGTCGTCCTGCTCACCCAGGGCGCCGGCTTCACCCGGCCCTCCCTCGGCGACCTGCTGATGCTGCTCGCCGCCCTCGCCCGCACCCTGCACGTGCTCGTCATGTCCCGGCTCCGCGCGGTCCGGGGCGCGGGCGCGCTGCCGCTCACCACGGTCCAGCTCGGCACCGCGGTGGCCGTCTTCGCGGTGCTGTCGGCCGGCACCGGCCAGGCGCCGTGGGCGACGGCGGCGGACTTCGGGGCCCGGCAGTGGGCGGGGCTGCTCTTCCTCGCGGTGCTGTGCACGCTGGTCGCCTTCTTCGTGCAGATGTGGGCCGTGCGCCGCACCTCCCCGTCCCGGGTGGGCCTGCTGCTGGGCACCGAGCCGTTGTGGGCTGCCGCGGCCGGTATCGCGCTGGGCGGGGACCGGCTCGGCGCCGTGGGACTCGCCGGCGGCGCGCTGGTACTTGTGGGGACGGCGTGGGGACGCCGGGCGGCTCGTTAACTCCCGGAAGCTTCACGGGACTTGAACGGAAACTCTTCAACCTTGTCGTTGACATGCCAACGTCTACGCGCGTCATCATGAAGTCATGAATCTCCCCCCACACCTGACCCGCATCGGCGCCGTGGGCGCCCTGCTCTCCACCCTCCTGGTCGGCGGCACCGTCTCCGCCACCACCGCGTCCGCCGCCGTCGGCAGCATCTGCCACAGCGCCCTGCCGTCCCAGGCCGACGACACCCTGCGGCTGATCGACCAGGGCGGCCCCTTCCCCTACTCGCAGGACGGCACCGTCTTCTCCAACCGTGAGGGCGTGCTGCCGAGTCGGCAGTCCGGCTACTACCACGAGTACACGGTCAAGACCCCCGGCTCCTCCACGCGCGGCGCGCGGCGCATCGTCACCGGTGAGGAGCAGCAGGAGGACTACTACACCTCCGACCACTACGCCACGTTCGACCTGATCGACTTCGGCTGCTGATCCGCCCGAGCCGTCCGGCGTCTCCCCGGCGGCACGACCACGACCTCCGTCCCGCGGCCTGCCCCCACGCACGGCCGCGGGACGAGTCGTAGGCGCCGCGCGGCCCGCTCCCCGGACCCGGGGACCATCGAAAGTCCACGAAACCGCGACTTCGGTCGGTGATGCGCCGCACGCAGCGGCCGGCGCGGCCCGCCGCGCGTAGATTGGCCGTCCGTGAGCAGTGACGAAACCGCCCCGGCGCACCGGGAGTTCACGGGCCGCCGGTGGCTGTTCCCGTCCGCCCTCATGCACGAGCTGGACCCGGACGCCGGGGCCCCGGCCGGGCGGCCGCGGCGCACCGCGCGCGACTGGGCCGTCGACGTCTCGTGCTTCCTGCTCGCCGTCGTCATCGGCCTGGCGGCCGCGCGGGCCCTGCCCGACGAGACCGGGCTGCCGCCCTTCGTCGTCCTGCTCGACATGGTGCTGGGCGCCCTGTCCTGCGGGGCGCTCTGGCTGCGCCGCCGGTGGCCGGTCGGGCTCGCCGTCGCGATGATCCCGGTCGGCCTGCTGTCCAACACCGCGGGCGGGGCGGGGATGGCCGTCCTCTTCACCCTCGCGGTGCACCGGCCCTTCCGCCACGTCGCCTGGATCGGCGGCGTCGACCTGGCCCTGCTCCCGCTCTTCTACTGGCTGCGCCCCGACCCCGAACTGCCGTACGCGGCCGTGGTCGCCTTCACCGCGCTGCTCACGCTCTCCCTCATCGGCTGGGGCATGTTCGTCCGCTCCAAGCGGCAGTTGCTGCTGAGCCTGCGCGACCGCGCCCGGCGGGCGGAGACCGAGGCACGACTGCGCGCCGAGCAGGCGCAGCGGCTCGCCCGTGAGGCCATCGCCCGCGAGATGCACGACGTGCTGGCCCACCGGCTCACCCTGCTCAGCGTGCACGCCGGTGCCCTGGAGTTCCGGCCCGACGCGCCCCGGGAGGAGGTCGCGCGGGCGGCCGGGGTCATCCGGGAGAGCGCCCACGAGGCGCTGCAGGACCTGCGTGAGATCATCGGCGTACTGCGCACCGGCGACGGCGACGACGCCTCCGGCGGCCGCCCGCAGCCGACGCTGGCGGCGCTGGACGCGCTCGTCGCCGAGTGCCGCGAGGCGGGCATGGAGGTCACCCTCGACCACCGGGTCGCCGACCCGGCCGCCGTCCCCGCCTCCGCCGGGCGCACCGCCTACCGCATCGCCCAGGAGGCGCTCACCAACGCCCGCAAGCACGCCCCCGGGAGCGAGGCCGCGGTCCGCGTCGCCGGCGCCCCGGACGGTGGCCTGGACATCACCGTCGTCAACTCCGCCCCGCGCACCCGGGTCCCGCCCGTCCCCGGCTCGGGACAGGGCCTGATCGGCCTGGCCGAGCGCGCGACCCTGGCCGGCGGCCGCCTGGCGCACGGACCGACCGCGGACGGCGGCTTCGAGGTGCGGGGATGGCTGCCGTGGAACGGCGGCTGAGGCGGTACCCGCCGCCCGGCTCCCGTGATTACGTGGGCCCCATGACTGCGACTGCGATCAGGCTCCTCCTCGTCGACGACGATCCCCTGGTGCGCGCCGGGCTCGCGCTGATGCTGGGCGGGGCCGCGGACATCGAGATCGTCGGCGAGGCCGCCGACGGGGGCGAGGCGGCGGACGCGGTCGAACGGACTCGGCCGGACGTGGTGCTGATGGACATCCGGATGCCGTCGGTGGACGGGCTGACGGCCACCGAGCGGCTGCGGGCGCGCCCGGACGCGCCCCAGGTCGTGGTGCTCACCACCTTCCACGCCGACGAACAGGTGCTGCACGCGCTGCGCGCGGGCGCCGCCGGGTTCGTGCTCAAGGACACGCCGCCCGCCGAGATCGTCGACGCCGTGCGCCGGGTCGCCGCCGGGGACCCGGTCCTGTCGCCCGCCGTCACCCGCCAGGTGATGCGGCACGCGGCCGGCACCGCCGCCGGCCCCCGGCAGGCGCACGCGCGTGAACGGCTCGCCCTGCTCAACGACCGCGAGCGGGAGGTCGCCGTCGCCGTCGCCCGCGGCCTGGCCAACGCCCTGATCGCCACCGAGCTCTTCATGAGCGTGGCCACCGTCAAGACCCACGTCTCCCGCATCCTGGCCAGGCTCGGGCTGAACAACCGGGTCCAGATCGCCCTGCTCGTGCACGACGCGGGACTCCTCGACGAGGACGGGCACTGAGCGCACGCCCCGCGCGTTGTCCGGGTACCGGGACGTGCCCGGCGCGCCTCGGGGGAGTCCGGAAGGGGAACGATGGACAGGCAACAGGTGGTCGACCTGGGGGAGTTCGGAGACGCGTTCCGCGGCGATCCGCACCCGGTGTACGCGCGGCTGCGTGAGCGCGGCCCCGTGCACCGGGTCCGGCCGCCGGGCGCCGACCCGGCCTACGAGACCTGGCTGGTGGTGGGGTACGAGGAGGCACGCGCCGCGCTCGCCGACCCCCGGCTGGCCAAGGACTTCGCCAAGATCGACGCGAGCTTCCTGGACGAGAACCTGATCGGCAAGCACCTGCTGGCCACCGACCCGCCCCAGCACACCCGGCTGCGCTCGCTGGTCACCCGCGCGTTCACGGCCCGCCGGGTGGAGCTGCTGCGCCCGCGCGTCCAGCAGATCACCGACGAACTGCTGGAGGAGATGCTGCCGCGCGGCCGCGCCGACCTGATCGACGCGCTCGCCTACCCGCTGCCCATCACCGTCATCTGCGAACTCCTCGGCGTCCCCGACATGGACCGCGCGGAGTTCCGCAAGATGTCCACCGAGGTGGTCGCCCCCACCGGCGGGGACGCGGAGTACACGGCGATGACCCGCCTCGCCGAGTACCTGACCGAGCTGATCGAGGACAAGCGGGCGGGCGGCCCGACCGACGACCTGCTCAGCGACCTGGTCCGCACCACCGCCGAGGACGGCGACCGGCTCTCCCCGGCGGAACTGCGCGGCATGGCCTTCCTGCTGCTCATCGCCGGCCACGAGACCACCGTCAACCTGATCGGCAACGGCGTCCACGCCCTGCTCACCCACCCCGGCCAGCTCGCCGCCCTGCGAGCCGATGCAGGTCTGCTGGACGGCGCCGTCGAGGAGATGCTGCGCTACGAGGGCCCGGTGCAGAGCGCCACGTTCCGGTACGCGGCCGAGCCTCTGGAGATCGCCGGCACCCGCATCGAGCGCGGTGAGCACGTGATGATCGGCCTCACCGCCGCCCAGCGCGACGCCGGCCGCTACCCCGACCCGGACCGGTTCGACATCCGCCGGGACACCCGCGGCCACCTCGCCTTCGGCCACGGCATCCACTTCTGCCTGGGCGCGCCCCTGGCCCGCCTCGAAGGCCGGATCGCGATCGGCACCCTGCTGGAGCGCGCCCCCGGCCTCGCCCTCGACGGCCCACCCGGCGAGTACCTGCCGGGCCTGCTGATGAGAGGCATGCGCACGCTCCCGGTGCGCTGGTGAACGGTCCGGGTTCAGCCGTCCGAGGGCTGAACCCGGCCCTCGATCTCCGCCAGCCGTACCGGACGGCGCTCGCGCCGGGACACCTCGCACGCCTCGGCGATCCGCAGCGCCTGGAGGGCCTCCCGGCCGTCGCAGGGGTTGGGCCGCGCCCCGCGCAGCACCTCGACGAAGGCGCACAGTTCGGCCTCGTAGGCGGGCCCGAACCGCTCCAGGAAGCCGGTCCAGGGCTTGTCGGCGGCCGGCGGCCCGGTCGGCTCGGTGGACGCCACGGGCGTGCGGTCGTCCAGGCCCACCACGACGGTGTCCCGCTCCCCGGCCAGCTCCATGCGGACGTCGTAGCCCGCCCCGTTGAGCCGGGTCGCGGTCGCCGCGGCCAGCGTGCCGTCGTCCAGCGTGAGCACGGCCGCGGCGGTGTCCACGTCGCCCGCAGCGCGGAACATGGCGGGCCCCGCGTCCGAGCCGGTCGCGTACACGTCGACCACCTCGCGCCCGGTCACCCAGCGCAGCGCGTCGAAGTCGTGGATCAGCGTGTCCCGGAACAGCCCGCCGGACAGCGGCAGCCACTCGGGCGGCGGAGGGGACTGGTCGGCGGTCGTCGCCCGCACGGTGTGCAGCCGCCCGAGGCGTCCCGAGCGCACCGCGTCCCGGGCGCCCGCGTACCCCGCGTCGAAGCGTCGCTGGAAACCCATCTGGAGAATCGTTCCGGCTGCGTCCACCTCCGCGAGTGCCTGCAGCGTGCCCGGCAGGTCGAGGGCGATCGGCTTCTCGCAGAAGACCGGCAGGCCCGAGCGCGCCGCCCGGCCGATCAGCTCGGCGTGCGCCGCCGTCGCCGTGGTGATCACCACCGCGTCCACGCCCCACCGGAAGATCTCGTCCACCCCGGGCGCGGCCGTCTCTCCCAGCCGCTGCGCCAGCGCCTGGGCCCGCGCCGGATCGGCGTCCGTGAGGATCAGCGATCCGACCTCACGATGGCGACTCAGCGTGTTCGCATGAATGGTGCCGATGCGACCCGTACCGATGACCCCGATGCGCATGGAAACAAAGTGAGGGCGGACCCCGCACGCTGTCAATGCTAATGTCTGAACAACTGGACAATCTGTCTACACAACTTCCCGTCAACCAGGCACGGGGCTACGCTCGGCCCGTGCCGAAACCAGATGGGGACCCGACCGTGTCGCTCGACCTCCACGTGGACCGCGGTTCACCGGTACCGCTGTACTTCCAGCTCTCCCAGCAGCTCGAAGCGGCCATCGAGCACGGCGGACTCACGCCCGGCAGCCTGCTGGGCAACGAGATCGAGCTGGCCGCCCGGCTCGGTCTGTCCCGGCCCACCGTCCGCCAGGCCATCCAGTCCCTGGTCGACAAGGGACTCCTGGTCCGCCGCCGGGGCGTGGGCACCCAGGTCGTGCACAGCCAGGTCAAGCGCCCCCTGGAGCTGAGCAGCCTCTACGACGACCTGGAGGCGGCCGGCCAGCGGCCCGCCACGAAGGTCCTCGTCAACACCGTCGTCCCCGCGTCCGCCGAGGTCGCCGCCGCGCTCGGCATCACCGAGGGCGGCGACGTGCACCGGATCGAGCGGCTGCGCCTCGCGCACGGCGAGCCCATGGCCTACCTGATCAACCACCTGCCGCCCGGCCTGATGGACCTGGACACCGGCCGCCTGGAGGCCACGGGCCTGTACCGGCTGATGCGCTCCGCCGGGATCACCCTGCACAGCGCCCGCCAGTCCATCGGCGCCCGCGGCGCCACCGGCACGGAGGCGGAACGGCTGACCGAGGCGGAGGGCGCCCCGCTGCTGACCATGCGGCGCACCACCTACGACGACACCGGCCGCGCGGTCGAGCTGGGCGACCACACCTACCGCCCCGGCCGCTACTCCTTCGAGTTCCAGCTCCTCGTACGCCCCTGAAACCGGCCGGAAACGGGGCTGGAAGCGGCCGTGAGACGGCCCGGACACCGTCGGCGCTTTGTCGCAATGTCCGGACGAAGCGTCGCCTCACCGCGCCCCGGGCATGTCAGGGGCGCTCCCGGTGTTCGATACTGAAGTGTTTGGGGCTGGTGAGGTCGCCGCCGGATCGTGCCGACGGTGTCCCCGCCCGCCCCTCGCGCACGTCGGAGCACAGCAAGAGCACAGCAAGAAGGGGCACGGCCTCGTGGCACGGTTTCGGACCTGGGTAGGCATCGCGGTGGCGGGGGCGCTCAGCGTCTCCCTCACCGCCTGCAGCAGCACCGGCGGCAAGCGGGCGGAGGACGCCCGCAAGGCCGCGGCGGCCCAGGGGAGGGCGGCGGTGAACACGCCCCGCTGGACGTTCGCGATGATCACCCACTCGGGCGACGGCGACACCTTCTGGGACATCGTGCAGAGCGGCGCCAAGCAGGCCGCCGTCAAGGACAACATCAACTTCGTCTACTCGCACGACGACGAGGCGCAGCAGCAGGCGCAGCTGGTGGACGCGGCGGTGGACAAGAAGGTCGACGGCATCATCGTCACCCTCGCCAAGCCGGACGCGCTCAAGGCCGCCGTGGCCCGCGCCGAGAAGGCCGGCATCCCGGTGGTGACGGTGAACTCGGGCTCGGAGGAGTCCAAGGCGTTCGGCGCCCTCACCCACATCGGCCAGGACGAGACGATCGCCGGTGAGGCCGTCGGCGACGAACTGAACCGGCGCGGCCGCAAGAAGGCCCTGTGCGTCCTGCACGAGCAGGGCAACGTCGGCCACGAACAGCGCTGCGACGGCGTCGCGAAGACCTTCCACGGCTCGGTCCAGAAGCTGTACGTCAACGGCACCAACATGCCCGACGTGCAGTCCGCGATCGAGGCCAAGCTCCAGACGGACAAGTCCGTGGACGCCGTCGTCACCCTCGGCGCCCCGTACGCCGACACGGCCGTCAAGGCCAAGGGGGACGCGGGCAGCGCGGCGGAGGTCGACACCTTCGACCTCAACGCCAAGGTCGCCGCCGAGCTGAAGGACGGCACTCTCGGCTTCGCGGTGGACCAGCAGCCCTACCTCCAGGGCTACCAGGCCGTCGACCTGCTGTGGCTGTACAAGTACAACGGCGACGTCCTCGGCGGCGGCAAGCCGGTCCTCACCGGCCCGCAGATCATCACCAAGGGCCAGGCGGGCGCCCTCGCGGAGTACACCCAGCGGGGCACCCGATGAGCGCGGCCACCGACGGGGACCTGCGGGACGAAAGGATTCTGCAGACCTCGCCGCTGCGGAAGCTGCTGGCCCGGCCCGAGCTCGGCTCGGTCGTCGGCGCCCTCGCCGTCCTCGTCTTCTTCGCCCTGGCCGCCGACGGGTTCCTGCGCGCCGCCAGCCTGAGCACGGTCCTGTACGCCTCCTCGACCATCGGGATCATGGCCGTACCGGTCGCCCTGCTGATGATCGGCGGCGAGTTCGACCTGTCCGCCGGCGTCCTCGTGACGTCCTCGGCGCTGATCTCCTCGATGTTCAGCTACCAGATGACGGCGAACACCTGGGTCGGCGTGGGCGTGTCCCTGCTGGTCACCCTGGCGATCGGTGCCTTCAACGGCTTCGTGCTCACCCGCACCCGGCTGCCCAGCTTCATCGTCACGCTCGGCACCTTCCTCATGCTGACCGGCATGAACCTCGGCTTCACCAAGCTCATCGACGGCACGGTCTCCACCAAGACCATCGCCGACATGGAGGGGTTCCCCAGCGCCCACGCCGTCTTCGCCTCCACCCTCACCCTCGGCGGCGTCGACCTCCGGGTCACCGTCCTGTGGTGGTTCGCCCTCGTCGCCCTCGGCTCCTGGATCCTGCTGCGCACCCGCGCCGGCAACTGGATCTTCGCCGTCGGCGGCAACCAGGACGCCGCCCGCGCGGTGGGCGTCCCGGTCGCCAGGACCAAGATCGCCCTCTACATGGGCGTGGCCTTCGGCGCCTGGGTCTCCGGCCAGCACCTGCTGTTCTCCTTCGACGCCGTCCAGTCCGGCGAGGGCGTCGGCAACGAGCTGATCTACATCATCGCGGCCGTCATCGGCGGCTGCCTGATCACCGGCGGGTACGGCAGCGCCGTCGGCTCGGCGGTCGGCGCCCTGCTGTTCGGCATGACCAGCAAGGGCATCGTCTTCGCCGAGTGGAACCCCGACTGGTTCAAGTTCTTCCTCGGGGCGATGCTGCTCCTCGCGACCCTGCTCAACGCCTGGGTCCGCAAGCGCGCGGAGGCGACGACATGACCGGCACCACCACCGGGACCAGCGAGACCACCGCGACCGCCGAACGCGCCCCGCTGGTCGAGCTGGAAGGAGTCAGCAAGCGCTACGGCAACGTCCGCGCCCTGGAGGACGTCTCCCTGGAGGTCCACGCGGGCGAGATCACCTGTGTCCTCGGCGACAACGGCGCGGGCAAGTCGACCCTGATCAAGACGATCGCCGGCCTGCACCCGCACGACGGCGGCACCCTGCGCATCGAGGGCGAGGAGACCCGCCTTTCCTCCCCGCGCGAGGCCCTGGACCGCGGGATCGCCACCGTCTACCAGGACCTCGCGGTCGTCCCGCTGATGCCGGTCTGGCGCAACTTCTTCCTCGGCTCCGAGCCCCGCACCGGCGTGGGCCCCTTCAAGCGCCTCGACACCGGCCTCATGCGCCGCACCACCCGCGAGGCGCTGCTCCGCATGGGCATCGACCTCCGGGACGTCGACCAGCCCATCGGCACCCTCTCCGGCGGCGAACGCCAGTGCGTGGCCATCGCCAGGGCGGTCCACTTCGGCGCCAAGGTCCTGATCCTGGACGAGCCGACCGCCGCGCTCGGCGTCAAGCAGTCCGGCGTCGTGCTGAAGTACGTGGCGGCGGCACGCGACGAGGGCCTGGGCGTCGTGCTGATCACTCACAACCCGCACCACGCGTACCTGGTCGGCGACCGCTTCGTCCTGCTGCGCCGGGGCACGATGGTGGGCAATCACACACGGGACGGCATCACTCTGGACGAACTGACCCGGCAGATGGCGGGCGGGTCCGACCTGGAGGCGCTGCGCCACGAACTGCGGCGCGACTGACGGGTACCGGGGGACCGTGCGACGGGCCGGGACGCACCCGCGGACGGCCCCGCTCGCGCGTTCCCTCCTCCCGCCCTGTGCCGCACCCGGCCTGCGGGTGCGGCACAATCGACCGCGATGAGCACCTACCGCGACCTCACGGCCCCCATCGGCTCGCGCCGCGCCCCCGTCCTGCGCACGGTCGGTACCAGGGAGCGCCGGTCCCATCTGACCGCCCCCCGCGTCCCCACCGTCGGCATCGACATCGGCGGCACCAAGGTCATGGCCGGCGTGGTGGACGCGGACGGCAACATCCTGGAGAAGCTCCGCACGGAGACCCCGGACAAGTCCAAGAGCCCCAAGGTCGTCGAGGACACCATCGCCGAACTGGTGCTTGACCTGTCCGACCGGCACGACGTGCACGCGGTCGGCATCGGGGCCGCCGGCTGGGTCGACGCCGACCGCAACCGCGTGCTCTTCGCGCCCCACCTGTCCTGGCGCAACGAGCCGCTGCGCGACCGCCTCGCCGGCCGCCTCTCCGTCCCGGTGCTCGTGGACAACGACGCGAACACCGCCGCCTGGGCGGAGTGGCGCTTCGGCGCCGGCCGCGGCGAGGACCACCTGGTCATGATCACTCTCGGCACCGGCATCGGCGGCGCGATCCTGGAGGACGGCCAGGTCAAGCGCGGCAAGTACGGCGTCGCCGGCGAGTTCGGCCACATGCAGGTCGTGCCCGGCGGCCACCGCTGCCCGTGCGGCAACCGCGGCTGCTGGGAGCAGTACAGCTCCGGCAACGCCCTCGTCCGCGAGGCCCGGGAGCTGGCCGCCGCCGACTCCCCGGTGGCCTACGGGATCATCGAGCACGTCAAGGGCAACATCGGCGACATCACCGGCCCGATGATCACCGAGCTGGCCCGCGAGGGCGACGCCATGTGCGTGGAGCTGCTCCAGGACATCGGCCAGTGGCTCGGCGTCGGCATCGCCAACCTCGCCGCCGCCCTCGACCCGTCCTGCTTCGTCATCGGCGGCGGCGTCAGCGCCGCCGACGACCTGCTCATCGGCCCCGCCCGGGACGCCTTCAGGCGCCACCTCACCGGCCGCGGCTACCGCCCCGAGGCCCGCATCACCCGCGCCCAGCTCGGCCCCGAGGCCGGCATGGTCGGCGCCGCCGACCTCGCCCGGCTGGTCGCCCGCCGCTTCCGGCGGGCCAAGCGGCGCCGGGTGGAGCGCCACGAGCGCTACGAGCGGTACGCCCAGGCCCGCCGCGCGGGGGACACCGCATGACCGCGTCGCTGCCCCACCAGGCCGCGCCCCCGGACGAACCGCGCCGGCCGTCCGAGGACCCGCGCCACAAGGCCAGGCGCAGGGCGCTGACCCTGCTGATCATCGGACTGCTCATCGGCGTCCCCGCGGGCTACCTGGTGATCTCCGCCAACCAGAGCCGCAACAGCGGCAAGGACAAGGAGGCGAAGTACTCGGCGACCGGCCTCACCCCGGGCTGGCCGTCCAAGGTGCAGCGCCGCCTGTACCGGGTGGCGATCCCGCACCCCGCCGACTACGTCGCCTCCTACGAGACCAACAACTGGAAGACCAGCCGCCTGTACGCGCAGTTCCGCACCACCCCCGCGGGCCTGGACAGCTTCCTCGGCGCCATGGGCGTGCGCCGCGAGCAGCTCCATCAGGGCGACATCACCGTGGGCGCCCGCGACCGCAAGGTCTCCGGCTGGAACTTCACCGGCCCCGGCCCCTGGGCGGGCCTCACCCACAAGCAGAAGAACCCGGCGCCCACCCAGGACGTGGTCGTCAACACGTCCGACCCGAACTATCCGATGGTGTACGTCGTCTCCCGCACCGTCCCGTAGGCGTACGGCACCTCGCGCACCGGCGCCGTAGGCGTACGCCGGTCCCGTAGGGGCGGGCCGTACCCGGCACCGCCCGCCGGAGCCGGTTGTCAGACCCCGCCCGTAGAGTCGAAGACGTCTGATCCGACGGAGGGGCGGGAGGTGGCAGGACGTATGAGCGGCGGCACGCCGGCGGTGGCCGAGCGCACCGGAGGCACCCCCGGGACCGGGAACCCGGTCCCGGTGCGCCTCGCGTCCGTCTACCTGCCCGCGCCCGTCCCGCGCGAGGGCCGCGTCGCCTTCTGGGACCCCGACGGCGGCCCCCTGCCCGACGCCGCCACCGAGGACCTCACCGTCGTACGCCGGCACGGCTCGGGCGTGCGCCGGCGGCAGGTCGCCGCGCTCACCCTGCCGCTCGCCGAGGCGCTGCCGCTGCTGGTCCGGGCCCGCCGCGACCCGGCCGCCCACCCCGCCACGGCCTGCTGGGGCGCCGCCGCCCTGCACGCGCTGCGGCTGGTCGCCCGCGGCCGCCTGCTGCCCGGCCTCACCCCGAGCGGCCACGACGCCTGGCGGGCCGGCCCGCTCGAACCGGCCGACATCGCCCACCTGCGCGCGGTCGCCGCCGCCCTGCCGCCCGAGGGCCACGCCGTCCCGCTGCCGGAACCGGGCCCGCTGCGGCTGCCCGAGCCGGAGGCCCTGGTCCGCTCCTTCCTCGACGCGGTCGCCGACACCCTGCCCCGCACCCCGGCCGCCCACCTCACCTCGGGACGCCCGTTCGCGGCCCGCGAGCCCCAGCCGCTGCCCGCCGCCCACGAGTGGGCCGCCGAGGTCGCCGCCGGCATGGACGCGGGCGTACGGATCTCGCTCCGCCTCGACCTCTCCGCGTACGACGTCTTCGACGCCGGCACCGCAGAGGGCGCGCGCGCCGCCGGAGCCGCGCTCGTCCAGGTGCACAGCCTCGCCGACCCCACCCTGGTGGCCGACGCGGCGGCCCTGTGGGCGGGGGACGCGGACACCGCCTTCGGCCCCCGCGCCCGCGTGGACGCCGCGCTCGCCGTACGGCGCGCGGCCCGGGTCTGGCCGCCCCTGGACCGGCTCACCGAACAGGACGTCCCGGACGTCCTCGCCCTGTCCGAGGAGGAACTGGGGGACCTGCTCGGCGTGGCCGCCGGCCGGCTCGCCGCCGCCGGGGTCGCCGTGCACTGGCCCCGGGACCTCGCCCGCGACCTCGCCGCCACCGCCGTGGTCCGGCCCGCGCCCGGCTCGGCGACCGACGGCACCGGGTTCTTCGAGAGCGAGGACCTGCTGCAGTTCCGCTGGCAGCTCGCACTCGGTGGAGACCCGCTCAGCGAGGCCGAGATGGACGCGCTGGCCGAGGCCCACCGCCCCGTCGTACGGCTCCGCGACCGCTGGGTGCTCGTCGACCCCGCCCTGGTCCGCAAGGCCCGCAAGCGGGAACTGGGCCTGCTCGACCCGGTCGACGCGCTGTCCGTCGCCCTCACCGGCACCGCCGAGATCGACGGCGAGAGCGTCGAGGCCGTCCCCGTCGGCGCGCTGGCCACCCTGCGCGACCGCCTCACGGCCGGCCTGCGCCCGGCCGAGCCGCCCGCCGGCCTCGCCGCCACCCTGCGCGACTACCAGCGGCGCGGCCTGGCCTGGCTCGACCAGATGACCTCCCTCGGCCTCGGCGGCTGCCTCGCCGACGACATGGGGCTCGGCAAGACCGTCACGCTCATCGCCCTGCACCTCGCGCGCGCCCGCCCCGAACCGACCCTCGTGGTCTGCCCCGCCTCCCTGCTGGGCAACTGGCAGCGTGAGATCACGAAGTTCGCGCCCGGCGTCCCGGTCCGCCGCTTCCACGGCCCCGACCGCACCCTCGACGGCCTGGCCGGCGGCTTCGTCCTCACCACCTACGGCACGATGCGCTCCACCGCGCCCCGGCTCGCGGAGCAGCCCTGGGGCATGATCGTCGCCGACGAGGCCCAGCACGTGAAGAACCCCTACTCGGCCACCGCCAAGGCGCTGCGCACCGTCCCGGCCCCCGCGCGCGTGGCCCTCACCGGCACCCCGGTGGAGAACAACCTCTCCGAGCTGTGGGCCCTGCTCGACTGGACCACCCCCGGGCTCCTCGGCCCCCTGAAGTCCTTCCGCGCCCGGCACGCGCGCGCGGTGGAGAACGGCGAGGACGCGGAGGCGGTGGAGCGCCTGGCCCGGCTGGTCCGCCCCTTCCTCCTGCGGCGCAAGAAGTCCGACCCCGGCATCGTCCCCGAGCTGCCGCCCAAGACCGAGACGGACCACCCGGTGCCGCTCACCCGCGAGCAGGCCGCGCTGTACGAGGCGGTGGTGCGCGAGTCGATGCTGGCCATCGAGTCGGCGGAGGGCATCGGCCGCCGGGGCCTGGTCCTCAAGCTGCTCGGCGCCCTCAAGCAGATCTGCGACCACCCGGCGCTGTACCTCAAGGAGGACCCGCCCGCCGACCGGCTCGCGGCCCGCTCCGGGAAGCTCGCCCTGCTCGACGAACTGCTGGACACCCTGCTCGCCGAGGACGGCTCCGCCCTCGTCTTCACGCAGTACGTCGGCATGGCCCGCCTCATCACCGCCCACCTGTCCGCCCGCGCGGTCCCCGTCGACCTCCTGCACGGCGCCACCCCCGTGCCGGAGCGCGAGCGCATGGTCGACCGTTTCCAGAACGGCGAGACCCCGGTCCTGGTGCTGTCCCTGAAGGCGGCCGGCACCGGTCTGAACCTCACCCGCGCCGGCCATGTCGTCCACTTCGACCGCTGGTGGAACCCGGCCGTCGAGGAACAGGCCACCGACCGCGCCTACCGCATCGGCCAGACCCAGCCCGTCCAGGTCCACCGCCTGGTCACCGAGGGCACGGTCGAGGACCGCATCGCCGAGATGCTGGAGTCCAAGCGCGCCCTGGCCGACGCCGTCCTCGGCTCCGGCGAGTCGGCCCTGACCGAACTCACCGACCGCGAACTGTCCGACCTGGTCTCCCTGCGGAGGACCTCGTGACCAGCGGGGAGCAGCGCCCCGGCGACGCCGCCCGCCGCGCCCTGCGCGCGGCACGGGAGCGCGCGCAGGCCGAACGGGTCGGCGGCGCGCCGGGCACCCCGGAAACGCGTCCACCCGCGCCGTCCGGTGACAAGGCCGTCCCGGCTCCCGAGGCACCGATCGGGACGCACCGGGAGGCGCCGGAACCGGCCGCGACGCAGCCCCGGGCGCACCTGCAGGCGCCGGACACGGCCGAGGCGCCGAAGCGTACGCCTCGGCAGGCGCCGGACACGGCCGAGGCGCCGAGCGAGGCGGCGGAGGACCGTCCGGCGGCGGAGGCGCCGCGACCCGGCGACATCGCGAGAGCGGCCCTGCGAGCCGCCGTCGCCGCTGCACGCTCGACGGGGCGGGACGAGGCCGCTGCGGCATGGGCGGAGGAGGGGCCGCGGGCCGGGGGAGCCGACGATGCCGGGGAGGCGCGCGCCGCCGGGACGGCCGGGACGGAACCCGCCGCCGGCGATGCCGCCCGCCAGGCGCTGCGCGCGGCTCGCTCGGAGGCGCTGCGCGCCGGGACCGCGCCGGGCAGGCCACGAGGACGTGCCGAGGCACGGGCCACCGGCGCTTCGGCGCGCACCACGCCCGGTCCCGACCGCCCCGGTGACGAGCCCCGTACGGCCCGGGTCGAGACCGCCCGAGAGATGCGGCGGTTCCTCACGAACGCCTTCCGCCTGCCCTCCTGGGAGGACACCCGGGAAGAGGCCGACGCCACCGGCACCCCCGAGCCCGGCACCGACACGCACCACACCGCCGCGCACGACGACACGGCCGCCCCCGCACCCGCACGCGGCGACCACCGTCCCGCCGACCCCGACCCGGCTGGCGCGGCCGCACCCCGGGTCCCCACCACCATGGCCACCCCGCACCGGGACTCCGAACTGCGCCGCACCTTCCCGGCGTCGGGGCCGGGGCCGGGCTCCGAAGCGGCTCCGGAGTTCGCCGAGACGTGGTGGGGCAACGCGTGGATCGACGCGCTGGAGCGGGGCGCGCTGGACCCCAAGCGGCTCGCCCGCGGCCGGGGTTACGCGGAGCAGGGGAACGTCGACGCGATCACCGTGACGCCCGGGACGGTACTGGCGTACGTGCGCGGCAGCAGACCTCGCCCGTACCGGGTGCAGGTACGGCTGCGCACGCTGGACGACCACGACTGGGAGCGGTTCCTGGACGCCGCCGCCGACCGGCCGGGACACATCGCGGCCCTGCTGGACAAGGAGCTGCCCCAGTCCCTCGCCGACTGCGGTGTCCCGCTGCTGCCCGGGCCCGGCGACCTCGCCCCGCGCTGCAGCTGCCCCGACTCCGGTCATCCCTGCAAGCACGCGGCCGCCCTGTGCTACCGGACGGCACGCCTGCTCGACGCCGACCCCTTCGTGCTGCTCCTGCTGCGCGGCCGGGGGGAGCGGGAACTGCTCGACGCGCTCTCGCGCCGCAGCGCCGCCCGCGCCGCCCGGGCCGCCCAGGAGGGTTCGCCGCGGAGCCTGCCCGGCGTCCGCGCCACCGACGCCCTCGCGC
>NZ_JARAUO010000076.1:0-16350 GCF_033792105.1 Streptomyces sp. WI03-4A
ACCATAGGCGATGCGGACTTACCACCGCTTTTTCTGGACAATGACCGGCGTGCGTTGGCCCGTCAGAGTGAATCGATCCGCGCCGTCCGCACCCAGCTGATCGTTCTGCTGCTCGCCACGGCGGCCGCCGCCGGACCGGCGGGAGGTGCCACGGGTGCGGGCGGGACCGGTCCGGCTGCGGCCGGGCCGCGACTCGAGGTACCGGTGGGCGCCCCAGCCCAGCACCGCCTCGGCGAGCAGGACGCCGAGTCCGCCTTCGATCCGCCCCAGTTGCTCGGCCGCGTGCCGGCAGTAGGGGCAGCCGTCGAGGTGCTGCCGGACGTCGGGCAGCAGGGCGCCGCCGCGGCGGATCGGCACGTCGAGGAGGCGGTTGTAGTGGCGGCAGTCGGTGCTCGGCGCGAGTTCGCGATGGGCGCGGACGCAGCCCTCCCGGAACTTCTCCCGGGCCTGCTCGAGCGCGACGGCCGCGCTGTCGCCGTCCAGACCGAGCAGCCCCGCGGGAACGGCGAGCGGCTCGGCCTCGACCTCGGTGTGCCAGAGCAGGGCCTGTTCGAGCCGGGGCAGGCCGTGGAACGAGCGTTCGGAAAGGGCGCGGTTCTCCGGTATCAGGGTCTTCGCCATCCGCATCCCGCGGCCTCCGGCGGGCTTCTGGAGCCCCGGCAGCACCTCGGTGATCCGGTCGGTGGTGGACCAGTTGAGGACGGTGTCCCGCACCGCCACCAGCAGCCGGGGCCGCAGCGCCTCGGCGGGCTCGCCGAGCGCGAGCCGGTCCAGGACCTGGTGGAAGGCGGTGGCGGTGACCATGTGGGCGAGGGGTCCTGGCACGGCCAGGCAGACGACCGCGTAGTCCTGCGCCGGCCGCCAGTGGCGGGCCATCAGCAGGGCGGCGGAGCGGGCGGCCTCGGCGTCGGAGCCGGCCCGCAGCGGAGCGGCGAGCGACTCGTCGGACTCCCCCGGGTCGACCCCTGGGGGCGGGTAGGGCGGACGGGGCGGGTGGGGGGTGGGCACTGAACGTATTCCTTTGTGCGTACGGAGCGTTGGTCCGGCTCTCCGGGGGACGCGGGCGGGGAGCGGGAATTTCACCGGCACCACGACGGTCCGGTGCCCCAACTGCCGGAAGAGGTCCGGCGATCACCCCCGCACGGGTGTGCAAACCCTTGCACAACTTCCACACACGCAACAAGGCGCGCGGACGACATGGGCGTCGTTGACAGAAAGTCGGAAAGCGGACGCGGACAACGATCCGGTGCCGCGCCCTCCGGTGCCCCGTGCGCCCCGTGTGAAGGGCGCGCACCCAGCGGCTCGTCGCGCACGCTCCCGTGGTGCGCGGCCCGGTGCTGGACTGGGTTCCGGCCCCCTCGGAAGGCCCCGCGCGGAACGGCGGCTCTCCCGCGCGAAACCGGCCGCCGGCCCCGTTCCTCCCGCCCTCGGCCGGCGGCCCCGCCGCCGGCGGAACGCACCCCGGCCGACGGCCCTCGCGGCTTCCCCCGCCGGCCGGGGTGGCGTCAGATCTGCCAGGACCGCAGCCGGTCGGCCGCGCCGTACACGTCGGTCTTGCCGGACATCAGGTCGCGGGCGAGGTCGACCAGAGCGCCGTAGGGCGGGTCGATGCCGGCGCCGCTGACGAACATGTAGGCCACGGCGGTGGCGCAGGCGAAGCGGGCGTTGGCCGCGGGCAGCGGCTTGAGCACGGCGAGGGTGTGCAGCAGGGCGGCGGCCCGCCAGGCGGGGTCGGAGTCCACACCGAGCCGGGGCGGGTCGACCCGGTGCCGGGCGACCGCGGCGACCAGCGCGGAGAAGTCGTCGACCGTGGGCTGGTCGGGCAGGACCTCCTCGTGCCGCTGGAGCAGCCACGGGACGTCGATGTGGAGGACGGGCGGCATCGACTCAGGCGGCCTCGCCCCTGGCCGGGGACTCGTCGTCCGGGAACGCGGCCGCGAACTCCTCGGCGTGGGCGGTGAAGAAGCTCCGGAAGGCCTCCGCGCCCTCCTGCAGCGCCCGGTGCCGGGCGATGTCCGCCGCCGCGGCCTCGCGTACGAGGGCCTTCATCGACGTCCCGCGCTCCTTGGCGATCTGCCGCAGGTCCTCTAGCTCGCGTTCGCTGAACTCCACGTTGAGAGCTGGCATGCCCCTCACGGTACCGCGCGGGTACTCGGGCGTAAATATCACCTGTTCAGTCCCTCTTTCCCCCGGTACCCGCGGCGAACCTGCGGCCGGGCGGCGCCGGGTGAGGGCCCTGTCCGTTTCCCGCCGGTGCCGCGGCCGCCCACGCGCCAGACTCGACGTCGCACCCCCATGGGAGCCACGACTCGGCCCATGGCGCCCCGGAGCGACCGGGAACAGAAACACCAGGAGCGACGATGACCACGCACACCGCCGGAAGCGACCCCACCACCGGTTCCGCCCCCACCCTCCCCCACGCCCCCGCCGCCCGCACGGTCCGCGGCACCTGTCCGAGCCCCTTCGGCGAGCTGCTGCTGACCGGCGTGCAGACCGACGAGGGATGCGCCCTCAGCTCGCTGTCGCTGCCGGGGCGGCCCGGTACGCCCGCCGACCAGGAGCCGGACCGCGCCGAGGAGGCGTTCGCGCAGGCGCGCCGCGAGCTGGACACCTACTTCGCGGGCCGGCTGACCCGCTTCTCCCTGCCGCTCGCGCCCGCCGGCACCCCCTTCCAGCTCCGCGTGTGGCAGGCGCTGGACGAGGTCCCGTACGGCACCACGACCAGCTACGGCGAGCTGGCCGCGCGGCTGGGCCTGTCCCGGGTGGAGACCCGCGCGGTGGGCCGGGCCCTCGGCGCCAACCCGCTGCTGCTGGTGCGTCCCTGCCACCGGGTGATCGGCGCGGACGGCTCGCTGCGCGGGTACGCGGGCGGTGTGGAGCGCAAGGCGTGGCTGCTCACGCACGAGGGCGCGCTGCCGCCCGCCCTGGTATGAGGGAGGCACGCTCATGGGGTTCACCGCAACCGAGGCCGGCCGGCGGGTGGCCGGGACCGACTGGTCCGCGCTGGCGGCCGAGCTGGACGAGCACGGCAGCGCGCCGACGGGCCCGCTGCTGACCGGGCGGGAGTGCGCGGGCCTCGCCGCCCTGTACGACGAGCCGGAGCTGTTCCGCACCACCGTCGACCTGGCCGGGCACCGCTTCGGCTCGGGCGAGTACCGCTACTTCACGCACGACCTGCCCGCCCCCGTGGCCGCCCTGCGCGCCGCCCTGTACCCGCGCCTGCTGCCCGTCGCCCGGGACTGGGCGGCCCGGCTGGGCCGGCCGGCGCCCTGGCCCGACTCCCTGGACGAGTGGCTGGAGCGCTGCCACGCCGCCGGGCAGGACCGGTCGGCGCAGATCCTGCTCCGCTACGGCCCGGGCGACTGGAACGCCCTGCACCGGGACGTCTTCGGGGAACTGGTGTTCCCGCTCCAGGTGGTGATCGCCCTGGACGCGTACGGCACCGACTACACCGGCGGCGAGTTCCTGATGGTCGAACAGCGGCCGCGCGCCCAGTCCCGGGGGACCGCGACCGCCCTGGAACAGGGGCACGGGCTGGTCTTCACGACCCGTGACCGCCCCGTGCGCTCCCGCCGCGGCTGGTCGGCCGGGGCGATGCGGCACGGGGTGAGCACCGTGCGCTCCGGCCACCGGCGCACCCTGGGGCTGGTCTTCCACGACGCCGCCTGACGTCGTGCGGGACCCGCCTCCCCCGACGCCCGACACCATCAGACGCGCCGCCGCAGGTCCCTCACATATCAGCGCAAAACGTGTCTTATTTCATTCATGCACACACCTTCGCGGCGTACCCTGCTCCGTGCCCCGCTCGCTGCCGCGGGCGCGGGATTCCTGGCTGCCTGCACCGACTCCGGTCCCCGCACCCGCTCCGGCCCCGAGGGCTCGGCGGCCGTCGAGGGGGACTTCGTGCCCTCAGGACCCAAGGGATATGTCGACCCGTCGGGTCCGGAGGTCCGCGCCGCCGAGCGCAAGCGCGGCTCCGGGCCGGTGCGCATGCTCAGGCTGACCGCCGCCGAGACCACGCTGGACCTGGGCGGCCGGCACGTCCACAGCTGGGCCTACCACGACACGGTGCCCGGACCGCTGGTGCGCGTGACCGCCGGTGACGTTCTCAGCCTCACCCTGGCCAACCGGCTGCCGGTCGCCACCACACTGCACTCGCACGGCGTCCGGATGCGCTGCGACATGGACGGCGTGCCGGACCTGACCCAGCGGGCCATCGCCCCGGGCGCGGACTTCACCTACCGGTTCACCGTCACCCACCCGGGCACGTACTTCCTGCACTCGCACGTCGGGCTGCAGCCCGACCGCGGTCTGTACGCCCCGCTGATCGTCGACGACCCCAGGGAGCCCCTGTCCTACGACAAGGAGTGGATCGTCCTGCTCGACGACTGGGTCGACGGTGTGGACGGCTCCACCCCCGACGAGGTGCTCGCGCAGCTCGTGCCGAGGGGCATGAAGATGGGCGGCATGGCCATGGGCTCCGAGGGCACCCCGGCGCCGCACGGACAGGCGCACCCGTCCGCCCACTCCGCGGCCTCGCACCCGCCGGCCGCGCACCGGTCCTCGGGCCCGAACCGGGTGCTGCACTCCTCGCGCAGCCGTCTGCTGCGCGGGGAGGCCGGCAGCGTCGACTACCCGCTGTACCTCGCCAACGGCCGGGTACCCACGAACCCCTCGACGTTCCGCTGCCGCCCCGGCGACCGCATCCGGCTGCGCATCATCAACGCCGGTTCGGAGACCGCCTTCCGGGTCGCGCTGGACGGCCACCGCATGACCGTCACGCACACCGACGGCTACCCGGTGCGGCACAAGACGACCGACGCCCTGCTCGTCGGCATGGCCGAGCGCTACGACGTCCTGGTCACCGCCAAGGACGGCGTCTTCCCGCTCGTCGCGCTCGCCGAGGGCAAGCGCGGCCAGGCGCTCGCCGTCCTGCGCACGGACAAGGGGAAGACGGTGCCCCCGGCCGACATCCGCCCGGACGAGCTCGACGGGGAGATCGTCCCGGCCCGCCGGCTCGAACCGCACGAGTCGGTGGTCCTGGCGGACCGCGAGCCCGACCGTGAGATGCGCATCAAGAGCACGGGCACCATGGGGAAGTACGACTGGGCCTTCGACCACCAGCCCTACTCGCCGCGCATGCGCCACCCCGTCCGCGCGGGCGAGCGGGTGCGGCTCACCCTCATCAACGCCACCGACATGTGGCACCCCCTGCACCTGCACGGCCACACGTTCGCCATGACCGGCCTGGACGCCGTCGGCGCGCGCAAGGACACCGCCATCGTCCTTCCCCACCGCAAGCTGGTGGTGGAGTTCGACGCCGACAACCCCGGCCTGTGGATGCTCCACTGCCACAACCAGTACCACTCGGAGAGCGGCATGATGACCATCCTCGGCTACCGGAAGTCCTGACGTCACACCTGCTGACCCCGGACCTCCCGACGTCACCGGCTCTGGTCCGCCACGAAGGAGGCCATCCAGGCCAGCGCCGCGTTCCAGTTGACGGCCGTCTCGTCGGTGGACCAGGACTGGATGTCGTCGATGAAGCAGAACTGGCCCGTGCAGCCCGTCAGCCTGCTCTGCGCGTAGGGGTCCTGGATGCCGGAGTTGGGGCCGCCGGCCAGGGTGCCCGCCGGCGGGTCCGGCAGGCGCGGGTCGAGTTCACGGGCGTACCAGCGGCTGTGCTGGTGGTGGGCCGCGACCTCGCCGTAGCCGGTGACGTACGAGATGTTCAGCGCGTTGCGGCCGAGGAGGTAGTCCATTCCGCCGACCGCGGCGTCACGGTACTTCCGCGCGCCGGTGAGGTCGTAGGCGGTGGCGATGACGTGGGCGTTGTTGAGGACCTGGGCGTTGGAGCCCCAGTCGTAGAGGTTGCCGTCGGGCGCGTAGGGCATGCCGTAGGGCTGGGCCCGGGCGGTCGCCAGATAGCGGTCGGCGGCCTCGGTCACCGAACGGCGCACCCGGTCCCGGCCGGGCAGGTGGCTGGGCACGGTGGCGAGGTCGAGGCGGCCGGCGGCGGCCGTGCGGCTCCAGTCGAAGCCGAGGGGGCCGAAGACGTCGGCGTCGTGGACGGGCGAGTCCAGTACCGCGTCCGCGAACCGGCGCTCCCCCGTGGTCAGGTACAGCTCCGCCGCCGCCCAGTAGAACTCGTCCGAGGCGTCGTCGTCGGGGTAGGCGCCGCCGCCGGTGCCGTCGTCCGGGTCCTGGTACATCGCGGGGTGGGCGAGGGCGGCCCGCCACGCCTTGCGGGCGGCCGTGAGCGCCCGGGCCGCGAACCGAGGGTCGTAGGGGTGGTACAGCCGGGCGGCCTGCGCGGCCGCGGCCGCCAGGTTCAGCGTGGCCTGGGTGGTCGGGGCGTGCAGCTCGCGCTTCTGGGGGTCGTCGCCGGGCAGCAGCGGGAGTCCCGTCCACCGGGCGTCGTGCACCTTGGCGTGGGCCATGCCGGCCAGCGGCTGTCCGTCGGGCACCTGCATGCGCAGCATGAACTCCAGTTCCCAGCGGGCCTCGTCGAGTACGTCCGGCACCTTGTTGCCGCTCTCGGGGACGTCCAGGCTGCCGTCGCCGAGCCGCCGGGGCTGTCCGGTGCGGGCCCACAGGGAGCGCTCGTAGGTGCTCAGCAGTTCCCAGGTGGAGATGCCGCCGTTGACGACGTACTTGCCGTGGTCGCCGGCGTCGTACCAGCCGCCCGTGACGTCGAGCGTGTAGTCGCACACTCCCGGTCGGCAGGGCACGTCGGAGTCGCCCTGGTTGGGTGCCGCGTCCAGGTGTCCCGCGGCCCTGCCGTAGCCGGGGCGCAGGTCGTCGCGGATCGCGATGCCGCTGCGCTGGGTGTAGTAGTACTTCAGCGAGTCCAGCCGCAGCCGCTCGTAGGCGTCGCCGCCGATGTCGAAGGGGCGGCTCGTCTCGCCGTCGGCGACCAGGGTGAAGCCCTCGCCGCGTCCGTGGAAGGCGCCGAAGTCGATCGTGTGGACGTTCTGCCCGGAGGAGACGTCCGTGCCGCGCGGCACGGTCCTGCCCCGGGCGACCGTGCGGCCGCCGGCGTCCCTGAGCCGCCAGGGCAGCGGCGAGGCGGCGCCGGTGACGAGGGTGGCGTCCTTCGGCCCGGCCGGCAGGTAGGCGACCTGGTTGACGCGGACCCGGGGCCCGGTGTCGGGCTCGTACACCTCGGGCGGGACCCCGCCGAGCAGCGACACGTCGTCCAGGCACAGCCGCCAGGGGTCCGGGGAGCCGCCCGCCTGGAAGGCGACCTGCGCCAGGGTGGTGTCGACGGGCGAGGTGAAGGTGTACGCGTAGGCGCCGTCGCCGGCCTGCGGCTCGGGACTGGCCTCGTACCAGGTGTCGTACGGGGACACCTGGAGTCCGACGACCGCGCGCACCGGGTGTCCCGCGGGCACCCCGGACGCCTTGAAGGAGAAGCGGTACGACTCCCCCTTCGCCAGGGTGACGTCGTTCTGTCCGACGGCGGCGTCCCAGCGGTTCGCGGTGCCGCCGGGCACGTCCGCGCAGAGCCGTCCGCCGGACACGGCCGCGGTGACGCCGGGAGTGGTCCACCAGGGGTCGGTGCCGGTGTCGAAGGTGCCGTTCCTGATCTGTTCGGTCTCCTCGGCGCCGGCCGGGACGGCCGGCAGCGCGGTGAGGACCGAGGCCAGCAGGGCGGTGAGGGCGAGCAGGGTCGCGCTGCGTCGTTTCACGTCTGGGCTCCTCGGGCGGAGGTGCGGGTGGCGCCCCAACCGCTCGGGCCGGTGGGAGCGCTCCCAGATGCGGGCGCCCCCATGCTTGTTCCCGACATGACATTCGTCAACGGTACGGACGGCAGACACTCGATCCGCTTCACCTGCGGGAGTTCCGGAGGCCCGCAAGTGATCGCCGGAGAAGAGATTCTGACGCCCCGCCACATGACGCCGGTCGGGCCGGAGCCGCTGACCAGCCACGTCCGCCACATCGGCCGAGACTCCCCCTTGACGGCGTGTGGCGGCCCGGCCGGTTCACCCGGGGACGCGGTTCGCCAACCCGCGCGACGCACTACGCTGGAACCCTGGTGATGCCACCTGTTCACTGTGAGTGTGCGCTTGGGAGCGGCGACGATGAGCCGGGTCTATCCCTTCGACGATGCGGCGACGGCCCGGGCGGTCATCGGCGCCGACGGGACGCTGGTGGAATGGAACGAGGGCGCGCGGCTGCTGCTCGGCCACCCCGCCGACGCCGTCCTGGGCCGTCCCGCCGCCCGGCTGCTGGCCGGTGACGGATCACCGGCCGCACCTGGCGGCACCCGCTGGGCCGGCACGGTCGGATTGCGCCACCGTGACGGCCGTACGGTCTCCGTCTGGCTGCTCGCCCACCACCGGCCGCCGGGCGACGGACACGGCGGCGACTGGCTGGTGGTCAGCCCGCTCGGCGGCCGGGACCCCGGCTCTCCGGACGACCCGCTCAGCCGCGCGGGCCTGATCCAGTCCCCGTGCGCCCTGTCCGTGTTCGACGAGGCGCTGCGGCTGCGGCTGATGAACGACGCCATGGCCGAGGTCGTCGGCCTGCCCGAGGAGCGCCTGCGCGGCCTGCGGCTCTCGGAGATCGGCGGGAAGCCGCAGAGCGAGGAGCTGGAGCAGGGCCTGCTCCGGGTGCTCACCACCGGCCGGCCGCTGGACGTCGAGGCGTTCATGCGCGTCGGCGGCGAGGACCGGGCGCACGCCTGGCTGGCGCGCATGGCGCCGGTCACCGATGCCGGGGGCGTGGTGCGCGGGGTCTCCATGGCGCTCCACGACGTCACCGACAACCACCGGGCCCGGCAGCGCCTGCAGCTCGTCAACGAGGCGAGCGTGCGCATCGGCACCACCCTCGACGTCACCCGCACGGCGCAGGAGCTCGCGGACGTGTGCGTGCCCGCGCTCGCCGACTTCGTCACCATCGACCTGCTGGACCCCGAGGAGTACGGCGGTGAGCCCCCGGCCCGCATCACGGCCCCGGTGAACCTGCGCAGGTTCGCGCACCAGTCGGTGCTCAGCGGCGTCCCCGAGGCGGTCGCCAAGCCCGGCCTCGTCGAGGTGCACCCGTCCTTCTCGCCGCAGGCCCACGCGCTGACCGCAGGGCGCACCATCCGGGTCCCGCTCACCGGGGGCGAGCTGGACCAGTGGCTGGCCTTCAACCCCGCGCGCGGCGACCGGGTGCGGGCCCACGGCATCCACTCCTCGATGTCCGTACCCATCCAGGCCCGCGGGCTGACCCTCGGGGTCGCCGTGCTCGCCCGGCACCGCAGGCCCGACCCGTTCACCGACGACGACATGCTGCTGGCCGAGGAGATCACCGCCCGGGCCGCCGTCTGCATCGACAACGCCCGCCGCTACTCCCGCGAACGCGAGACCGCGCTGGCGCTGCAGCGCAGCCTGCTGCCCCGCACCCTCCCCCGCACGGCCGCCCTCGAGGCGTCCTCCCGCTACCTCCCGGCGGCCCGGGCGGGCGTGGGCGGCGACTGGTTCGACGTGATCCCGCTGTCCGGGATGCGGGTGGCGATGGTGGTGGGGGACGTCGTCGGGCACGGCATCCAGGCGTCGGCCGCCATGGGCCGGCTGCGCACCGCCGTCCGCACCCTCGCCGACATCGACCTGGCGCCGGACGAGCTGCTCACCCACCTCGACGACCTGGTGGTACGTCTTTCGGAGGAGTCCGGCGGCGACGGCAGCCCCGGCGAGGTGGGCGCCACCTGCCTGTACGCCGTCTACGACCCGGTGTCACGGTGCTGCACGCTGGCCCGGGCCGGGCTGCCGCCGCCCGTGGTGCTGGAGCCGGGCGGCGTGCCCCGCCCGCTCGACCTGCCCGCCGGTCCCCCGCTGGGCCTGGGCGGCCTGCCCTTCGAGTCGGCCGAGGTGGAGCTGGCCGAGGGCACGGTCCTGGCCCTGTACACGGACGGCCTGGTGCTGTCCCGGGAACGCGCGGGCGACACCGGGCGCGAGTCGCTGCTCCAGGCCCTCGGGGGGTACGCGGACTCACTGGACGAGACCTGCGACCGCATCCTGCACGCGCTGCTGCCGCTGGGCGGCGCCCCCGACGACGTGGCGCTGCTGCTGGCCCGCACCCGGGGGCTGCCCGCCTCCCAGGTGGCGACCTGGGACATCCCCGCCGACCCCGCGCTGGTCGCGCCGATCCGCAAGCAGGTGGTGGACCAGCTGGAGCGCTGGTCGCTGACCGGGATCGCGTTCACGGCGGAGCTGGTGGTCAGCGAGCTGGTCACGAACGCCATCCGGTACGGCGCCCGCCCGATCCGGCTGCGGCTGATCCACGACGCGGCCACGCTGATCGTCGAGGTGTCCGACACCAGCCACACCGCCCCGCACCTCAGGCGGGCCAAGACCTTCGACGAGGGCGGCCGGGGTCTGCTGCTGGTCGCCCAGCTCACCCAGCGGTGGGGCAGCAGGCACACCGCCGAGGGCAAGACGATCTGGGCGGAGCTGGACGCGCTGGAGGAGGATCAGTAGCCCCGCAGCCAGGGCCGTACCTGTTTGCGGGCCTCGTGCAGCCGGGACTTGAGGGTGCCGAGCGGGATGCCGATCCGCTCGGCGACGTCGGCGTACTCCAGCTGGCAGATGTCCCGGTAGACCAGGGGCGCGACGAGGTGCGGGTGCTCGCGCTCCAGCCGGTCGAGGGCCTCCAGCAGGTCGACCCGCGAGCCGGCGATGACGCTGGTGGTGCGCGGGTCGACGGCCTCCGCGGGTGCGACGGCGAGGGGCTGTTCGGCGGCCCGCCGCTTCAGCTCCCGGTACTTCTGCCGGCAGCAGTTGGCGACGACGGTGTACAGCCAGGTGCTGAAACGGCTGCGGCCCTCGAAGCCGGAGATGTGCCGGGCCACCTGGAGCAGCACGTCCTGGGCGGCCTCCTCGGCGTCCTCCCGGCAGGGCAGGAAGCGCCCGCAGCGGCGCACGACCTCCGGCCGCAGCTCCGCCAGCAGCCGGTCGAGAGCGGCCCCGTCGCCCGCGGCGGCGCGCCGGGCGAGCTCTTCGGCGGTCACCGGGTCCTGCACGGGGTCCCCCTCGAAGTCGATCTCAGGGCAGGCATGATAGTCGTATGCACTCCCTGGAGCGGATCGGCCGCTACCGTCTCGAACGGCGCCTGGGCTCCGGCGCCTTCGCCACGGTGTGGCTGGCCCACGACGACGAGCTGGACGCGCCGGTGGCGGTGAAGGTCCTCGCCGAGAACTGGGCCCACCGGCTCGACGTCCGGGAGCGCTTCCTGTCCGAGGCGAGGCTGCTGCGCCGGGCCGGCTCCAGCCGGGTGGTGCAGGTCTACGACATCGGAGAACTGCCGGACGGCAGGCCCTACTTCGTCATGCAGTACGCCGACGCCGGCACCCTCGCCGACCTGCTCGCGGCCGGTCCGCTGCCGGTGCCGCGGGCGCTGGCGCTGACCGCCGAGGCCGCGCGCGGCGCCGCCGCGCTGCACGAGGCGGGCATCGTCCACCGCGACATCAAGCCGACCAACGTGCTGCTGCGCACCGCCCCGGACGGCGAGCGGCTGCTGCTCCTGGCCGACCTGGGCCTGGCCAAGAGCCTCGCGCAGGCCTCGGTGCTCACGCTCGCCGCCGGCTCGGCGGGCTACCAGCCGCCGGAGCAGGCCGAGCCCGGTGAGGGCATCGACGCGCGCGCCGACGTCTACAGCCTGGGCGCGGTCGGCTACGAGCTGGTCACCGGGGCCGTGCCGGGACCTCCCGGCAAGGTGGTGCCGCCCGGCCGGCTGCGGCCCGACCTGGGTGAGGACGCCGAGCGGGCGCTGCTGCGCGCCCTGGAGCCGGACCGGGAGCGGCGCTGGCCGACGGCGCAGGCCTTCGCGGACGAGCTGGACCGGCTTGCGGCGGCCTCCGGCGCCCGGTCCGGCAGCCGGCTCGACGCCGTCCGGGGCCGGATCGGCACCGCGACGCTGGTCATGGCAGGAGTGCTCGCCGCCGCGGTCGCCGCCGTGACGGTCACGGTGGTGCTGAACCGGCCCACCGGTTCCGCCGGGGCGGTCACGGTGCGCGACGCCACCGGCCGGGTCGCGGTCCGGGTACCGGCGGGCTGGGCCCGCGAGCTGCGCGACTCGGGCTGGGACCCGCACACGCTCGGGCTGGCGGCCGGACACCAGCCGGGTCTGGTGGTCGCCGACCGCGTGGCGGACTGGTCCGACCTGGGTGCGGCGGTCGACGGCGTGTTCGTCGGGGTCGTCGAGCACGGTGACGCCACCGCCCGGGTGGACGCCCTCGCGCACTCCGGCTGCCGCTCCGCCGGCGCCCGCGCCTTCTCCGCCGGCGCCTGGCACGGCCGGGTGCGTACCTGGAACGACTGTCCGGACGGGGGTTCGGTGACCGAGTCCGCGCTCGGCCCCGCAAACGGCTCCGCCCGTCCGGAGGTGTACGTACAGGTGCGCCAACAGGGTGAAGCGGACGCGACCGACGCCATACTGCGCTCCCTCCGGGTGACCTGACACTCCCCCTGCGGAGGCGTCGGCCGGCGGTCAAGGTGGGGAAAAGAACCCTGAGGAACCCGAACTTTTCCGGGGGCCCGCGCATCGTAGTCCGGTGACGGCGCACCCGGCGCCGCAGGCGCGCGGTCCACCGCGTGCCCTGACCATCCAGGAGTGTTGAGCGACATGGCGTACTCATCCCGGTCATCGCGGCGCGCGGCCCTGCTCGCGGGCGGGGTGGCCGTACTGGGCCTGCTGACCGCGTGCGGCAACGACGGCGCCCACAGCGGCCCGCAGAAGGTGTCGGGCACGGCCGGGCCGGCGACCGAGACGGCCAAGGACCCGGCCCCCTCCTCCCCGTCCGCCGGCGCCGCCACCCCCGGCGGCTCGAAGTCGGCCTCCGCCCCGGCGGCGGCCACCTCCTCGAAAGCCGGGACCGGCACCGGGACCGGGACCGGGTCGAAGACCTCGGCGGGCGGCCGGTGCCACACCTCCGAGCTGCGCGCCTCGGTGGGACGCAACAACCCGGGCGCCGGCCAGGAGAACTTCCCCGTGGTGCTGACCAACAAGTCGGCCCGGACCTGCACGCTGCACGGCTATCCGGGCGCCGCGTTCGTGAACGCCTCCGGCGGCCAGGTCGGCCCGGACCCCAAGCGTTCCTCGGGCTCGCCGGTCACGGTCACGCTGAAGCCCGGGCAGAGCGCGTGGGCGGGCCTGACCTTCTCCAACCCGGAGGTGAGCGGGGCGAACACGGCCACCCCGGCCGCGCTGCTGGTGACCCCGCCGGACGAGCGGGACCAGCTCAAGGTGGCGTGGACGGCCGGCCCGGTCCCCGTCTCCGGGAACTCCTCGTCGGCCTTCCTGTCCGTCTTCTCCCCGGGCACCGGCGCCTGACCGGACGCCCCGGCGCACCCCGCGGTCCGCTCCCGGACCGCGGGGTTCGTCATGAACACATCGCAAATGTCACGGGACGGCAACACGTCCCGGACGCCGCGATCTTTCCCCCGCACCCGCGCATCGGACCCCCCGACCACATGGCGAACAGGCCCCGCCGGGGCCTCGACCACGAAATCGGGGAAGAACATGAGCGGCATCTCACGCAGGCGCGTGCTGACGGCGGGGGCGGCTGCGGGCTCCCTCGGGGCGCTGTCCGCCTGCTCCTCCGGCCTCGGCCTCTCCGTCGGCGACAAGGACCCGAAGTACGCCCGGGGTACCGGGCAGGCGCGGCCGGCGAAGCCCCTCGGGGACGGCTCGACCGCCGACACCGGCAAGCAGCCGCACCAGCCGGCAGCGGTGCGGCTGAAGCCCGGTCAGAAGCCGCCGCAGTTCGTGGTCCTCTCCTGGGACGGCGCCGGCGAGCTGAGCAACAAGCTGTTCTCCAGGTTCCGCCGGGTCGCCGCCGAGCACGGCGCGAAGATGACGTTCTTCCTCAGCGGCATCTACACCCTTCCCGAGTCCCGCAAGAGCCTCTACCGGCCGCCGCGGCACGCGGTCGGCGCCTCCGCCATCGGCTACCTCGCCGACCGGCACATCCACGCGACGCTCCAGCAGGTGCGGGCCGCGTGGCTGGAGGGCCACGAGATCGGCACCCACTTCAACGGGCACTTCTGCGGCGCGAACGGCGTGCGCGACTGGTCACCCGCGGAGTGGCGCAGCGAGATCGAGCAGGCGATCGGCTTCGTCACCGAGTGGAAGACCAACACCGGCTTCACCGACCTCGAACCGCTGCCCTTCGACTACCGCAAGGAGCTGGCCGGCGGCCGCACCCCCTGCCTGGAGGGCCAGGCGGCCCTGCTGCCCACGGCGGCCGCGCTCGGCTGGAAGTACGACGCCAGCTCCCCCGGCGGCCTGCAGATCTGGCCGGGCAAGGTGCAGGGCGGCCGGCTCTGGGACTTCCCGCTGCAGTCCATACCCTTCGCCGGCCACTCCTTCCAGGTGCTGTCGATGGACTACAACATGATGTTCAACCAGTCCGGCGGCAACCCGCTGGGCGACCGCACCCGGTACGACACCTGGCGCGCCCAGGCCCGGGACACCTACCTCGCGGGGTTCCGGCGCGCGTACGAGGGCAACCGCGCCCCCTTCTTCGTCGGCAACCACTTCGAACGCTGGAACGGCGGCATCTACATGGACGCCGTCGAGGAGGCGATCGGCCGGATGGCCGCGTACGACGACGTCAGGTTCGTGTCCTTCAAGCAACTGGTGGCCTGGCTGGAGGCGCAGGACGCGGGGGTGCTGCGCACACTGCGCACCCTGACGCCCGGCCAGGCCCCAGCGGGTGGCTGGGACGAGTTCCTGGGCGTGGCGGGTACACGCGCGTCGTAGCCCGCCCGCCGGCGTCTGTTTTCATGGGCGGGTCACATGATCGAACCGGAGGACCCGCCCTGAACACCGCCCTCGCCGAGGCCCTTTCCGCGGTCCTGCTCGCCGCCGTGCTCGCCTGGGCCGTCGTACGGCCCTTCGGCTGGCCGGAGGCGGTGCTGGCCGTCCCGGCCGCCGGCGTCGCCGTCGCCACCGGAGCGATCTCGCCGGCCCACGCCCAGGCCGAGGCGGTACGGCTCGGACCGGTGGTCGGGTTCCTGGCGGCGGTGCTGGTGCTCGCCCACTTCTGCGATGTGGAGGGGCTGTTCCAGGCGTGCGGGGCGTGGACCGCACGCTGGTCGGGGGGCCGGCCGGTACGGCTGCTGACGGCGGTGTTCGCGCTGGCCTCGGTGATCACGGCGGTGCTCAGCCTGGACGCCACGGTGGTGCTGCTGACCCCGGTCGTCTTCGCGACCGCCGCGCGCACCGGCGTACGGCCGAAGCCGCACGTCTACGCCTGCACGCACCTGTCGAACACGGCGTCGCTGCTGCTGCCCGTGTCCAATCTGACCAACCTCCTCGCGTTCGCGGCGAGCGGGCTGACGTTCACCCGGTTCGCGGCGCTGATGGGCCTGCCGTGGCTGGTCGCGATCGGCGCCGAGTACCTGGTGTTCCGGCGGTTCTTCGCCCGGGACCTGACCGCGGCCGCGCCCGCGGGTGACGGGTCCGGCGAGGCGCCGCCGCTGCCGCTGTTCGCGCTGGTGACCGTGGGCTGCACGCTGGCCGGGTTCGTGGTGGCCTCGGCGTTCGGGGTGGAGCCGGCGTGGGTGGCGGCGGCCGGGGCGCTGGTGCTGGCCGGGCGGGCGCTGGTGCGGCGGCGGGCGGCCCCGGTGGACGTGCTGCGGGCGGCGGCGCCCTCCTTCCTCGCGTTCGTCCTGGCCCTGGGCATCGTGGTGCGCGCGGTGGTCGACAACGGGCTCGCCGACGCGCTCGGGCACGTCCTGCCCGGCGGCACCGGCCTCGCGGCGCTGCTCGGGACCGCCGCGCTGGCCGCCGTGCTGGCCAACCTCATCAACAACCTGCCCGCGGTCCTGGTGCTGCTGCCGCTCGCCGCCCCCACCGGGCCCGGCGCGGTGCTCGCGGTGCTGCTCGGCGTGAACATCGGCCCGAACCTCACCTACGCGGGGTCGCTCGCCACGCTGCTGTGGCGGCGGATCGTGCACCAGCACGAGCACGACGTGGACCTCGGCGAGTTCACCCGGCTCGGTCTGCTCGCCGTGCCGTCGGCGCTGGCCCTGTCCGTGGTGGCACTGTGGGGGTCGCTGCGGATTCTCTGAGGGTTCTCACACACCGAGGGAGACCGACCGGATGCGCGTGATCGCCTGGCTCGTCGAGGGCACCTGGCCCGCCTGCGTGGACGCCGTGCGCGCGCACGCCCCGCGGGACGCGGAGGTGGTGCTGCTGCACGTGACCGGTCCGGACGTGCCCGGGGTGGCGCACGGCGCGTTCGCCGGGCTGCTCGGCCGCGGCCATCCGGAGCGCGACCCGGGCGGCCGCCTGGAGGCGCTCGGCGGCGCTTCGGCGGCCGGCCTGCTGGACGCGGCGGCGGAGCGGCTGGGCCGGCCG
>NZ_JARAUO010000077.1:0-16280 GCF_033792105.1 Streptomyces sp. WI03-4A
CCGCGGCCCCGCGCGGCTCTGCGGCGCCCGGCAGCCCCGGGCTGCCGCCCGCCGGGGCCGCGGCCAGGGTGGTCACCAGCAAGGACCCGGCAGCCGTGTACAGGGCGGCAGCTCTCATGGCGTATCCCTTCGGTGCGCGGCGGCGATGGCGCTGCTGCCACGGCCGTGCGGTCACAGAAGGGATGTTTCGTTCGGCGCGCGGTGAAGGCAAGCACCGCCCGGCGGGTGTCGCCGTCAATGCCCCCTGTGCGCGGGCCGCCGTGCGCCCGGGCGCGGTCTCACGGACGCCAGGGCTGGTCGCGGTGGGTGAAGGCGGCGCGCAGTTCCGGCTCGCCGATCGCGCGTATCCCGCGCATGGCGACGGAGGTGAGGAAGGACCGTTCGTCGCCGGAGCGGTGCGGCCGCCGGGGCAGCGCCCCGAGCAGCCGCTGACCGGCGGGCGAGGCCCAGCGCGAGTACGGGTACGTCTCGACCCGGGCGATGGCCAGGCAGCTCAGGCTCAGGACGAGGGGCAGCGCGAACCAGAGGGCGAGCAGCGGGCGCGGCATCCCGCTCTGACCGGGCATCAGCAGCGCGGTCAGGCCGAGCGCGAGCACGGCCAGGGCGGCGGCGCGGACCCGCCGGATGCCGGACGCCACGGTGCCGCCCACGCCGTCGGGGACCGCGAGCCCCGCCCGCACCAGCCCGTCGGCGAGCCTGTGGACGGCGTCCGTGCCGGCCGCGGCGGCCCGCACCGGAGCGATCCGCGACTGCCCCTCGGGGCCGATCGCCCCTATGACGGACAGCTCCATCTCGTCGTGGCCGCGCGGGTCCACGACCGTGGCCCAGCCGGTGTGCGCGAGCAGCAGCCGCCGCTGCCGGGCCATGGACACCATGGTCACGTCGGCGACCCGCGCCGGGCCGCCGGACAGGAACGCCGTCTCGTAGAGCGTGAGTTCGTGTCCGCGTTCCACGGCGGGGCCGTCCGTGTCGGCGGCCGCGGAGCGAACGGCGGCCAGGCACAGCCGGGTACACGCGATACCGGCGAACGCCCAGGCCAGGAGCAGCAGAAGGACCCAGAACATGACGTGTTTTCTATGCCAGGCCGCATGAAAACGCCATGCCCTGTTCACTATCCGGACCGAGTGTGGCTCATATGTGACGTTCCGCCACGGGCGCTGGTCAGGACGGCGAGGGCTCGACCGGGACCGCGGAGCCGGGGGCGACGACCGGGGGCGTGGGCACGGCGGACGGGGGCGTGGCGAGGTCCCGGGCCAGTGCGGAGAAGTCGACGTACCCGGTGGCCTCCAGCACCTTGATGTGGTCGAGCACGGTCGCGTTGGCGTCGTCGGCCAGGTCGCGGACCAGCGAGTTCTGAGTACCGGCGCGGACCTGCGCGACGAGCGAGAACACCCGGCCGTGCGCGAGGCGCAGGATGTCCGCGAACTGCCGGTCGAACTCCTGGCCCTTGGCGGCGCGCAGCGTGGCGAGCCACTGCCGCTGCTGGTCGTTGGGCTGGTTCGGCAGGGGGATGCCGAGCTGGGAGGCGACGGTGCGGTCGTGCGCGTCGAGGGTGGTGTGCCCGTTCACCAGGTGGTGGCCGGCGTCCCGCACGGCCTGGGTGCTGCCCCTGGTCTCCGCGAGCTCGCCGGCGGGCAGCTCCCACAGGCCGGCCAGCCTGACCTTGGTGACGAAGTCCCGGTCCTGCGCGGACAGCGGGCCGTAGGGGGTCGTCACGGTCGGGTCGCTCAGGACGTTCGCGCCGGCCGCGCCGGGCCGGTCGGCGTACGACCAGAGGGGGAAGAGCAGCGCCGCGGCGGTCGCCGCGAGGGCCGTGATGATCAGCCCGGTTCCGCTGAGTATGCCTCGGCCCTTGACGGGGGGTCGCGGTCGCATGGTGCCTCCTGCTCCGCACGCCGGGGGTGCTGACGGGTGCGGGCTTGGCATAGTACTGGGGGCGCCGGCGGTGCCCGGAACGGCACCGGCCGGTTCACGGCCCGCCGGCCGGCGGGCGGTGCCTTCCGCGGTACCCCCGAGGTGCCCCCGTGGGGCCGCTCAGCCCCGCCGCAGCAGCACCCGCGCCCGGGCCGCCAGGCCACGGGGCCGGGGGGCGGGCCCCGCGCGGTCCAGCCACCACCGGCGCAGCTCCCGCCGGGCCCGCGCGTCCGCGGGCCTGCCGACCTTCAGCAGGTGTCCCGCGAAGTCCAGCGCGTCCCGCCGGTACCCGCCGGTCATCGGCCGGACCCGCGCGTACGCGAGGAACGCCTCCCGGTAGCCCTCCCCGAGGATCACCGGCAGCTCGGGGGCCACCTTCGCCACCACGCCCGCCCGCTTCGCGGCGAGCGCCCGCGCCTGCACCCCGAGGCGCACCCGGTCGAACCCCTCCGGCACCGGCGTCCCGGCCACCAGGGCGGACAGCACGGCCGCCTGGCCGACCCCGAGCCGCTGCCGGGCCCCGGCCGGAGCCAGCACCGCGACGGCGCCGGCCTCGGCCCCGGCCGTGGCCTCGGTGGCGGTCCCCGCCGCGGTCCCGGCGGCGGCAGCCGCTCCCACGGCGCTCGTCGTCGTGAGTCCCGCGGGGGAGGGCCCGGCGGAGGACGAAGGTGTGGGCGCCCCGGCGGGGGCCGGCGGTGCGGTCGGGGACGGCCCGGCCAGGGCGGCCCGGCCCGCCGCCACGGCCCCCCGGATCGCCTCCAGCTCCCGCTCCAGCTCGGCCGGCGCGGGGAAGTCGTCGTCTCGTTCCAGCAGGACGCCGGGGGGCGTCACCCGGGCCGCGAGGCCGGCCAGGATGTCCAGGACCGGGCGCGGCACGGGGTGCGCGTGGCTGTCGTGCCAGACGCCGTCGCGTTCGAAGCCGCCCGCGACGTGCACGTAGGCGAGCGCGTCCAGGGGCAGCGCGGCGAGCGCCTCGGCCGGGTCCTCGCCCCGGTTGACGTGGTTGGTGTGCAGGTTGGCCACGTCGATGAGCAGCCGTACGCCGGTCCGCTCGACGAGCTCGGCCAGGAACTGTCCCTCGGTCAGCTCCTCGCCCGGCCAGGAGAAGAGGGCGGCGATGTTCTCCAGGGCCAGCGGGACCGGCAGCGCCTCCTGCGCGATCCGCACGTTCTCGCAGAGCACGTCGAGCGCGTCCCGGGTGCGGGGCACGGGCAGCAGGTGGCCCGCCTCCAGGTGCGGGGAGGCGGTGAGCGCGCCGCCCGCCCGTACGAACGCGATGTGCTCGGTGACCAGCGGGGCGCCGAGCGCCTCCGCGCGTTCGGCGAGCGCCGCCAGCCGGTCCTGGTCGGGCCGCTCCGCGCCGCCGAGGCCCAGGGAGACGCCGTGCGGGATCACGGTCACGCCGCGCTCGCGCAGCCGCAGCAGCGGCTCCGGGAGATGTCCCGGGCAGACGTTCTCCGCGACCACCTCCACCCAGTCGATGCCCGGCATGCGCTCCACGGCGTCCGCGATCTCCGGCCGCCAGCCGATCCCCGTGCCCAGTCGCCGCATGACGCCACCCCCTCGGTCGAATGACGGGGGTATGGCCCCGGCGGGCGGCACCGAATCCTCACGGGGCCGCCTTCAGAGCAACATTTGAGGTTGCGGCGTCCTACCGCAGCGCGGGGTGGTCGGCGACCACGGTGCAGGAGCCGGGCGCGATCTCCGTGAAGCCCGCGTCCCGGACCACGGGCAGTCCGCTGCCGGTCAGCCGGGCCCAGTCGGCCGGGTCGGCGGTCCGCACGGCCAGCGGGAAGCCCGCCTCGCGCCAGACGGTGCGCTGCTCGCCGGACAGCGCCCACCAGGCCAGCTGGGCGCCGTGGCCCGCCTGGGCCATCGCCTTGCCGGCGGACATGTCGAGCTCCGGGTTCAGCCACAGCACGGGCTGCGCCCGGTCGGCCCCGGCGGGCGGTTCGGGGTCGTCCAGCTCGGTGCCCGACACCTGGAGCTTCACCAGGTCCTTGGGCCAGCCGTCCAGCGGCACCGGCGGGAAGACCCGCACCTCGGCCGACTTCCCGGTCACAGTGATCCCGGGCAGCGCCTCGGCCCGTCGCCACTCGGCTCCCCTGGCCCGCCGCACCACCTTGCGGATCCGGGCGTCCTCCCAGTCCCGCACGGCGGCGGCCCACGCGCCGTCGCCGACGGCGCGCTCGTCGCCGAGCAGCAGGAGCACGGCCCGGGCGGCCGTCTCCAGCGCGTCGGTACGGGCCGGCGGCTCGCTCCGCTCGATCCGCACCACGAGGGGCAGCACGAACTGCGGTGCCTCGTCACGGGAGTGGCGCTCGGTCCGGAAGGGGCTGTCGCTCGGGGACGCGGGAACTCGGCTCACAGCAGCCAACCCTAAGGGGCGCGGCGCCCACCGCCCCCGGCCGCCCCGGGCGGAGCCGGGGTCACCCCGAGCAGGCGGTGCGCTGCGCCTCCTGCCACTCGCACACCGGGCACAGCGTGATCCCCTTGTACGACTCCGGGTACTCCGTCGGCTCCTGGCACAGCACGCACGCGGCGTACGGCGGGCCGTCGGCCTTCGGGGGCCGGGTCGTGTCGGCGATCGAGCAGTAGGTCGAGTCGGCCGTCCTGTCGTCGTGGTCGCTCATGTCCTCAGGGTAGGACGGTGATGGTCACCGGTGGCCGTTCGTGTCGGCGATCAGCTCGGAGACCTTCACGAAGCGGTAGCCCTGCCGGCGCAGCTCCGGTACGACGGCGCGGACGACCCGCTCGGTGGTCGGGGCGGCGCTGCGGGTGCAGTGCATGACGACCACCGAGCCGGGCTTCACGCCGTCCAGCACCTGCTTGGTGACCGCGTCGGCGTCCGTGGCGAAGGCGTCGCCGCTCACCACGTCCCACTGCACGGCGGTGACGCCGACCGCGCTGAGCGCGCGCAGCGCCTGGCGGTCGTAGCAGCCGCCGGGGAAGCGGAAGTACGGCAGAGGGTGCGGCACGCCCGCCTCGCGCAGCGAGGCGTAGGCGCGTTCGACGTCCTGGCGCATGCCGTCGGCGCCGACGGTCGGCAGGCCGTAGCAGTCGCTGGTGAAGGCGTAGTGGCTGTAGGAGTGGTTGGCGACCTCGAACTGCGGGTCGTGGCCGAGGGAGCGGGCCTGCGCCGGGTACTGCTCGGCCCACCGGCCGGTCATGAAGACGGTGGCCGGCACCTTCAGGGTGCGCAGGGTGCCGATGAGGTCCGGGTTGTCGAAGTGCTCGCCCGAGGCGGCCCGGGGGCCCTCGTCGGCGGTCATGTCGGCGTCGAAGGTCAGCGCGACGGTCTTGCCGCGGTCGCGGGGACCGTGCTCGAAGACCGGCGTCAGACCGCCCGGGCCCGGGGTGAGCACCGCGGGGTGCGAGGCGGACGGGGAGGTGGCGGGCTGGGCGTGGGCGGGCCGCGCGTGGCCGGGGGTGCCCGCGGTACCGCAGGCGGCGAGGGCCGCGCCGAGCGCGCAGACGGCGGTGACACGGCGTACAGGGCGGAGACGGCGTACTGGTGCAATCACCGTACGAAAGTAGGACTTAATTACCGGTTATCGGGTGATATGCCCCACGGCGCGGCGTCACGGTCACTCGCGCGGCGGCTCCTCCTCCTCTCTCTAGGTTTCCTCCAGGTCGTGCCGCTCCAGCGGGCGCACCGCGGGACCCTGGAGCACGCCGCCGTCGACGTCGAAGCGCGAGCCGTGGCAGGGGCACTCCCAGGCGCGCTCCGCCCGGTCGAAGGCGACCAGGCAGCCGAGGTGGGTGCAGCGGGCCGAGACGGCGTGCAGGACGCCCTCGTCGTCGCGGTGCACGGCGAGCCGCTCGCCCCCGGCACGGACCACCGCGCCCTCGCCGGGACCCAGGTCCGCCACCGAGGCGGGCGGACGCAGCCGGTCGCCGACGAAGTGCCGGGCCACCTCCGCCTGGGCCTTCAGCAGGGACGGCGCCTCGCGCAGCACCGACTTCACCCGGCGCGGGTCGTACAGCTCCTGCCAGGGGCTGTCCCGGCCGGTGATCAGGGCCGTCAGCAGCAGCCCGGCCATGATGCCGCCGCTCAGGCCCCAGCCGCCGAAGCCGGTGGCCACGTACGTGTGCCGGGCGCCCGGGTGGAACGGGCCGACCATCGGCACGGTGTCGGTGGAGTCGTTGTCCTGCGTGGCCCAGGCGTACGCCGGCTCCACCCCCGGGAAGTGCTTCCCGGCCCAGGCGGTGAGCCGGTCGAAGCCCGCGCCGGGGTCTGCGGTGCCCGGCGTGAAGTGCTCCCCGGTCACCACGAGCAGCCGCCCTCCGTCCTCCCCGTACGGCGCGGTGCGCACCGAGCGGGTGTTCTCCTCGGGCGTGATGTACATGCCCCCGGGGTCCGGGCCGTCGCCGAGCGGTCCGGCGACCACCAGTTCCCGGCGCGGCGAGAGGCGGGAGAAGAGCAGCGCGCGGTCGAAGACCGGGTAGTGGGTGGCGATCACGACGTCCCGCGCGGTCACCGTGTGCCCCGCCTCGGTGGTCAGCCGGCAGGGCTCGCCGCCCTCCGCGAGGCCGACGACCCGGGTGTGCTCGTACACCTGCCCGCCGAGCGCGAGCAGGTCCTCGGTGAGGGCCCGCAGGTACTTGAGCGGGTGGAACTGCGCCTGCCCGCTCACCCGCACCGCCCCCGCCACCGGGAAGGGCAGCCCGGTCTCGGTCGTGAACGCGGCCTGCAGCCCCGCGTCCCGCGCCGCCGCGGCCTCCGCCCGCACCTCGTCCACCCGCTCCGGGTCCTGCACGTAGGTGTACGCGTCCCGGGTCTCCCACTCGCAGTCGATGCCCAGCTCGTCCACCAGCGCGGCCGCGTGCTCGATCGCCCCGGACTGGGAGCGGGCGTACAGCCGCGCGCCCTCGGGGCCGCGGGTGCGGCGCAGCCGGTCGTAGACCAGGGTGTGCAGCGCGGTCAGCTTCGCCGTCGTGTGCCCGGTGACGCCGGCCGCCGCCCGCCCGGCCTCCAGTACGGCCACCCGCTGCCCCGCCCGGGCCAGCTCGTGGGCGGTGCTCAGCCCGGCCATGCCGGCGCCGATGACGGCCACGTCGACGGCGAGGTCGTCCGTCAGGGGCGGGTGGTCCCGTCCCGGGGCGGTGCGCAGCCAGTACGAATCGGTGACCTGCCGGAACTCACGCATGCGCGCCGGGTACCCCGCCCGGACCGCGTCACGTCTCCCGCAGCAGCCGCTCCCGGCACGCGGCGACGTAGAAGTCACCCCCCCGGGTGGCGGGGGTCCAGGGCCTCCAGGTGCTCCAGCAGCAGACGGCCGACCGCCCAGTCGCGGTACCCCCTGCGGTCCGCCGGGATCAGGTTCCAGGGCGCGTGCGGGGCCGAACAGTGCTGCATCGCGGTCACGTACGCCTCCCGGTGGGCGGGCCACAGGGCGCGGTCGTCGATGTCGCCGGGCGCGAACTTCCAGTGCTTGTCGGGCCGGTCCAGGCGGCGCAGCAGGCGGCGGCCCTGCTCGCCGTACGACAGGTGCAGGAAGCACTTGCCGAGGTCACCGGTGGCCGCGCGGTCAGCGGCGCCCGTACCGGCCGGCGAGGGTGATGGTGGCCGGGGTGTGCCCGGCCAGGGGCGCAGCAGGTCGGCCCCGGCGGCGCCCGGGGCGAGGCGGGGAGCGCGGTCGGTGGCGTACACCGTGAGGACGCAGCGGTACCGCCGATCGCCGCGGGGCCCACCCTGCGGGCGGACGACGGGACTGCGCGGACACGACCTAGCCGGGAGGCACCTTTCCGTCCGTGAGCGGCGCGGGCTGCTGCGCGCCTCTCTCCAGGAAGTGCAGCAGCTCCACCGGGATGGGCAGCACCAGGGTGGAGTTCTTCTCGGCGGACACCGCCATCACCGTCTGCAGCAGCCGCAGTTGCAGCGCGGCGGGCGTACCGGACATCTGCTGCGCCGCCTCGGCGAGCTTCTTGGAGGCCTGCAGCTCCGCGTCGGCGTTGATGATCCGGGCCCGGCGCTCCCGGTCGGCCTCGGCCTGCCGGGCCATCGACCGCTTCATCGCGTCCGGCAGGGACACGTCCTTGATCTCCACCCGGTCGACCTGGACGCCCCAGCCCACGGCCGGACTGTCGATCATCAGCTCCAGGCCCTGGTTGAGTTTCTCCCGGTTGGAGAGCAGGTCGTCCAGGTCGCTCTTGCCGATGATCGAACGCAGCGAGGTCTGCGCCATCTGGGAGACCGCGAACTTGTAGTCCTCGACCTTCACCAGCGCGCTCGCCGCGTCGATGACCCGGAAGTAGACGACCGCGTCCACGCGCACGGTGACGTTGTCCCGGGTGATGCCCTCCTGAGCGGGGATCGGCATCGTCACGATCTGCATGTTGATCTTGTGCAGCCGGTCCACGAACGGGATCACCAGCGTCAGGCCCGGCTGCCGCACCTCGCCCGAGACCCGCCCGAGCCGGAACAGCACGCCCTGCTCGTACTGCTTGACCACCCGCGCCGCCATCGCGAAGTACACGAGGCCGACGCAGACGAGCGCCACGACCGCTCCCACCACGTCCTGGAGCATGAGGACCTCCTCGCACAGAGGCCTGCTTTGTCTGTCGCTGTAACGATATGCCGGGCTCGGGGCGGAAGCCATGGCCGGGCCCCGGCCTCGCCGCGCCGGTCACCGCGGCGGGGCCGGGCCCCGGCCGGGTCAGGCGGCCGGGGTGCCCGCCGGGGCGGCACGTGGCGCCGGGGCCGTCACCTGGACCGGGACGGTGCCCGGCGTGCTGTGGCGTGCCGCCCAGTTCTCCAGGGCCGTGCGGCAGGCGTGGTCCAGGTGGTGCAGCCCGGACAGGTCGAGGCGGACCGGGCGGTCCTGGGGCAGCGACTCCAGACTGTCGAGGATCCTCGGCAGCCGCAGGAAGGTCGCGTTCCCCGACAGTCGCGCCTCGACGGGGCCGGCGCCCTTGTCGACCACCTCGAGCCGCAGGTGCGAGGCCTCCCAGGCCGTCTTGACGACCGCGAGCGCGAGTCCGATCAGCACCCCCTCGAACATGCTGACCGCGACGATGGACAGGGCGGTGACCGCCAGGACGAGCGCCTCGCCCCGCTGCTCCCGCCACAGCGCGGCCAGCGCCCTGACCGGCACCAGCTTGGCGCCCGAGTGGATCAGGACGCCCGCGAGCGCCGGGACCGGGATGAGGGCGAGTACGTCCGGCAGCAGGGCGGCGAAGAGCAGCAGCCACACGCCGTGCAGCACCCGGGAGGCCTTGGTGCGGGCGCCCGCCTGGACGTTGGCCGCGCTGCGCACGATCACCGCGGTCATCGGCAGCGCGCCGAGCAGCCCGCAGAGCGTGTTGCCCGCGCCCTGCGCGACCAGCTCCTGGTCGTACCGGGTGCGCGGCCCGTCGTGCAGCCGGTCCACCGCCGCCGCGCTGAACAGCGACTCCGCGGACGCGATCAGCGTGAACGCGACGATCGTGCCGAGCAGTCCCACGCCCGCGAGGCCGCCGAAGGCGCTCGGCGGCGGTGGCTGGACCGAGTCCAGCAGCCCCCGCACCTCCACGGTGGCCACCGGCAGTCCGAGCAGCGCCCCGGCCGCCGTGGCGAGGCCCACGGCGGCCAGCGGACCGGGCACCGTGCGCACCTTGGCCGGTGCGAGCCGCCACAGCAGCAGCACCGCGACGGTGCCCGCGCACAGCGCGAAGGACGCCAGGGCCGCGCCGTCGCCCAGGGCGTCCAGGAGCGCCTTCGGCAGCCCGGCCAGCTTGCCGGGACCGGAGTCGGGGGCCTTGGCCGCCAGGGCCGGGTACAGCTGGCCGGCGATCAGGACCAGCCCGATCCCGGCCAGCATGCCCTCGACGACCGAGACCGAGATCGCCCGGAAGTACCGGCCCAGCCGCAGCGCGCCCATGAGGATCTGGAGCAGTCCGCAGGACAGGACGATCACGCCGAGCGACGGCAGCCCGAACTCCTTGACCGCCTCGAAGACGAGGACCGTCAGCCCGGCGGCGGGACCGGACACCTGGAGGCTGCTGCCGCGCATCAGCCCGGTGACGATGCCGCCCACGATGCCGGTGACCAGGCCGAGTTCGGCCGGCACCCCCGAGGCGACGGCCACGCCCACACACAGCGGGAGCGCGACCAGGAAGACGACGAGCGAGGCGGCGAAGTCCCGCCGCAGATGGGGGAGCCGGGATATGAGACCCGGGGAGGCGGGGGAGCCGGAGGGAGTGGGGGAGGTGGGGGGTGTGCTGTTCATCGGCGCGCTCACAGGGCTTCGAAGGTGTCGGTCCGCGCGCGGTGCGTCCGGACGGCGCCGGTGTGCACCTCGTAGTACCAGCCGTGCAGGCCGAGCCCGCCCCGCGCCAGCCTCCGCTCGACGCACGGGTACGAGCGCAGCCGCAGCAGCTGGGTCAGGACGTGACTCTGGACGGCTTCGGCGACCTCCGGGTCCTCGGCCGTGCCGGCCGGGCGCGGGGTGGCCTGCGCCAGCCAGTCACGGACGGCGGGCACGGCGGTCAGGTCGTCGCCGCGCACCAGCGCGCCGACGGCGCCGCAGTGCGAGTGGCCGCAGACGACGATGTCGCGGACGCCCAGCACCTCCACGGCGTACTCGATGGTGGCGGCCTCGCCGGTCGGGTGCTGCGAGGCGTACGGCGGGACGATGTTGCCCGCGGTGCGCAGCTCGAACAGCTCGCCCGGGCGGGCGCCGGTGATCAGGGCCGGGACGACCCGGGAATCGGAGCAGGTGATGAACAGGACCTGCGGGGACTGGCCTTCTGCGAGCTCGGCGAACTCCTCAGGGCGCTGTCCGAAGGTACGGGCGTTGTCGATGAGGGGCTGCATGCGTGTGGACTCCTCCTGGCGCGCCGCACCGGCGCGTCGGGCTTGCACGACGTTCGTGTGTGGGGGAGGGAGCCGTCCCTCAGCAGCGGAAGACCTGAAGAGCTGCCGTGGAGTGGGCTCTGGAGGATCTCGTGGTCCGGTGGTGCGGGGCACCGGCCGCGCCGGCCGCCCGCGGGGCGGCCGACTGCCGGGGTATGAGCGGGCGTTCCGGAGCCGGCCCGCAGGGGCGGCCGCGCCGCCTGTCGTGGGTGTGCGGGACGCCCGCGGGCGCGTGGCCCGGCTTGCACACCTGTTCCGCGTAGGGCGCCGCCGCGGCCTTGGCCCTCGCCTCACTGAGGGTGTGAGCGGGTGCGAAGGTTCCGTCGATCGCGAACAGCGGCAGGGCGATCAGGGTGGCGGCGAAGAGGAAAAGCAGGGCCCGAGCCGTCCCGCCTCGGAACATGCACCCTCCTCCCGGGAGTTCACACCTTTCACGCGCACCAAGCATTGGTCAATGATTGGTCAAGAAACACGTTAACCCTGCAAAGTCCTTTGCAGGGTCAACTGGGCACAACGCGCGGAAGAGAGCGTGAAAAAAGCCGGTCGGGTGGCGAGAACCCGTGCTTGTACTACTGGTCGACGAGCCCCTTCGCGTCCCGGGCGAGGGCGGTGAGCCGGGATATCGCGCGGAAGTACTTCTTGCGGTAGCCGCCCTTCAGCATCTCCTCGCTGAACAGCCGGTCGAACGGCTGCCCCGAGGCGAGCACCGGCACCTCGCGGTCGTACAACCGGTCCGCCAGCACCACGAGCCGCAGCGCCGTCGACTGGTCGGGCACCGGCCGCACATCGGTGAGGCACACCGCCTTCAGACCGTCCGTCAGGGCGCCGTACCGGCTCGGGTGCACCTTGGCGAGGTGCTCAAGGAGGTGCGGGAAGTCGTCCAGCGAGGCGCCCGGGGTGGCGTACGCCGCCTTGGTCACCTCCTCGTCGGTGAACGGCGCCGGGGCCTCGGGCAGGCCGCGGTGGCGGTAGTCCTCGCCGTCGATGCGCAGCGCGCGGAAGTGCGCGGACAGGCCCTGGATCTCGCGCAGGAAGTCGGCGGCCGCGAACCGGCCCTCGCCGAGCTTGCCGGGCAGCGTGTTGGAGGTCGCGGCGAGCGCCACACCCGACTCGACCAGCTTGCCGAGCAGCGTGGAGACGAGCACGGTGTCGCCCGGGTCGTCCAGTTCGAACTCGTCGATGCAGAGCAGGCGGTGGCCGCCGAGGGTCTGCACGGTCTTCTGGAAGCCCAGCGCGCCGACCAGGTTGGTCAGCTCCACGAAGGTGCCGAACGCCTTGAGCGCGGGCTCGGCCGGCGTGGCGTGCCACAGCGAGGCGAGCAGGTGGGTCTTGCCGACGCCGTAGCCGCCGTCCAGGTAGACGCCCCGGGGGCCGGCCGGTGTCTTCGGCGCCCTGGACCGGCCGAACCCGAAGAGGCCGCGCCGGCCGCCGCCGACGGCGTGCGCCCCGCCGAGCCCGGCGGCGAAGTTCTCGAGGACCGTCACGGCCTCGGTCTGGCTGGGCTGGTTCGGGTCCGGGATGTACGTGGCGAAGCGGACCGAGTCGAAACGCGGCGGCGGCACCATCTCGGCGACCAGCCGGTCCGCGGGCACGTGCGGCTCACGGGCGCACAGCGACAGCGGGCCCGCGTCGGTCAGAGGGCCGGAACCGGGGGTGGTGGTGGAGGACGACACGGTTACCCATGCTAAGCGCCGTGTCAGACTGCACGACATGCGACGCCTGTTCCCTGTGACCTATGAAACAGCAGCCCAGGCCCCCGGCGGGGGTCCGGCGGGCCCGGAGGGCGGGGAGGTGGGCGCGGCGGCCGGTGCGGAGCCGGCCGTGGCGCCCGGCGGTCCCGCCGGTGCCGGCGCGGGGGCGAGCCGCGACTGGAGCCTCGCCGAGCTGGCCGCCGCCTACGCCTACCCCGAGCCGGGCTCCGCCGCCGGCGGCCCGCGGCCGTGGCTGCGGGCCAACATGGTCTCCACCCTCGACGGCGCGGCCCAGCACGAGGGGCACTCCCAGCCCATCTCCAACGCGGCCGACATGCGGATCTTCGGCACGCTGCGGGCGCTCGCCGACGTGATCGTGGTGGGCGCGGAAACGGTACGGCAGGAGGGCTACCGCCCGGCACGCGCGCGTGCCGAGTTCGCCGCCGCCCGGACGGCCGCGGGGCAGGGCCCGGCCCCCGCGATCGCGATCGTCACCGCCGGCCTGGAGCTGGACTTCTCGCTGCCGCTGTTCACCTCGCCGCTGGTGCCCACCCTGCTGCTGACCGGCGCCGCCGCGGCGCCGGACCGGGTCGCCGCGGCCGAGAAGGCCGGGGCGCGGGTGGTCGTCGCCGGGGAGGGCATGGGGGTCGACCCCGCGCGCGCGGTGCGGGCCCTGGCCGAACTCGGGCACACCCGGCTGCTCACCGAGGGCGGACCGCGGCTGCTCGGCCAGCTGGTGGCCGGCGAGGTGCTCGACGAGCTCTGCCTGACCGTCGCGCCGATGCTGACCGCGGGGGACGCGCAACGCATCGCCGGGGGGCCGTCCGTCGCGGTGCCGCACCGCTTCGAACTGGTGTCCCTGCTGGAAGAGGACGGTTTTCTGTTCAGTCGCTACCGTCGGTCCTGACATGAGCGGAATCAGCCGTTCCGTTTGGCTTCCGGGCGGGCACACTAGGTCCGGCACTACCCGTGCGATCACGGGGCAGGATGGTTTCCGCAGGGCCTGACCCGGGCCCGCGGAGGAGAGAGGCGTCTGGTGTTCACAAGCGTTCTGATGATCGAGAAGGCCCTGACGTCCGCCGACGTGGAGTTCGTCACCACCCTGCATGGTGAGGAGCCCGTCGCCTTCCACGTCCTGCTCCAGCCGCGCGGCGACCAGGCCGACCGGCTGCTGCGGGCCATCGACGACATCGCGCTCGGTGAACTGGACGAGGCCCGCCGCGAGGGCGCGACGCCCGAGGGCGAGGAGGCCAAGAGCGTGGGGCGGCAGGCGCTCGACGTGTCCCTGACGGCACTGCGGGCCGCCGGCAGCACCGCCGAGGGCCGGCTGGTCGAGGACCATCCGCTGGACGCCCTGAAGGGCCTGGTCGCCGAGGTCGGGGCCGACGAGGTCATCGTGCTGACCGATCCGCACTACGTGGAGGAGTTCTTCCACCGCGACTGGGCCTCCCGGGCCCGGCACAAGGTCGGCGTGCCCGTGCTGAAGCTGTTCTCGCACAGCAAGGCCTAGGCCGCGACCCGGGGCGTGGCTCCGTGCGCCCGTCGCGAGGCGCCCGGTGCCGCACCGCATAGGGTAGGGCTGCCCCCGCTCGTACCGGACCCTATGGAGAACTGCATGGCACCCGGACTTCCCACCGCCATGGACCGACCGCACTTCATCGGCATCGGCGGCGCCGGGATGTCGGGGATCGCCAAGATCCTGGCCCAGCGCGGGGCGAAGGTCGCGGGCAGCGACGCCAAGGAGTCCGCGACCGCCGAGGCGCTGCGGGCGCTCGGCGCCACCGTGCACATCGGGCACGCCGCCGGGCACCTCGCCGACGACGCGAGCTGCGTCGTCGTGTCGTCCGCCATCCGCCCGGACAACCCGGAACTGGTCCGCGCCGCCGAGCTCGGCATCCCCGTGGTCCACCGGTCCGACGCGCTGGCCGCCCTGATGGAGGGGCTGCGGCCGATCGCCGTGGCCGGCACGCACGGCAAGACCACCACGACCTCGATGCTGGCCGTCTCCCTCACCGAGCTGGGCCTGCGCCCCTCCTACGCCATCGGCGGCGACCTCGACGCCCCCGGCTCGAACGCGCTGCACGGCGAGGGCGACATCTTCGTCGCCGAGGCCGACGAGTCCGACCGCAGCTTCCACAAGTACGCGCCCCAGGTCGCCATCGTCCTCAACGTCGAGCTGGACCACCACGCCAACTACGCCTCGATGGACGAGATCTACGAGTCCTTCGAGACCTTCGCCGGGAAGATCGTGCCCGGCGGCACCCTGGTGATCTCCGCCGACCACGAGGGCGCGCGGGAACTGACCCGGCGGCTGCCGGACTCGGTGCGGACCGTGACCTACGGTGAGGCCGACGACGCCGACGTACGGGTCCTGGCCATCGTGCCGCAGGGGCTCAGGAGCCGGGTCACCGTGCTGCTGGACGGCCAGGAGCTGACCTTCGGGATCTCCGTCCCCGGCCGGCACTACGCCCTCAACGCCGTCGCCGCGCTGGCCGCCGGTGCCGCCCTCGGCATCCCGGCCGACGAGCTGGCGCCCGCGCTGGCCGCCTACACCGGTGTCAAGCGGCGCCTGCAGCTCAAGGGCGAGGCGGCCGGGGTCCAGGTCATCGACTCCTACGCCCACCACCCCACCGAGATGACCGCCGACCTGGAGGCCATGCGGTCCGCCGCGGGCGAGGCCCGGATCCTGGTCGTCTTCCAGCCGCACCTGTTCTCCCGCACCCAGGAGCTCGGCAAGGAGATGGGCCAGTCGCTCGCCCTCGCCGACGCCTCCGTGGTGCTCGACATCTACCCGGCGCGCGAGGACCCGATCCCCGGGGTGACCAGCGAGCTGATCATCGAGGCCGCGCGCGTGGCGGGGGCCGACGTCACGGCCGTGCACGACAAGGCGGAGATTTCGGCGGTGATCGCGGGAATGGCGAAGCCCGGTGATCTCGTTCTCACCATGGGCGCGGGCGACGTGACCGACCTGGGCCCGCGGATCCTGGACCGCCTGTCGCAGCAGTGAAGGGGCTGAGGCTCATGTCGTACGACGTCGAGAAGACGGACGAGGAGTGGCGCGCGGAGCTGACCCCGGCGGAGTACGCGGTACTGCGCCAGGCCGGCACCGAGCCCGCCTTCACCGGTGAGTACACCGACACCAAGACCAGGGGCGTCTACTCCTGTCGCGCCTGCGGTGCCGAACTGTTCACCTCCACCACCAAGTTCGAGTCGCACTGCGGCTGGCCGTCCTTCTACGACCCGAAGGACACCGACGCGGTCGAACTGATCGAGGACCGCTCCCACGGCATGGTCCGCACCGAGGTCCGCTGCTCCCGCTGCGGCTCCCACCTCGGCCATGTCTTCGCGGGGGAGGGCTACCCCACCCCCACCGACCAGCGGTACTGCATCAACAGCGTCTCGCTGCGGCTCGAACCCGAAGGGGCCTGACACCTCCGGGCCCCCGGGACCTCCGGGGCGGCCGGGACACCCGTGGCTGGTGCCCGGCTCGCTCCTGTTTGAGATTCTGTGGACGTGAGGGGTGTCGCACGCTGGATCCAGGCCCGGGCCGGGTCCCTGCCGCCCACGGGCCGGCACCGGCCGCCCGGAGCGGGCGGGCCGCAGGACGAGGCGGCACGCCTGGAGGCGCTGCGCGCCCTGGCCGACGGCATCGGCACCACCCTCGACGAGGCCACGACCTGCGCCGAGCTGACCCGGACCGCCGTGCGGCTGGCGGGCGGCTCGGCGGCGGTCGTGCGCCGCGGCGAGCGCGGCACCACCGGGTACGAGGCGGTAGCCGGCGGCACGGACGCGCTGCCCGACGCCCGGTGGGTCACGGCCGCCGCCCGCGAGGCGGGTCC
>NZ_JARAUO010000078.1:0-14373 GCF_033792105.1 Streptomyces sp. WI03-4A
CGGCCGCAGCAGCGGTGCGAGGGCCGGGGCCAGCAGCTCCGCCTGGCCCGGCGCGGACGGGTAGTTGAGCTCCAGGTTCACGGGGGCGCGGTCCGCCGCCTCGGTCAGCGCGTGCCCGGGCTGCGGGTCCGGCTCGGTGGCGCGGACGAACGTGCCGCGCCCGACCTCGCCCACCACCAGCCCCCGACGCACGAGTTCGGCGTACACCCGGCCCGCCGTCGAGGCCGCGACGCCGTGCCGCCGGGCGAACGCCCGCTGCGGCGGCAGCCGTTGCCCCGGCCGGAGCCGGCCGCGCCCGATGTCGGCGGCGATCCGGTCGGCGATGCGCCGGTAGTCGTCCACGAGTCCCTCTGCCCTCCTGCCGTGACGGCGCACGCGATTGCACCGAGGGCAAAGATTTCATTGCACCGAAGGAGAGGCCACACCTAGGGTCGAACGCATGCCCCCCTTCCTCTCGTACGAGGACAAAAACCCCGGCGTCACCACGCGGGTGCCCCTCGTCCTCGTCCACGGCCACCCCTTCGACCGCACGATGTGGGCCCCGCAGCTCACCGCGTTCGCCGCCGGCCGCCGGGTGGTCGCCCCCGACCTGCGCGGCTACGGCGCCTCCCCGGTGACCGCCGGCACCGTCCCGCTCTCCCGCCACGCCCGGGACATCGAGGACCTGCTGGACCACCTGGCCGTGGACACCTGCGTCCTGGCCGGCCTGTCGATGGGCGGCCAGATCGCCATGGAGTGCTACGGCCGCCTCGGCGACCGCGTCCGGGGCCTGGTCCTCGCCGACACCTTCCCCGACCCCGAGACCCCCGCCGGACGGCTGGGCCGGCGCGCCATGGCGGACCGGCTGCTCGCCGAGGGCATGCGCGGCTACGCCGACGAGGTCCTGGAGAAGATGGTCGCCCCGTACGCCGCACCCGAGGTCAAGTCGCACGTCCACCGCATGATGACGGCCACCGCACCGCAGGGCGCCGCGGCCTCCCTGCGCGGCCGCGCCGAACGCCCTGACTACCGCGACCTGTTGACGAAGGTGACCGTCCCCGCGCTGGTCGTGGTCGGCGCCGACGACACGTACACGCCGGTCGCCGACGCGGAGGCGATGCACGCGGCGCTCCCCGACTCGGTGCTGCACGTCGTCGACGGCGCGGCCCACCTGCCGAACCTGGAGCGGGCGCCGGAGTTCAACCGCGTCCTGGAGAAGTTCCTGACGCGGATCGACACCGGCTCGTAGGCTCATCCGTGTGAGCGATCGTCCCCGCAGGTCCGGTTCCTGGTGCGCGGGGCTGCTCCTGGCCGGGGTGAGCGCGGTCCTCGGCTGCCGGGCGGCCGGCACCGACGGCGTCACGCCCGTCCCGCAACTGCTCGCCTTCCTGCCCTGGCTGCTCGTACCGGCCGGCCTCGGCCTGCTGTGCGCGCTGCTGGCCCGCTGGTGGCCGGGGCTGGTGTGGGCGGTCGCCGCGCTGGCCGTGCTGGCCTGGTACGCGGACCCGTACGGCCGCATCCACGAGCCCGCGGGGCGGCCCCTCGCCTCCCTCCGGGTGCTGACCTCGAACGTCGAGTTCGGGCGGGGCACCCCGTCCCTGGTCCCGCAGATCCGCCGCCAACGCCCCGACCTCGTCTTCGTCGAGGAGTGCGAGCACACCTGCCGGGCCACCCTGGAGCGCGACTTCGCCGGTGCCTACCCGCACCGGCGGGCCGTCGCGGCGGACGGCTCCAAGGGCTCCCTCGTCCTCAGCCGCTACCCGCTGCGGCCGGCGGCGGGGGTCCCCGGCACGATGGGCATGCCCGGAGCCGTCGCCGACGTACGCGGCCACGCCGTACGCGTCCAGCTCGCCCACCCGATGCCCCCGCTGCCCGGCCAGGTCGGCCTCTGGCGCCGGGAGCTGGACCGGCTGCGCGCCTTCGCCGCCGCCGACACCCGCACGCCCACCATCCTCGCCGGCGACTTCAACGCCTCCCAGGACCACGAGGCGTTCCGCCGCATCCTCGACACCGGCCTGTCGGACGCCGCCGGGCTCGACGGGCACGACCGCACCCCGAGCTGGCCCGCCCGCACCGCCTCCGTCATCGGCGCCCAGATCGACCACGTCCTGCTCTCCCCGGACTTCACCGCGGCCGACGCCCGCTTCCTGCGCCTCACCCGCACCGACCACCGCGCGCTGGTCGTCGACGTCACACTGCACGCACCCGGCTGACGGCACCGGGCAACGGGCACCGCAAGACCCCGCCCACAGCCTGTGGACGGCCGGACGACCCCACGGCCGGACGGAACGAAGCGGCCATAATGGGCGCATGTCCCGTGAGTTCCCCATCGGCCTCACCCCTCCCGACTGGCTGGTCCGGAACCTCCAACCCCACCGGGCACCCCTCAACCGGTCCGCGATGGCCCGCGCCGCCCTCGGGATGAGCCTGCCGCTGGCGATCGGACTCGCGGCCGGACAGCCGGCGTACGGCGCGCTCGCCTCCATGGGCGCCCTGTCCGGCGTCATCAGCGACACCGCAGACGCCTACCGCATGCGCGTCCTGAACATCGCGGTCCCGCAGCTCTTCGGCGCGCTCGGCGTCACCCTGGGCGCGGCGGTGTACGGCCACGGCTGGTACGCGGTCGCCGCCCTCACCGCGATCGCCCTCGTCTCGGGGATGATCTCGACCATCGGCGCGGTCGCCTCCGTGTCGGGACTCATCCTGCTGATGAACAGCGTGATCGGCGCGGGCCTCCCGCTCCCCGGCGCCTGGTGGGTGGCACCGGCGCTGATGACCGGCGGCGGCCTGCTCGTCCTCGCCCTCGCCCTGCTGGCCTGGCCGCTGCGGGCCGGGATCCCGGAACGCGCGGCGGTCGCCGCCGCCTACCGCACGGTCGCCGACCTGCTGGCCGCCTGCGGCGACCCGGGCCGCTACGTCACCGCCCGGTACGCCGTCACCCAGTCCCTGAACCGTTCCTACGACACCATCCTGTCCCACCGCGCCCGTCACCACGGCCGCAGCCCCGAACTCACCCGTCTGCTGGCCCAGTTGAACGCGATCACCCCCGTGGTCGAGGCGGCACCCGCCGTCCACCTGACCGGCCGGCCACTCCCCGTGGAGGTACCTGAGGCCGTACGCCACCTGGCCGAGGTCATCGAGAGGGGCCGCACGGGAGCCAGGAGCCACACCGGGCGGGGCACCCCCAGGAACCTGAACCCGCCCCGGGACCCGAACCTCGCCCTGGACACGAACCCGGACGTGGACCCGGACCCGACGTCCCACCTCCCCGCCCCCACCACCGAGACCGCACGGGCCATGGACCACGCCGTGCGCCACGCGGCCGGGGTCGCCGCCGGGCCCGACGTCGACCCCCGCGGCGTCGACGACCACCTCGGGGGCTTCGCCGCACCCGGCACCCGCACCGCGCGCGCCGCCCGCGGCGTCCTGCTCTCCGCGGGCTCGTGGCACTACGGCCTGCGCCTCGCCGTCTGCATCGGCATCGCCCAGGCCCTGGTCTCCCTGATCGCGGTCCCGCGCTCCTACTGGGTGGCGCTGACCATCACCTTCGTCCTCAAGCCCGACTTCGGCTCGGTGTTCTCCCGGGCGCTGCTGCGGGCGCTGGGCACGGTGGTGGGTCTCGTGGTCGCGGCGGCGGTGCTGGCGGAGGTGCCGCCGGGCTGGTGGAGCGTGCCCGTGATGCTGCTGCTGGCCCCGCTGATCCCGGCGCTGACCCCGCGCGGCTACGGCTACCAGACGGCGGCGATCACCCCGGTGATCCTGCTCCTCTCGGACATCCTGAACCACAAGGGCACGGCCCTGCTGCTGCCCCGCCTGCTGGACTCGCTGATGGGCTGCGCGATCGCCCTGATCGCCGGGTACCTGCTGTGGCCGGAGAGCTGGCACACGTGGGTCGGCGACCGCCTGGCCGACGCGGTGGCGGACACGGCGGCCTACGTCGAGGCGGCCTTCGGCCCGAAGACCGACCCCGCGGGCCACGCCCGCATGCGCCGCCGCCTCTACCGGGACCTGTCGGCGATCCGCACGGAGTTCCAGCGGGCGCTCACCGAGCCGCCGCCCACGGGCCGGCGGGCGGCCGCGTGGTGGCCGCTGGTCGTCGCCGTGGAACGCATCGTCGACGCGACGACGGCGGCACGGGTCCGGGTCAGGCACGGCTCCCCGCCCCCGTCGTCCGCCGAGATCGGCCAGGTGACGCTGCAGCTACGCGAACTGGCGGAGGGGGTGCGCCGGGCGGAGCACCTGACCGCGGTCAGGACCGACCCGACGGGCCCCTCGGGCAGCGTGCTGGAACCGCTGCGCCAGGAGGTGGCCACGGCGCGGGCGATCACAACACGGCATTGACGGCTCGGCCACTGACCGAAACGGGTTTGCGGGCCGCTAACCTTACGTGTCCGTCCTGGCCAGGGATTAAACGGGCATCAACTCACGCGAAGGGTTGCGCACATGGGCATTCTCACTCTCCTGCGGAACGCATTCGGCCGCTCACGCAAGGGACGAACGGCCGAGGCAGAGGGTGCGGCCCAGTCCCCCGAGCCCACCTCCACCCAGGTCCCCGAGCCCCGCACGTCCTCTTCCGAGGAGCACGAACTGGTCTCCGCGGCCTTCGACAACATCACGGTCCCGAAGCAGGCCACAGAACCGAGGACCACGTCGCCCGAGCCGGCGGCAAAGCCTGCGGCCGAGCCGGTGACCGAGCCCGAGGCGACCGACCCTGCAGCTCAGGCGGACGAGCCTGCGGCTGAGGCCGAGGCGAAGCCGGTGGCTGAGGCCGAGGCGAAGCCGGTGGCCGAGGCTGAGGTTGCCGAGCCCGTGGCCGAGGCCGTCGAGGCGGAGCCCGAGGCCGAGGTCGTCGAGCCCGTGGCCGAGGTCGTCGAGCCTGCGGCGGAGACGCCTGTGGCCGAGGCGAGCGAGCCGGTGGCTGAGCCCGAGGCGAAGCCGGTGGCTGAGGCCGAGGTTGCCGAGCCTGCGGCCGAGGCCGTCGAGGCGGAGCCCGAGGCCGAGGTCGTCGAGCCCGAGGCCGAGGTCGTCGAGCCTGCGGCGGAGACGCCTGTGGCCGAGGCGACCGAGCCGGTGGCCGAGCCCGAGGCGAAGCCGGTGGCTGAGGCCGAGGTTGCCGAGCCCGTGGCCGAGGCCGTCGAGGCGGAGCCCGAAGCCGAGGTCGTCGAGGCGGAGCCCGAGGCCGAGGTCGTCGAGCCTGCGGCGGAGACGCCTGTGGCCGAGGCGACCGAGCCGGTGGCCGAGCCCGAGGCGAAGCCGGTGGCTGAGCCCGAGGTTGCCGAGCCCGTGGCCGAGGCCGAGGCTCCTGAGTGCGTGGCTGAGCCGGTCGAGGCGAAGCCCGAGGCCGAGACCGTCGAGCCTGCGGCTGAGACGGAGACCGAGGCGGTGGCCGAGGTCGTCGAGCCTGCCGCGGAGGCAGAGGCGAAGACCGAGGCAGAGCCCGCCGCCGAGGCGACGGCCGAGCCGGAGCCGGCCGAGGCGCCGCAAGCCGCCGACGGCGAGGACGCCCCACAGGGGCCACTCGCAGCCGACGACGAGACCCGCACGGGTGGTGCGGGTGGGAACGACTCCGCCGAAGGCGAAGCCGAGGCGACCGCCAAGCCCGCCCCCGCCACCCCCCTCACCAAAATCAAGTCCCGCACCCCCTCCCTCACCACCGCCTACAAGGCCGCGACCACCACCCTCAAGAAGACCGACCTCACCGGCACCCGAGCGAAGCTCTACCTCGTCCTCGACCGCTCCGCGAGCATGCGCCCGTACTACAAGGACGGCTCCGCCCAGGCCCTCGCCGACCAGACCCTCGCCCTCGCCGCCCACCTGGACCCCGAGGCCACGGTCCACGTCGTCTTCTTCTCCACCGAGGTCGACGGCACCACCGACCTCACCCTCGACGCGGACCACGAGACCAGGATCGACGACGTGCACGCCGGCCTCGGCCGCATGGGCCGTACCAGCTACCACGCCGCCGTCGAGGCCGTACTCGCGCACCACGAGAAGAACGCAGACCCGGCCGCCCCCGCCCTGGTGATCTTCCAGACGGACGGCGCCCCGGACGCGAAGACCCCCGCCACCCAGTCCCTCACCGAGGCCGCGAAGAACCACCCCTCGGTGTTCTTCTCCTTCGTCGCCTTCGGCGAGCACGACAACAAGGCCTTCGACTACCTGCGGAAGCTGAAGACCGACAACACGTCCTTCTTCCACGCGGGCCCCACCCCGCGCGAACTCACGGACACCGAGCTGTACGAAGGGGTACTCGCCGCCTGGCGCCCGTAACCCGCCACACCCCGCCACACCCCATAACCGCACATAACGCACCGCACTCACCCTGCCGCCCGCTTCTCACCCCGTAAAACGGAAGCGGGCGGCATACACACGTCGGCTACGATTTCAAGGTTCGTACACATAGCGACCTGGGAGCAGCCCCCGATGGCTCGACACCTCATCACCAGCGCCCTTCCGTACATCAACGGGATCAAGCACCTGGGCAACATGGTGGGGTCCATGCTCCCGGCGGACGTGTACTCCCGGTACCTCCGCCAGCGCGGCCACGACGTCCTGTACATCTGCGCGACCGACGAGCACGGCACCCCCGCCGAGCTCGCCGCCAAGGAGCAGGGCCTCGCGGTGGACACGTTCTGCGCCCAGGCGCACGACGCCCAGAAGGCCGTCTACGACGGCTTCGCGCTCGCCTTCGACTACTTCGGCCGCAGCTCCTCCGCGGAGAACCGGGACATCACCCAGCACTTCGCCCGCAAGCTGCACGAGAACGGCTTCATCGAAGAGCGCGCCATCCGCCAGGTGTACAGCCCCGCCGACGGCCGCTTCCTGCCGGACCGCTACGTCGAGGGCACCTGCCCGCACTGCGGCTACGACAAGGCCCGCGGCGACCAGTGCGAGAACTGCACCCGTGTCCTCGACCCCACGGACCTGATCAACCCCCGCTCGGCGATCTCGGGCTCCACTGACCTGGAGGTCCGCGAGACGAAGCACCTCTTCCTGCTGCAGTCCAAGCTGCAGCACGAGGTCGAGGCGTGGGTCTCCCGGCACGAGGAGGACTGGCCGCAGCTCGCCTCCTCCATCGCCCGCAAGTGGCTGACCGAGGGCCTGCACGACCGCGCCATCACCCGTGACCTGGACTGGGGCGTCCCGGTCCCGGCGGACACCTGGCCGGAGCTGGCGGCCGAGGGCAAGGTCTTCTACGTGTGGTTCGACGCCCCGATCGAGTACATCGGCGCGACCAAGGAGTGGGCGGACCAGGACCCGGAGAACCGCGACTGGAAGTCGTGGTGGTACGACGTGGACACCGAGGTCCGCTACACCGAGTTCATGGCCAAGGACAACGTCCCCTTCCACACCGTGATGTTCCCGGCCACCGAGCTGGGCGTGCGCGAGCCGTGGAAGAAGGTCGACTACGTCAAGGCGTTCAACTGGCTGACGTACTACGGCGGAAAGTTCTCCACCTCGCAGAAGCGGGGCGTCTTCACCGACCAGGCCCTGGAGATCCTGCCCGCCGACTACTGGCGCTACTTCCTGATCGCCAACGCCCCCGAGTCGGACGACTCGTCCTTCACGTGGGAGCACTTCACGGCCACGGTCAACAAGGACCTCGCCGACACCCTCGGCAACTTCGTCAACCGTGTGCTGTCCTTCTCCCGCAAGCGCTTCGGCGACGACGTGCCCGAGGGCGGTACGCCGGGCGAGGCGGAGACCCGCCTCGGCGAGGAGATCGCGACGCTCCTGGCGGAGTACGAGTCGCACATGGAGACCCTCCAGTTCCGCAAGGCGGCCGCGGCCCTGCGCGCCCTGTGGTCGGCCGGCAACTCCTACCTGGAGGAGAAGGCCCCCTGGCTGGAGATCAAGACCGACAAGGACGGCGCCGCGCTCACCCTGCGCACGGCGATGAACCTGATCCATCTGTACGCGGTGGTCTCCGAGCCCTTCATCCCGGCGACGGCGAAGGTCATGCGGGAGGCGTTCTCCCTGGAGAACGACACCGCGTCCTGGGTCACCGCGGACGAGGCGAAGACCCTCACCTCGGTCCCGTCCGGCACCCCCTTCGCCGTCCCCCCGGTCCTCTTCGCGAAGCTCACCGACGAGGACCTGGAGACGTACAAGGAGCGCTTCGGCGGCACCGAGGGCTGACGAAGCCCACCGCCCAGGCCCGGGAAGCCACCTGCCTCCCGGGCCTTCGCGTACCCGGCGCCGGTGAGGCCCGCGACGTACCGTCGACCTGAACGGACACGGGGGCGCGGCACCCGGCCGCCCCTCTCCGCTCTGGCAGAGTAAGGATCTCGTGAACCTCCCCTCCCCCCACCACCGGCTCCTCTCCGACGTCGTCGGTGTCGGCGGCCCGTTCGGGCTCGTGCTCGCCGGTGGCTACGCGCTGCAGGCGCACGGCCTGCTCGAACGGCCGCACGCGAACGTCGACTTCGCCACCGAGAGCCCCAAGGCCATGGACCGGATCGCCGGTGCCGTCGGCGCGGCCCTGGAGGCGCGGGGGCGGCTGGTGCGGGCCGGGAGGGCCACCGAACGGACGGCGGAGCTGACGGTCACGGACCCGCCGAGCGGCGAGCCCTGCGCCCTCACCCTGCACAAGGAGACGTTCTGGCAGCCGCCCGAGCTGACCGCGTACGGCCCCGCGCTCTGCGTCGAGGACGCCGTGGGCACGAAGATCCGGGCCCTGTACGACCGGGGCGCCGCCGTCGACCTGATCGACGCACAGGCCGCCGCCAGCCGCTTCTCCCTGCCGGACCTGGAGGAACTGGGCCGCAGGCACGCCCACGACCCCTTCGACCTGCCCACCCTCCAGTCCCGCCTGACGGGTACGGACTTCTACTCCACCGTGGAGTTCCTGCGGTACGGACTGGACGAGCCGCGCGTCGACGCCCTGCGTGCCTGGGCGCAGGCCTGGTCGGACGACATCGCCGAGCGGCTGCTGGAGGACGGCGCCGCTCCCGAGGACGAACCCGATCCGGGCACGGGCGAGTAACCCCGACCGCCGCGTCCTTCAGCGGCCGGCAGGTCTCCGCGTGCAGCAGGTGTCCGCGGACTCGTCGTCGGCGGACACCCGGCCCGGAGACGGCTGTGCGCGCCGATCGTCAAGAGCGAGTCAGGACAGATCGGCGCGCACGGACACCCGGTACTACTTCGGCTGCGGCTTCCTGACGTTCAGGTGCAGCTCGCGCAGGCGGGACTCGTCCAGCTCGGTCGGGGCGCCCATCATCAGGTCCTGGGCGTTGCCGTTGAGCGGGAAGGCGATCGTCTCGCGGATGTTGGGCTCGTCCGCGAGGAGCATGACGATGCGGTCCACGCCCGGGGCGATGCCGCCGTGCGGCGGGGCGCCGAAGCGGAACGCGCGGAGCATGCCCGCGAACTTCTCCTCGACGGTCTCACGGTCGTAACCCGCGATCTCGAAGGCCTTGAGCATGATGTCCGGCTCGTGGTTCCGGATCGCGCCGGAGGACAGCTCGACGCCGTTGCAGACGATGTCGTACTGCCAGCCGAGGATGTCCAGCGGGTCCTGGGTCTCCAGGGCCTCAAGACCGCCCTGCGGCATCGAGAACGGGTTGTGCGAGAAGTCGATCCCGCCGGTCTCCTCGTCCTTCTCGTACATCGGGAAGTCGACGATCCAGCAGAAGCGGAAGACGCCGTCCTCGAAGTGGCCGGCGCGCTTGGCGGCCTCCACCCGGACGGCACCCATGATCTTGGAGACCTCGTCGTACTCGCCCGCGCCGAAGAAGACGGCGTGGCCGGGGGCCAGCGCGAGCCGCTTGGTCAGCTCGGCGACGTTCGCCTCGGTCAGGAACTTCGCGATCGGGCCGGACAGCGTGCCGTCCTCGGCCACGCGCACCCAGGCCAGGCCCTTGGCGCCCTGCTCGACGGCGTAGTCGCCGAGCTGGTCGAAGAACTTGCGGGGCTGGGCGGAGACGTCCGGCACCGCGAGGGCGCGCACGTGCTTACCCGCGAACGCCTTGAACTCCGAGCCCTCGAAGACGTCGGTGATGTCCACCAGCTCCAGCTTGGCGCGCAGGTCCGGCTTGTCGGAGCCGTACTTGAGCATCGCCTCGCGGAACGGGATGCGCGGGAAGGGGGAGGTGACGTGGCGGCCGCCGCCGAACTCCTCGAACAGCTCGGTCATCAGCTTCTCGACCGGCTGGAAGATGTCCTCCTGCTCGACGAAGGACATCTCGATGTCGAGCTGGTAGAACTCGCCCGGCGAGCGGTCGGCGCGGGCGTCCTCGTCGCGGAAGCAGGGCGCGATCTGGAAGTAGCGGTCGAAGCCGGAGATCATCAGCAGCTGCTTGAACTGCTGCGGGGCCTGCGGCAGGGCGTAGAACTTGCCCGGGTGCACGCGGGAGGGGACCACGTAGTCACGGGCGCCCTCGGGGGAGGTGGCGGACAGGATCGGCGTCGCCATCTCGTTGAAGTTCATCGCCGCCATCTTCTGGCGCATGGCCGAGATGACCGCCGTGCGCAGCATGATGTTGCGGTGCATGCGCTCGCGGCGCAGGTCCAGGAAGCGGTACTCCAGGCGCCGCTCCTCGTTGACCCCGTCCTCGGTGTTGATCGTGAAGGGCAGCGGGGCGGCCGCGCCGAGCAGCTCGACGTCGGCGACCTCGACCTCGATCTCGCCGGTGGGCAGGTCGGGGTTCACGTTCTCGGTTCCACGTGAAACAACCTGGCCGTCGACGCGGACCGTGGACTCCTTGGAGATCCTGTCCAGGGCCTCGTAGGCGGCCGTGCCGGGACGGGCCACCAGCTGCGTGATGCCGTAGTGGTCGCGCAGATCGATGAAGAGGATGCCGCCCAGGTCGCGCCGATTGTGCAGCCAGCCACTCAGCCGGACGTCGGTGCCGACGTCAGAGGCGCGGAGCTGGCCGCAGGTGTGGGACCTGTACCGATGCATCGTCGTTCATCGTCCTTCGTGGTGGGGTGATGAGTGCCGGAGCTGCCGCTCCGGCGGGAGCCGGGCACGGGGCCCGGACCCATCAAGGGTACCGGGCACGCCAAGATCGGCTCCCCACCTTTTCCCCGGCGTCCCCCGGCCTTCGGCGGTACCTCCAGCGTGTCCTTCCCTCCCGTCGGGGCTTCTTACAGTGGCACCGATCGATCGGATCTTCCTAAAGTGGGGCAATGCGTACAGGCGAGCCCCTGCCGTCCGTGAGTGACGTCCTCGCCGCCCTCGCGACCGGACTGTGGCACTGGGACACGGCCGCCGGCCTGGTCACCGTGGACGCGGAGGCGGCGCGACTGCTCGGGCTGCCCGCGCGCCCGGCCACCCTCACGGAGGCGCAGACCCGGGCCCGGCTGCACCCGGTCGACTGGAACGAGATCACCGGCGTGATCCGGCTGGCGGTCGCCGAGGGCACGCTGGCCGAGGTGCGCATCCGGATCATGGACGAGCAGGGGCGCGTCCTGCGGGTCGTGCGCAGCCGCTCGAAGCCGTCGTACGACCCCGAGCGGCACAGCTACGAGCTGACCGGCACCCTCCAGGAGGTCACCGAACCGGCGCCGGGCACGGCGGCGGGCCGCAGCGCGGTCACCGGGGACTGGCGGCGCTCCCGGGAGGCGTTCCTGCTGGACGCGGGCCGGGCGCTGGCGGAGGCGCGGTCGACGCAGGAGGTGCTGCGGGTCGCGGCCGGGCTGTCCATGCCGGGGTTCTCCCCGGACGGACTCGCGGTGTTCGGCGTCGAGGGCGACCGGCTGACGATCATCGGCCACCACGGGCACCAGCCCGGCGCCGACGGCCCCTTCTCCCATCTGCCGCTGACGGCCGACTACCCGGCCGCCGAGGTGGTGCGCACCGGCCGGCCCGTCTACCTCTCCTCGCCCGAGGACTACCGCGGCCGCTACCCGGTCACCTGGCCGCTCGCCCGGCACTTCGGCCGCCACTCCTGGGCGTTCCTTCCGCTGACGGCGTCCGGGCGCACCATGGGCGCCTGGATGGCGGCCTTCGCCTACCCGGTGGCCTTCACGCCCGACGAGCGGGCGGTCCTGACGACGGTGGCCCGGATGCTGGGCCAGGCCCTGTCCCGGGCCGGTGCCGCCGACTCCCAGCGGGAGCTGGCGGAGGGGCTGCAGCGCTCCATGCTGCCGTCGCTGGGCCCGCAGATCCCGGGGCTGACCGTGGCGGCCCGCTACATCCCGACCGGCGGCGGGCTCCAGGTGGGCGGGGACTGGTACGACATCATCCCGCTGCCCTCGGGCCGGTACGCGCTGGCGATCGGGGACGTGCAGGGCCACGACGTGCGGGCGGCGGGCCTGATGGGCCAGCTCCGCATCGCCCTGCGGGCGTACGCCTCCGAGGGGCACCGCCCGGACGCGGTCCTCTCCCGGGCCTCCCGCTTCCTGCACGGCATCACCCACGACGAGCACATGACCGACCCGCGCTTCGCGACCTGCCTGTACGTGGAGGCCGACCCGGAGACCGGCCTGCTGGAGATCGCCCGCGCCGGGCATCTGGACCCGGCGATCCGGATGGCCGACGGCACGGTGATGACGCGTCCGACGGCGGGCGGGCTGCCGCTGGGCGTCGACCCGGACGCGGACTACCCCACGACCCGGTTCACGCTGGAGCCGGGCGAGATCATGACGCTGTGCACCGACGGCCTGATCGAGACCGGCGGGCACGACATGGAGAGCGGCTGGCGGCGCGTCCGGGCGATCCTGGAGGACCACCGGGGCGATCCGGAGTCGCTGGCCGACGCTCTGGTGCAGGGCGTGCTCGGGCCGTCCTCGCACCACACCACCGGCCCGCGGCCCGACCGCCGCGAGGACGACATCGCGGTGCTGCTGCTGGGCCGGCCCGGGGCGGACCGCGGCTGGGGCGACCCGGCGGCCGTCCGGCCCGCGGTGCGGCGCACGGCGCTGTCGGTGGCGCAGGACGAGCCGGAGCGGATCGCGGAGGCCCGCCGGCACCTGCGTGAGCTGCTGCACGACTGGGGCTCGGCCGACCAGGTGGACTCCGCGGTGCTGCTGGTCTCCGAGACGGTCACCAACGTCCTGGTGCACACCGACGCCGACGCGCTGCTGCTCGCCGAGGTGGGCGGGGAGCCGGGCGGGCGCCGGCTGCGGCTTGAGGTCACGGACGCCGGTGACGACCTCCCGCACAAGCGCCGGCCGGGCGAGCTGGCGTCGTCGGGCCGCGGCCTGATGCTGATCGAGCTGCTCGCGGACGCGTGGGGGGTGGAGCCGCGGGGGCGTGGCAAGAGCATCTGGTTCGAGCTCTACGAGTCCGACGGCTCGGGCGGCCGCTGACGTGAGCGCAGTTCCTGTACGACGCCGAAGGCGGCGGCGGTCAGCGGAACCGAGAGCAGCATGCCGAGGATCCCCGCGACGGAGGCGCCCGCGGTGATCGCCAGCATGACCACCGCCGGGTGCATCTGCACGGTCCGGCTCTGGATGACGGGCTGGAGCAAGTGTCCCTCCAGTACCTGGACCGCGAGCACCACCCCGAGCGCCCACAGCGCGATGACGAAGCCGCGGTCGGCGAGGGCGACCAGCACGGCCACCGCGCCGGAGATGAAGGCGCCGAGGTAGGGGATGTAGGCGAAGACGAAGACGAGCGCGCCGAGGCCGACGGCGCCGGGCACGCGCAGGACCAGCAGGCCGACGGTGATGCACACGGCGTCGATGAGGGCGATGAGGGTGGTCCCGCGCATGAACCCCTCCACCGCCGTGAAGGCCCGCCGGGCGACGGCCTCCGCGGTGTCGGCGGTGCCGCCGGGCGCGACGGCCCGCAGGACCTCGACGGCGCGGTGGGAGTCGCGCAGGAAGAAGAAGACCAGCAGCAGCGCGAGCACGGCCATGGCGATGCTCTCGCCGACCACGCTGACCCCGCTGATCACGTTGGAGGCCGCGGTCCCGCCGAACTTCTCGAGCAGCTTGCGGGAGTTGCCGGCGAGGTCGTCGAGGCCGGTGCCGGCGGCCCCGAAGTGCCGGGCGACGGACTGGGCGGCCTGCCGGAGCGAGGCGATGATCTGGTCGCCGGTGTCGATGAGCGCGGCGACGACGATGTAGACCGCCCCACCGACCACGGCCACGACGGCGACGCAGGTCAGCCCGGCCGCGAGTGAGCGCTGCACCCCCGCCGCCACCAGCCGCCGGTACAGCGGTCCCAGCAGCGCGGTCCCCAGCAGGGCGAGCAGCACCGGCACCACGGCCGTACGGAGCTCCCCGCACAGCCGCACACCGACCCACCCCACCCCGGCGACGAGCAACAGCACGACACACCAGGCAGCCAGACGACGAACAGGCTCGGACAGCGGCGGCACACCCCCACCAGACCACGCCACCCCCCGCCTGTCCCGCGGCGCGCCCCCGTCCGGGTGAGCCACAGCGGGGCGACGGGCAGCGCGCTCACCGCCGACGCGGGCCCCGGTGCGCACGCTGCCGCGC
>NZ_JARAUO010000079.1:0-13457 GCF_033792105.1 Streptomyces sp. WI03-4A
ACCCACCGGCGTGAAGTTCTTCAACTGGATCGGCACCATGTGGAAGGGCTCGCTGTCCTTCGAGACACCGATGCTCTGGGCGGTCGGCTTCCTGATCACGTTCCTGTTCGGCGGGCTGACCGGCGTGATGCTCGCCTCGCCGCCGCTCGACTTCGCGACCTCCGACAGCTATTTCGTGGTGGCGCACTTCCACTACGTCGTCTTCGGCACGGTGGTGTTCGCGATGTTCTCCGGCTTCCACTTCTGGTGGCCGAAGATGACCGGCAAGATGCTCGACGAACGCCTCGGGAAAATCACCTTCTGGACGCTGTTCGTCGGCTTCCACGGCACCTTCCTGGTCCAGCACTGGCTGGGCGTGAACGGCATGCAGCGCCGGATCCCGGACTATCTCGCGGCCGAGGGGCTGACCACCCTCAACACGGTGTCGACGATCTTCTCGTTCCTGCTCGGCTCCTCCATGCTGCCGTTCTTCTACAACGTCTGGAAGACGGCGAAGTACGGCGAGAAGGTCGAGAGCGACGACCCGTGGGGCTACGGCCGTTCGCTGGAGTGGGCGACCTCCTGCCCGCCGCCGCGGCACAACTTCCGTTCGCTGCCCCCGATCCGCAGCGAGTCCCCGGCGTTCGACCTGCACCATCCGCGGCGGCGGGACCGGTCGAGGGAGCTGACCGCGCGATGAGCACGGGGGACGAGAGGACGCTGGTCCAGGAGGTCGAGGGCCACCTGCTGCTCGCCGCCGCCCGGGAGCAGGGCCGTACGGCGGCGGCCCGGGTCGCCGACCGCCTGGGCTGGCTCACCGACACCCAACGGGACGATCTGGAGCGCCACTTCGAGTCGGAGTACCTGGCCATAACCCGCACGTCGTGGCGCCGCACCGCCGACCGCGCCGAGGAGCTGCGGCACGCCTACGAGAGCAGGTACCGGACCCTGCGGCAGCGGCTGGTGGCCTGGGGCGTGCTGGGCGCGGCCCTGCTGGCGGCGACGGGCCTGCTGGTGATCGCCGCCGGCTGAGGCGCGTGGGTCCGCCGGCGCACACCCGGCCGGCGCCTCGCGCCTCAGACGTCTCAGAGTCTCGGGCGTCTCAGGTGTAGTCGAGCACCATCCGGAAGCGGGCCTTGCCGGCGAGCATCTTCCGGTAGGCCTCGTCCGCGCGGTCCAGCGGGACGGACTCGGTCATCGGGCGGATGCCGTGCAGGGCGCTGAAGGCCATGGTGTCCTCCACGTCCTGCGAGGTGCCCGAGGGGTGGCCGCGGACCACGCGGCCGCTCATCAGCAGCTGCACCGGGCTGATGCCGAGCGGGTCGGTGTCCGCGCCGATGACGACCAGCTCCCCGCGGTGGGCCAGGCCGTCCACGGTGTCCGCGATGGCCTCGGAGTTCCCGGCGGTGGCCAGCACGACCTTGGCACCGCCCAGCGACTGCAGCGCCTCGGCGACCGGGGTGCCGGAGGTGCTGTCGACGTAGTGGTGGGCGCCGAGCTGCTTGGCGAAGTCCGCCTTCTCGGGGCCGCGGGCGATGCCCACCGTCTCGAAGCCCATCGCGGCCGCGTACTGCACCCCCAGGTGCCCGAGACCGCCGAGGCCGAGCACGGCCACCAGGTCGCCGGGCCGCGCGGAGCTGCGCCGCAGCCCGTTGAAGGTGGTCACGCCGGCGCAGGCCATGGGGCCCGCGTCGCCGGCCGAGATTCCTTCGGGGATGCGGGCCAGGGCGTCGACGGGCGCGATCACCTTCTCGCCGAAGCCCCCGTCGTAGGCCCAGCCCGGGACCGTGAGGTTGGGGCACACGACGAAGTCGCCCTCGCGGCAGGGCCGGCAGTGGCCGCAGCTGCCGCCGAACCAGCCGACGGCCACCCGGTCGCCGACCCGCCAGCCGCGGTCGTGCACGCCCTGCCCCAGCTCCTCGACGCGGCCGGCGATCTCGTGCCCGGGCACCTCGGGGAAGGAGACACCGGGTAGTCCGCCGCTCACGAAGAGCGCGTCGCTGTGGCAGATGCCGCAGGCCTCCACGGCGATCCTCACCTGCCCGGGTCCCGGTTGCGGCACCTCCCGCTCGACCAGCTCGAACGTGCCGTTCGGGGCGGTCACCTGCGCGGCTCGATACGTACTCATGCGTGTCTCCGGAGAACGGGTACAAAGGCCCCCCAACCAGCAGACCAGCTCCACCCCGATCCCGCGCGCCGAGCCACGTGGGTCGGGCCGCCCCACCCAGGGGCGCGGGGAACTGCGCGACCAGCCACGACGGCGACGCAGACGGAGACGACGAGGACACCCCACGGCGGGCCCCGGTCCGCGACGCCGGTTCACTGGCCCCCCGCCCGCCACCCCTCCGCCCGAAGAATCAAGAGCAGCTGCCGCACAAGCTCGTCGACAACCTCGTCGAGACTCGCGTCCACCCACCCCGCACTCCAGTCGTGCAGCAACCCGTTCACGCTGCCGATGAAGGCCGTCGCCGCGAGCCGGTAGTCGCGCGGGGCCGCCTCCCCGCGCCCCACCGCCGCGTCCGCCTCGGCGCGGATCAGGTCGACCCAGCGGGCCCTGCGGGCGAGCTGCTGCTCCTCCAGCGCGGGACTGACGCCGATGATCTCGACGAAGGTGATCCGGATCCGGCGCGGGTCGGAGGTGACGTCACGGGCGTAGGCGCGGAACAGCACGGCGACCCGCTCGGCCAGCGGCAGCCCCTCGGCCGCGGCCAGCGCGTCCAGCACCGCCTGTTCCGCCCAGCCGTTCACCTCCAGGTGCAGCGCGGCGAGCACGTCCTCCAGGGTGCGGAACTCCTCGTAGAACTGCCGGGTGGACAGGCCGGCGGCCTGGCTCAGCGCGGCGACCGTCGTCTGCCGGAAGCCCGGGCTGTCGCCGAACAGCCGCAGCGCCGCGTCCAGGAACCGGCGGCGCCGCTCGGCCTGGCGTTCCTCGGCGGACCTGCCGCCGTAGCGGCCCTTCGGCGCCCTGAGTCTGCCCGTCACGCGCGCCCCCTCCGCTCACCCACCGGTTCCCAATCTTGTCGTGCACACATCTTGTCGAGTAGGCCGCACCCTCCTTACTTTTCAGTAAGTCGACTGTGAAAGCGCCCGTGTTCAGATTTCCCCGAGGAAAGAGAGCAGTCATGCCTGCCTCCAGAACCAGGCACCTTCGCTCCGTCGCCGCCGCCCTCGCGCTGACCGTCGCCGCCCCCGCGACCGCCGCCTCCGCCACGACCGCCGCGTCCGCGGGAACCGGTCTGCGCGAGGTGATGTTCGTCGGCAACAACTGGGACGGCACCGCCGATGTCATCCGGTCCTCAGGAGACTTCGCGAAGATCGGCCGGGTCGACGTGATCCCGGACAAGGCCCAGCGGATGGCCGAGATCAACGCGGACCCGATCAAGTGGATCTACTTCACGGCGATCCGCAACGGCGTCGGCGAGGGCCACGACCAGTTCGCCGACGACATGTACTCCACCCCGGACGGCCGCTCGGTCGTCGTCTCCCGGCCGAGCTTCGCGGACGTGGTCTCCCTCGACCTGGCCACCGGCCGCATCAACTGGCGTTTCCCGGTGGCCGGTTACCGGGCCGACCACATGGCGGTCTCACCGGACGGCACCCGGGTCGCCGTGTCCGCCTCGACCGCCAACACCGTGCACGTGCTGGACATCGCCACGGGCCGGCAGCTCGGCTCCTTCGCGACGGGCGACAAGCCGCACGAGAACATCTTCACCAAGGACGGCAAGTACATCTGGAACATGTCCATCGGGGACGTCAACACGTCCCTGGACGACCCGGGCTGGGACTGGACCAAGGGCGACCGCCACATCACGGTGGTGGACGCGACCACGTACAAGCAGGTCAAGGTCATCGACATGCGCCAGCGGCTGGACGCGATCGGCCTGAAGAACTTCTCCGACGCGGTACGGCCGGCCGTCTTCTCCCCCGACGAGTCGAAGCTGTACTTCCAGGTCTCCTTCTTCAACGGCTTCCTGGAGTACGACGTCGCCGCCGACCGGATCACCCGGGTGAAGACGCTGCCGAAGAACCCGGCGACCAGCGAGGACCGCACCACCTGGGTCAACGACTCGCGCCACCACGGGCTTTCGATGAACCCCGAGGGCACCAAACTGTGTGTCGCGGGCACCATGGACGACTACGCCACGGTGGTCGACCGCGCCACTCTCCAGGAGGGCCCGCTGGTCACCGCGTCCAAGCCGTACTGGGCCACGGTCAGCGGGGACGGCAAGGACTGCGTCATCTCCGAGAGCGGGGCCGACCAGGTCACGGCGATCGACTTCGCGACCGGCGAGAAGGTGACGTCGGTCCCGGTGGGCGACCACCCGCAGCGGGTGCGGCTTGGGCACGTGCAGGCCGACTGGACGGGCCCGTCGGGGAGCTGACGGGCCGGCGCGGCCTCCGGGCGGGTCCCCGGAGGCCGCGCACCGGCCGGTGGCCGCGCTCACCTCAGAAGTGCGCCGCCGTCCACGCGGCCAGTTCGGCGCGCGCCGCCCCCAGCAGGTCCGCCGAGGGGGCCGTGGCACCGTTGGTCACCAGGGCGAAGTGCGGGACACCGGAGTCCGTGGCGGTGAGCAGCAACCGCCGGCTCCCGGTGCCGCCCGGTTCGGGCGCCACGCCGACGGGGGTGTCCGCGGTGTGGGCGGGCGGCCCGCAGACCGTGCCCAGGTCGGAGACGACGGTGGTGGCCGGGGTCGGGAAGGACCCCGGCAGGTGCAGCTCGGTGGGTGCGTCGCCGCCGGAGCGCCAGACCAGCACCCCGTACTGGCCCGAGCCCACCAGCCGGGCCGTGGCCGGCAGGGAAGCCGGCACCGGGTTCCAGGTCAGGGTGGACGAGCCGTCCCGGGAGCGGTCCTCGTAGGTGAAGGCGAGAGCGGTGCCCGCGGTGGCGCTCGGGTAGAGCCGGTCGAGCAGCCGGGCGTCCTGGCGGAGCACCGGGATGCCGGCGTCGTCGAGCCGGACGGCGGAGAGGTCCTCGCCGTTCCAGCCGTCGCCGGAGGTGAGCACCTTGCCGGGGTTGCCGTTCATCGGCTCGTGGTGCCGTCCGCTGTAGAGATCCCACTGCCACTGCGAGCCGGACAGCACCGGACCGGAGGCGGCCGGGTCCGTCCACCAGCGGGCGCCCGGCAGCCGGGAGTCGAGGCCCTCGTACATCGCCTTGAGGACGGTCGGCGCCTTGTCGGAGACGGTGCCCGACAGCGGGTGCCCGAACTCGCTGACCACGGCGGCGGTCCCGGCGGCGGAGGCCCGGTCGCGGACGGCGGCGAAGTCGGCGGCGTACTGGCCGTCGGCCGCCTTGCCCCACATCAGGATGCCGGAGATGGCCTTCTGGTCGTAGAAGTGGGTGTTGAGGACGTAGTCGGGGCCGAACGTGCCCGCGTCCAGCAGTCCGCCCTCCTGCCGCTGGGTGGAGATGTTGGCGTTCCAGAAGAGGTTGGGTTCGACGAAGGCGGGCTTGTCCTGCCAGCCCGCGGCGTCCATGCGGGCCCGGAAGCGGGTGTAGAACGGCCAGAGCAGGTCGCGTTCCCAGGTGCGGGAGGTCTGCCCGGAGTCGTAGGTGCCCGCGTACGGCTCGTTGTACGGGTCGAAGCCGACGACACCCGCGAACTCGTCCTCGTCCAGGTGGCGTTGGAGATAGGTCATGGTCGCCTGGGCGGTGCCGAGGAAGGCGTCCTGGACGCCGTGGGCGTTGTGCCAGAAGTCGTACTGCGCCTGCCGCACGGCCGCGTTCTGGGTGATGTTCTGCCCCCAGAAGAGGCAGATCCCGCAGGACTCCTTGGGGTGACTTCCGGCTTCCACGGCCCACTTGGGGGCTCCGTCGCCGGTGTACCAGCTGCCCGCGTCGAACAGGTACCGCGAGTACAGGTCCTGGTGGAAGTCGGGGTAGACCCGGATGCCCGCGTCGAGGAAGGCGCTCATCTGCTCGGTGACCGCGGCCAGATAGGCGGTGTCGGTCTGGCCGCGCACGGGTTCGGCGTGCGCCCAGGAGAGCGGGAAGCGGACCGCGTTGCCGCCTCCGAGGGCGCGCAGCGCGGTCGCCGACCTGCGGGCGTCGGCGGCCGAGGCGAAGGGCAGGCCGCCGTTCTCCTCCAGCTTGGTCTCACCCGAGACGTTGTACCCGCGCAGCACGACCTCGCGGCCCTGGCCGTCGACGAGGCGGCCGCCGCGCACGGTGAGCGGGCCGCCGTCGAACCAGAGGGAACCGGAGGGAGTGGTGGCGGTGGCGGGCGGAGCGCCCGCCACCGTCAGGAATCCGCAGAGGACGACCAGCACCAGCAGCAGACGCGCCCCGATATTCGGCATGTACACCACAGTCCGGCGAGGCCCGGCCGGCGTCAATACCGACTGACTCCCGAGTAAGTTGACTGCCAGTCAGCTCAACGATTCAGTCGCCCACCCGGCGCGTCACGTTCAGCAGGTACTCCTTCCGGTCGAGCGGGTTGTGGTCGGTGCGCGGGCGCTCGGGCAGCGGGCCCCGGGTGACCGGCGCGTAGTGGTCGAAGACGGTCTCCAGCTCGCCCTCGCCGCGGGTGAGCCCGGGCAGCCGCTGCCCCAGTTCGTGGACCCGGGCGGCGGGCACCGCACCCTCCAGGACGCCGGCCCGGTCGTGCCCGCCCGTGCTCTCCGGCACCGCGCCCAGCCGGGCCAGCACCGGCAGCAGGGCGCCCAGGGTGTCCGCCGGGGCCTCGATCCGGAAGCGGTGCATGGGCTCGTACACCACCGTGCGCGCCCGGCGCAGGGCCTCGACCAGGACCAGCGGGGTCAGGCCGCGGAAGTCGTAGCCGGTGCTGGACATGCTCTTGTCGAACCCCTGGTGGGCGTGGCTCTGCCGGGGCGAGTAGCCCGCATGGGTCATGGTGACGGCGCAGTCGGTGACCTGCCAGCCGTGCAGCCCCTGCCCGAGCGTCTCGCGCACGGTGTCCTCCACGGCCTTGAAGAAGGCGTACGGCATGGAGCCGAGTTCCACCTCCAGGCCGAAGCGCACCCCCGAGCCGGGCGGTGCGGCGTCCACCCGCAGGCCGACGGTGGCGAGGAAGGGGTTGCCGTCCTTCTTGTTGAACTCCACCGCCGCTCCGCTGCCCGCCGGTCGTTCGACGCACAGCGTCGTGGTCTCCCGGAAGGTGACGTCCAGGCCGTAGTCGTCGGCGAGGGTGGCCTCGATGACCTCCTTCTGCACCTCGCCGTAGAGGGAGACGGAGGTCTCCTTGCGCAGCTCGTCGTGGCGGACGCCGATCAGCGGGTCCTGCTCGGCCAGCTGGGTGAGGGCGAGGTGCAGCGCACGCCGGTCCGCGCCGGGCCCGGGCACGACGACCGTCTCCAGGGTGGGCGGGGCGAAGTGGTGCCCGGCGGCCCGGCCCGGCGTGCCGAGCGCGTCGCCGATCCGGACGCCGCCGAGGCCCCACAGCCGGGCGATCCGGCCCGCGCCCGCCTCCTCCCGCCGGACGTCGCCGCCGTGGTCGAAGACGGTGAGGGCGGTGATCCTGCCCTCACCGCGACCGTCTCCCCGCTCGCGGCCGTCACCCTTCTCACGGCCGGCCGCCCCCTCGCGGCCGTCCCCGAACGGGACCCGGTCGCGCACGCGCAGGGTGCCGGAGAAGATCCGCGCGTAGGCGATCTTCTCCCCCGCGGGGCCCCGTTCCACCTTGAACACCGTGCCGGACAGCGGGCCGTCCGGGTCGCCGGAGGCGGGCGGCAGCAGCCGTTCGACGCCGGTGACGAGTTCGGCCACGCCGGCACCGGTGATGGCGGACCCGAACCAGACGGGGTGGACCAGGCCCCGCCGGGTCTGGGCGGCCAGGGCGGCGTCCAGCCGGCCGTCGGAGATCCCGTGCGTGACGTAGGCGGCGAGCAGGTCGTCGTCGCGGTCGGCGAGCACGTCCAGCGCGGACGGGCCGAGCCCGGGGACGAACCGGGCGGCGCGGGTGCCGAGCCCGGCGGCGGTCCCCATCGGGACGAGCGGCACGGCCAGCCGGCGGGCCATCTCGTCCAGCACGGAGGCGCCGCGCGCGCCGCGCCGGTCGATCTTGTTGACGAAGACGAGGGTGGGGATGCGCAGGCGGCGCAGCGTGCGCATGAGGACGCGGGTCTGCGCCTGGACGCCCTCGACGGCCGAGACGACCAGGACCGCCCCGTCCAGCACCCCGAGCACCCGTTCCACCTCGGCGATGAAGTCGGGGTGGCCTGGGGTGTCGATGAGGTTGACGGTCACGGAGTCGAGCGGGAAGGAGACCACCGCCGACTTGATGGTGATCCCGCGCTGCCGCTCCAGGGCGAGTGTGTCGGTCCGGGTGCTCCCCCGGTCGACGCTTCCGATCTCGTCGGTCACTCCGGCCGTGTGCAGCAGCCGTTCGGTCAGGCTGGTCTTACCGGCGTCGACATGGGCGAGGATTCCGAGATTGAGCAGGTGCACTGAGCGTGATGTCCTTCGGCATGGGGTGGATTCCTTCCTCGGTGGACATGCACGCAGTGCGCATCGGTGGTCCTCTCGGTGTGACGTCGGGTCCGTGCAGTGCAGCAGGGGCGCCCCGCCGACAGCAATGGATTAATGCTCAACTAATCCCCCGCCGCAGCGCTCGCCGCACGCAGGACACGGCCTTAGAGTGACGTACATCACGCCCGGTGGCTGATTACCCACGCCCCTGCCCGGCACGGTCTGGAGGGCACACATGACCCACATCTCGGTGAACGTGGACGGCACGACGTACGAGGACGACGTGGAACCCCGTCTCCTGCTCGCCCACTACCTGCGCGACCGCCTCGGCCTGACCGGCACCCCCATCGGCTGCGACACCTCCAACTGCGGGGCGTGCACGGTCGACCTGGACGGCGCGACCGCCAAGAGCTGCTCGGTCCTCGCCGTACAGGCGGACGGCTGCGAGGTGACCACGATCCAGGGGCTGGCCAAGGACGGCGAGTGGACCCCGCTGCAACGCGCCTTCCACGAGCGGCACGGCCTGCAGTGCGGTTACTGCACCCCCGGGATGATCATGGCGGCGCGCGACCTGCTGCGGGAGAACCCGCACCCGACCTCCGACGAGGTCCGCCACGCCCTGGAGGGCAACCTCTGCCGGTGCACCGGCTACCAGAACATCGTCCGCGCGGTGCTCGACGCCGCCGGCGCCGAGGTCTCCGAGGAGGTCACGGCATGACCGACCAGGCCGTGGGACCCGAGATCGGCCGCTCCCGGCTGCGCAAGGAGGACGCCCGGCTGATCACCGGCCAGACCAACTGGACCGACAACATCCAGCTCGCCGGACTGCTCCACCTGGCCATCCTGCGCAGCCCGATGGCCCACGCCCGCGTCACCCGCGTCGACGTCTCCCCCGCCCTGGAACGCCCCGGCGTGGTCGCCGCGTTCAGCGGCGCCGACCTCGCCGAGGGCCTGGGCCCGCTGCCCTGCGCCTGGCCGGTCACCGAGGACATCGTGCTGCCCGACCACCCGCCGATCGCCGTGGACGAGGTCCGGCACGCCGGTGACCCGGTGGCGGTCGTGGTGGCCCGCGACCGGTACGCGGCCGCCGACGCGCTGGAGGCGATCGAGGTCGACTACGACCCGCTGCCCCCGGTGCTCGACCTGGAGGCCGCGCTCGCCGAGGGCGCCCCGCTGGTCCACGCCGACAAGGGCACCAACCGCTGCTACACCTGGCCGCTGGCCACCGGCGAGAGCTTCGCGTCGGTGCGCGAGCGCGCCGAGGTCACCCTGAAGCGCCGCTACCACCAGCAGCGGCTCATCCCCAACGCCATGGAGCCGCGCGCGGTCGTCGTCACCCCGCTCGCCGCCTCCGGCGAGTACACGGTCCACTCGGCGACCCAGATCCCGCACATCCTGCGGATCATGCTCGCCACGGTCACCGGCATCCCCGAGCACAAACTGCGGGTGGTCGCGCCGGACGTCGGCGGCGGCTTCGGCTCCAAGCTCCAGGTGTACGGCGAGGAGGCCGTGGCGCTGGCGGTGGCCCGCAGGCTCGGCCGCCCGGTGAAGTGGACCGAGTCCCGCTCGGAGGGCTACCTCGCCACCCACCACGGCCGCGGCATGATCCAGGACGTCGAGATCGCCGCCACCCGCGAGGGGAAGCTGCTCGGCCTGAAGGTCGACCTGCTCGCCGACATGGGCGCCTACCTCATGCTCGTCACCCCGGGCATCCCGATCCTCGGCGCCTTCATGTACCCGGCGATCTACAAGATGGACGCCTACGAGTTCACCTGCACCGGCGTCTTCACCACCCGCACCCCGACCGACGCCTACCGGGGCGCCGGCCGCCCGGAGGCCACGTTCGCCATCGAGCGGACCATGGACGAACTGGCCGTCGAGCTCGGCCTCGACCCGGTGGAGGTACGCCGCCGCAACTGGATCCGGCACGAGGAGTTCCCGTACACCACCGTCGCCGGGCTGACCTACGACAGCGGCGACTACGAGGCCGCCACCGACAAGGCGCTGGCCCTGTTCGGCTACGACGACCTGCGCGCCGAGCAGCGCGAACGCAACGAACGCGGCGACACCGTACGCCTCGGCATCGGCGTCTCCACCTTCACCGAGATGTGCGGCCTGGCACCGAGCCGGGTGCTGCGCGACCTCAGGTACGGGGCCGGCGGCTGGGAGGCGGCGGCCATCCGCATGCTGCCCACCGGCAAGGTCGAGGTCGTCACCGGCACCAGCCCGCACGGCCAGGGCCACGTGACCTGCTGGAGCCAGATCGCCGCCGACGTGCTGGGCGTGCCGTTCGAGGACGTCGAGGTGGTGCACGGCGACACCAGGGTGGCCCCGCAGGGCATGGACACCTACGGCTCGCGGTCGCTGGCCGTCGGCGGCGAGGCCGTGCACCGGGCGGCCGCGAAGGTGGTCGAGAAGGCCCGGCGGATCGCCGCGCACCTGCTGGAGGCGAGCGAGCAGGACCTGGAGTTCCAGGGCGGCGCCTTCTCCGTCAAGGGCTCACCCGAAGCCCGCAAGACCATCCAGGAGATCGCCCTGGCGGCGTTCACCAGCCATGACCTGCCCGACGGCGTCGAACCGTCCATCAACGCCGAGACGGTGCTCGACCCGGAGAACTTCTCCTACCCGCACGGCACCCACCTGTGCGCGGTCGAGGTGGACACCGAGACCGGGAAGACCGGCATCCGCTCCTACGTCTGCGTCGACGACGTCGGCCGGGTCGTCAACCCGATGATCGTCGAGGGGCAGGTGCACGGCGGTCTCGCCCAGGGCATCGCGCAGGCGCTGTTCGAGGAGGCCGTGTACGACGACGAGGGCAACCTGGTCTCCGGCACCATGGCCGACTACCTCGTGCCGTCGGCGGCGGACCTGCCCGACTTCGTCACCGACCGCACGGAGACCCCGGCCGTCGGGAACTCCATGGGCGTCAAGGGCGTCGGCGAGGCCGGGACGATCGCCTCCACACCCGCCGTGGTCAACGCCGTGGTGGACGCGCTCCGGCCGCTCGGCGTCCGGGACGTACGGATGCCGTGCTCGCCGCACCGGGTGTGGCAGGCGATCCGGGCGGCCCGCTCCGGGGCCACCGCGGAGACCACCGGGACGGGCCCGGCCCAGTCCGGGCAGTCCGGTCAGGCGGCGCAGTCCGGCGACATCGGCCAGTACGGCGGACCCGATGGGCCGGTCCGGCCGGGAACGGAGGGTTCGGCATGATTCCCCCCACGTTCGACTACACCCGTCCGGCGAGCGTGGACGAGGCGCTGCGCGCGCTCGCCGACGCGGGCGACGACGCCAAGGTGCTGGCCGGCGGGCAGAGCCTGCTGCCGCTGCTGCGGCTGCGGCTCGCCTTCCCCGAACTGGTCGTGGACGTCGGCCGGATCCCGGAGCTGCGCGGGGTCCGCGAGGACGGCGACACGCTGGTCATCGGCGCCATGACCACGCACCACGAGGTGGTCCACGACCCGCTGGTGCGCCGGCACGCCGGGCTGCTGGCCCAGGCGACGGCCACGGTGGCCGACCCCGCCGTACGGCACCGGGGCACCCTCGGCGGTTCCCTGGCGCACGCCGACCCGGCCGGTGACCTGCCCGCCGTGGCCCTGGCCCTGGACGCCGAACTCGTCGTCGCGGGACCGGGCGGGCGGCGCACGGTCCCGGCGCGGGAGTTCTTCGTCGACTACCTCCAGTCGGCGCTGGCGCCCGACGAGCTGCTGGTCGAGGTGCGGGTGCCGAAGCGGGAGGGCTGGGGCTTCCACTACGAGAAGTTCCACCCCGTCGCCCAGTCCTGGGCCATCGTCGGGGTGGCGGCACTGGTGCGGCGCGACGACGGGCGCATCGCCGAGGCGCGGATCGGGCTGACCAACATGGGCTCGACCCCGCTGCGGGCCACGGCCGCCGAGGAGGCGCTGTCCGGCGCCGACAGCCCCGGGGCGGTGGCCCGGGCCGCCGAGGCGGCGGCCGAGGGCGCACGGCCCGCCCAGGACCTGGCCGCCTCGCCCGAGTACCGCGAGCACCTCGCCCGGGTGCTGACCAAGCGGGCGGTGCTGGCCGCCACCGGGATGGGGTGAGCGCCGATCACCCGGATGGACGACCCGGAGCAGGTGCGCGCCCGCCTGGAGGAGACGGGGTACCTCGTCGACGAAGGGCTGGCGATCACCTGCTTCCTGGCACTGACGCTGCACCGGCCGCTCTTCTGCGAGGGCGACGCGGGGGTGGGCAAGACCGCGCTCGCCGCCGCCCTGGCCGAGGCGCTCGGCGCGCCGTTGATCCGGCTCCAGTGCCACGAGGGCATCGACGCCTCACAGGCCCTGTACGACTGGGACTTCCCCCGCCAGCTGCTGCACCTGCGGGCGGCCGAGGCGGCCGGGATCAGGGACGCGGACCGGCTGGAGAGCGAGCTGTACGACCGGCGCTTCCTCATCGCCCGCCCGCTGCTGCGGGCCCTGCAGACCCACCCGGCGGTGCTGCTGGTCGACGAGATCGACCGGGCCGACGACGAGTTCGAGGCGTTCCTGCTGGAGCTGCTGTCGGAGTACTCCGTCTCGATCCCCGAGCTGGGCACGCTGCGCGCCGAGGAGCCGCCGGTGGTCGTGCTCACCTCGAACCGGACCCGGGAGGTGCACGACGCGCTGAAGCGGCGCTGCCTCTACCACTGGTTCGACCACCCTTCGTTCGGGCGCGAACTGGCCATCGTGCGGCGGCGGTTGCCCGAGGTGTCGGCGCGACTGGCCGAGCAGGTCACCGCACTGGTGCAGACCCTGCGGGGCGCGGACCTGCTCAAGCCGCCCGGGGTGGCGGAGACGATCGACTGGGCCGAGGCACTGCACGCCCTGGGCGCGAGCGAGGTGGACGCCGACCTGGCGGTGGCGACCCTGGGCTCGGCCCTCAAGTACCGCGAGGACGCGGACCGAGCCCGCGGCCTCGACCTCACCGCCGTCCTGGCGGCCCGGGGAGGCTGACGATGACCCGTCGACGGGAGGAGGGGGCGGCCGGCCGGGTGGGCAGATGCCGGCCGCGGGCCATGGCGCGGCCGACCGGGCCGTGAGGGCGGAGGGAG
>NZ_JARAUO010000080.1:0-12543 GCF_033792105.1 Streptomyces sp. WI03-4A
CGTCCCGCCAGGGCTCCCGTCGCGCTGCCTGCCGGGGCACCGGCGTCGCCGCGTCCCACCGGGGACCCGGACGGCGTGCTGGGCAAGCAGGCGGCCGACGCCCCCGCGCCCCGCCACGGTGACGGCCGCGCCGTCGCGCCCGAGGGCCGGACGCCGCTGTGGCTCCGGCCGGCCCGCACGGCCGCCCGTGCCGACGCGCCACGGACCCGGGAACGGCACCGGGACGTCCCGGTCTTCCCCGGCTAGGTCTCCGGGCCGGACCGCCCCTCCTGCCCCACGACCGTCGTACGGACGGTGGGTGCGGCCGGGCGCCATGTCGACGGAGCCGGGCGGATCGCCGGTGCCGTCCTTCCGGGCCGTTTTCATGACACGGCCCACCCGCACGGCGTGCAGAGCGTGCGGCAGGGCATCAGCTACCTGGGCTGACGCCCCCATGAACTCCGCGGGGCCGTCGGCACCCGGACGGCCGAACGCCGTCGGACCGTCCGGCCGGCCCTCCGCGAGAAGGGGCGGGTGGTCCCCATTGGGGTGGGGGCCAACCGCTCAGGGCCCCTCCCGGGCCCGTCCTGGGGCCTCACCGGGTCAACCCCAGCCCGGTGAGGCCTCGCACATCCCCGCGAGGTCGGCACCGCGTGTCAGGAAACCCGGCATCATGTGACAGGTATCACCGCTCAGGTGTGACCCTCGATTTAGGGCGCTCCGGGTAGCGGCGATAACCTGCGAGACGGACATGCCGCGCGCTCGGACACCGTGTGCGCTCCCCTAGTGACAAGCGGACGTCACGTTGCCCTTCGCGGCACGCCCACGCATCCAACGAACCGCGAGATCACTGATAGGGACGGAAGCGCGTGGACCTGTTCGAGTACCAGGCGAGGGACCTCTTCGCCAAGCACGATGTACCGGTGCTGGCCGGTGAAGTCATCGACACGCCTGAGGCGGCGCGCGCGATCACCGAGCGGCTCGGCGGCAAGTCCGTCGTCAAGGCGCAGGTGAAGGTCGGTGGCCGCGGCAAGGCCGGTGGCGTCAAGCTGGCCGCCTCCGCGGACGAGGCCGTCGCCCGTGCGACGGACATCCTCGGCATGGACATCAAGGGCCACACGGTCCACAAGGTCATGATTGCCGAGACCGCCCCGGAGATCGTCGAGGAGTACTACGTCTCCTACCTCCTCGACCGTGCGAACCGCACCTTCCTTTCCATCGCCTCCGTCGAGGGCGGCATGGAGATCGAGGAGGTGGCGGCCACTCGTCCGGAGGCTGTCGCCAAGACGCCGATCGACCCGATCGACGGTGTGGACGAGGCCAAGGCCCGCGAGATCGTCGAGGCCGCCAAGTTCCCGGCCGAGGTCGCGGACAAGGTCGTGAACGTCCTCGTCAAGCTGTGGGACACCTTCATCAAGTCGGACGCCCTCCTCGTCGAGGTCAACCCGCTCGCGAAGGTCGCCTCCGGTGACGTCATCGCCCTCGACGGCAAGGTGTCGCTCGACGAGAACGCCGAGTTCCGCCACCCCGAGTACGAGGAGCTCCACGACAAGGACGCCGCCAACCCGCTCGAGGCGGCCGCCAAGGAGAAGAACCTCAACTACGTCAAGCTCGACGGTGAGGTCGGCATCATCGGCAACGGCGCCGGTCTCGTCATGAGCACCCTGGACGTCGTCGCCTACGCCGGTGAGAACCACGGCGGCGTCAAGCCCGCCAACTTCCTGGACATCGGCGGTGGCGCCTCCGCCCAGGTCATGGCGAACGGCCTGGAGATCATCCTGGGCGACCCGGACGTCAAGTCCGTCTTCGTGAACGTCTTCGGTGGCATCACCGCCTGTGACGAGGTCGCCAACGGCATCGTCCAGGCGCTGAAGCTCCTGGAGGACCGCGGCGAGAACGTCTCCAAGCCGCTCGTCGTCCGCCTCGACGGCAACAACGCCGAGCTGGGCCGGCAGATCCTCACGGACGCCAACCACCCGCTGGTGCAGCGCGTCGACACCATGGACGGCGCGGCCGACAAGGCCGCCGAGCTGGCCCACGCCGCAAAGTAAGCACTCAGGACGAGGACACCAACACACCATGGCTATCTGGCTCAACAAGGACAGCAAGGTCATCGTCCAGGGCATGACCGGCGCCACCGGCATGAAGCACACCAAGCTCATGCTCGGTGACGGCACCCAGGTCGTGGGCGGCGTGAACCCGCGCAAGGCGGGTCAGACCGTGGACTTCGACGGCACCGAGGTACCCGTCTTCGGGACCGTCAAGGAGGCCATCGAGAAGACCGGCGCCAACGTCTCCGTCATCTTCGTGCCGGAGAAGTTCACCAAGGACGCCGTCGTCGAGGCCATCGACGCCGAGATCCCGCTGGCCGTCGTGATCACCGAGGGCATCGCGGTGCACGACACGGCCGCCTTCTGGGCGTACGCCGGCAAGAAGGGCAACAAGACCCGCATCATCGGCCCGAACTGCCCCGGCATCATCACCCCGGGCCAGTCGAACGTCGGCATCATCCCGGGCGACATCACCAAGCCGGGCCGCATCGGCCTGGTCTCGAAGTCCGGCACGCTGACGTACCAGATGATGTACGAGCTGCGTGACATCGGCTTCTCGACCGCCGTCGGCATCGGTGGCGACCCGATCATCGGCACCACGCACATCGACGCCCTGGCCGCGTTCCAGGACGACCCGGAGACCGAGCTCATCGTGATGATCGGTGAGATCGGTGGCGACGCCGAGGAGCGCGCGGCCGCGTTCATCAAGGAGAACGTGACCAAGCCGGTCGTCGGCTACGTCGCGGGCTTCACCGCGCCCGAGGGCAAGACGATGGGCCACGCCGGTGCCATCGTCTCCGGTTCGTCCGGCACCGCCCAGGCGAAGAAGGAGGCCCTCGAGGCCGCCGGTGTCAAGGTCGGCAAGACGCCGACCGAGACCGCGAAGCTGGCCCGGGAGATCCTGAGCGCCTGAGTTCGCCGCACGCCCGCAGGCCCGTCCCGTCACCGGGGTGGGCCTGCGGGCGTATCCGTGCCCGCGGGCGTGTCCGACCGCCCGCGGGCGAGGTCAGTGGGCCGCCGGGGCGAGGCGGTCCGGGCCGTTGTCCTCCGCGCGCTGGAGCTTCGCGCGCAGCGCCAGCTGCTCCGGGGACAGCGGGCCCAGGGCCGGGGGAGGCGGCACGCCCTGTACGGCCTGGGCCGGGGCGATGGGCGGTTCGTAGTGGGTGGGCGCGGAGCGCAGGGTCAGTGCCGTCGCGCCGATGATGGTGACCGTGAAGGCGATCGCCGCCCGGGTCCAGAACACGTTCCGGCGCTCGCCGCAGGTGCGCACCGTGGTGGGCCCGGTCGCGAGCAGCCGCTCCGAGGAGGCCAGTTCGGCCAGGCGCCGGTGCAGCGCGCCGGGGTCGGCCAGCGCCGGGATCTGCTCGGCGACGACCTCACGGGCCCGGGTCAGCCGGCCGGCGGCGGCCGGGGTGCTCGCCTCGGTCTCCGCCGCCGTCTCCGGCAGGTCGAGGCCGACGCCGTCGTACAGGACGAGCGTGCGCCGGTAGGAGGGCGGGAGCCGCAGCAGGGCGGTCAGCAGGGCGCGGTCGGCCGGGTCGGCGGGCGGGGGCTCGGGGGACCGGTAGCGGGGGCGGAAGCGGTGCCAGGGGGAAAGCGCGCACTCGTAGGCGATCGCGCGCACCCAGCCCGCCGGGTCCCGGTCGCGGGCCACCTCGGGCCAGCGCTGCCAGGCGAACTGGAAGGCCCGCTCCACGGACTCCCTGGCCAGCTCGCGGCGCCCGCAGAGCAGGTAGGTCTGCCGTACGAGGGCGGGAGCGCAGAACGCGTACAGCGCGTCGAACGCCTGATCGGCCGTCAGGGCCGCGGGCGCACCGGCGTTTTCGGGCGGTCGCTCGCCCGGGACCGTAGGGCTTTCCGTCACTGGACACCACCCCTTCGTACGAAAAAGTACATAAACATATATTGGGCGACACATCGGGGGTTCTCCTGTTACGACGGGAAAGCGCGTGTCGTTGGGAGCATGGCGGGGTGACCCTGATGACCGCTCGCCGACCCTCGTTGTCGCCCCTGCTCCAGCGGATGCGGGACCGATCGCCAGGCCTGGGCGCGAGTCTGCTGGGCGGTGTGGTCGCCGCCGGGCTCGGCCTCGGCTCGCTCGCCGTCCTCGTGCTCGCCCTGTGGATCAGCTCGCCGTACCCCGACAGCGGGCCGGGCGGCGCGCTGCACGTCGCCGCCGCACTCTGGCTGCTCGCGCACGGGGTCGAACTGGTCCGCACCGACACGCTCTCCGGCGCTCCGCTGCCCGTGGGCGTGACCCCGCTGCTGCTGCTCGCGCTGCCCGTGTGGCTGCTGCACCGGGCCGCACGGGACGCGACGGACGTGCCCGCCGAACCCGACGGCCCCCCGCCCGTCCCGGCGCGCACCGCGTGGACCGGGGTGGTCCTCGGCTACCTCGGCGTCGGCGGGGCGGCCGCGCTGTACTGCTCCGGCAGCGAACTCCGACCTTCCTGGGCGTGGGTGACGGCGTGTCTGCCCCTGGTGGCGGCGGCCGCGGCGGCGAGCGGGGTCTGGGCGGCCCACGGCTGCCCGCGCGAGCCGGTGCTCCGCCTGCTGCTGGTGCTGCCCGACCGGCTGCGGCTGCTGCTGTTCGGGTCCGACGCCGGACCACGCCTCGGCGCGGCCGTACGGGCGGCGGGAGCCGGTACCGCCGTCCTGTTCGGGGGCGGGACGCTGCTGCTCGCCGCGTCCCTGGTGCTGCACGGACCGGCGGCACGGGCGTCCTTCCTCCAGCTGACGGAGGGCTGGACCGGGCGCTTCGCCGTCCTGCTGCTCGGTATCGCGCTGATCCCCAACGCGGCGGTGTGGTCGGCGTCCTACTCCCTCGGCCCCGGGTTCACCCTCGGCAGCGGGCACCTGGTGCACCCGCTCGCCTCCGACCCGGCGCCCCTGCTGCCCCCCTTCCCGCTGCTCGCGGCGGTTCCGGACGCGGGCCCCGGCACACGGCTCAACTGGGCGGTGGGACTGGTGCCGGTGGTGGCCGGGGTGACGGTCGCCTGGTTCGTGGCGCGGGCCGCCGTGCGGCTCGGGGAGCGGGGTGAGCAGGGCCGGCGGGCGCCCGCCCCCGTGTCACCGGCGCCCTGGCCGGCGGCGCGCACCGCCGGGGTCCTCGTGCTGTCCGCGCTGGTGTGTGCGGGCTTCCTCGCCCTCCTCGCCGCGCTGTCCGGCGGCCCCCTGGGCACGGCGGCGCTGTCCCGGTTCGGACCGGTCTGGTGGCAGAGCGGGGGAGCGACCGCCCTCTGGATCACGGCGACCGGACTGCCGGTGGTGCTGACGGTACGAGGGTGGCGGCTGTGGCGCCGCAGGGCCCACGCCAAGGCCGTCCCGGGGCACGGGACCGGCGCGGGTCAGGGGACCGGCGCGGGGAGGACGGTGGCGCGGACGCTGGCCGAGGGGGCCGGCGGGAGCGCGAAGGGGGCGGCGAAGAGCACCGCGCTGGAGCCGCCCATGGATGCGGCGAGGAAGACGGCGAAAGGCGCGGGCCGTACCGCGGCCTCGTCCACCGGGCCGGGCGAGGACGAGCTGTACGACTTCGTGCCCGCGCAGGACCCGTTCCCCCCGGCCTGGCAGCACGACGACCTCGCGCGTGCCTCGCGCTGGGCGGCCCTCCGCGAGGCCTCGGCGCCGCCGGAACCCGCCGGCCGGCCCGCGGAGAAGGAGCCCGCCCCCACCGGGGGTCCGGCGGACGGGAGCGGCTCGGACGGCGTGACCGGCACGCACGAAGTGACCGGCGCGGAGGAGGTGACCGGCGCGGCCGGGAAGGATCACGCGGCGGGCGCGGCCGGAAACGACCACGCGCCCCGCTCGACCGGCACGGCCGCCGCGCCCGACGAGTCCGGCCCGGAGAGCGCCGGGAGCACCCCCTAGGGCGCGTGCGTCAGCTGTTGTCGACCCCGAGCACCCCGCGAATCTCCTTGGGCAGGAGCTGATCGCAGGACTGCTTGGCCTCGTGGGTCAGGGCGTCGGTGACGCAGGTGTAGTAGTCGCGGTAGACCAGCTGCACGGCGAAGGTCGTGCCCACCAGGGCCAGCGCCAGGCACGCCGTGACCACGCCGCCGATCGCCGCCGTGGTGTGCGGGCGGCCGCCCGGGGCCGGGACCGGGGGCGCGGCCGGGGCGGGGGTGTCCGGGTTCCGGTCCTGGGTGCGGGGCTTGGCGCGCAGGGCGCTGATGCCCCAGTACAGGGCCAGCACGCCCAGCAGCAGCGCCACGTAGGGCCAGCTGAACAGGACGAAGAAGACGGACCACATGCCGGACAGCAGCGCGTAGCGCGCGCGGCGCTGGGCCGGGTCCGTCGGGTCCCAGCGCGGGTTGGGCCCGGCCGGGCCGCCCGGGCCCTCGGGGCCGCCGCCGGGCCGCTGGCCGAAGCCGCCGGGAGAGCGGCCGGGCTGGTGGTCGCTCCACTGGCCGCCCCAGCCGGGGCCGTGCCCGGGTCCTGAGCCCTTGGACCCTTCGGGGTGACGGGGCTCCCAGGGCCGGTCCGGGCTGCCCTCGGGCGGCGGCGCGAACGGGTTGTCGTCCTGCTGCTCGCCGCCGCGTCCGTCGCCGTCCCCGCCGTTCCGGGGCGCCTCGGGCGGCGAGGCCGGCCTCTCCCGCAGCAGCACGGCGCCCCGCTCGCCCTCCTGGGCCGGGTGCGGCGGGAACGTGAGGAGTCGCAGGCTGCGGTCGGGCATCAAAAGAGCGTCTTCCCCTAGATGAGTACGGCTGTGCGACATGAGCTTCCACCCCGTCAACGCACCGCACGACGACCGCGTTCCCGGGGCAGCTCCTGGTGGATCCCCCCGAACGCTACCTTCCGGCCACACACCCGTCCCCGGGGGGCCTTCGACGGTGCCGGTATCGTTGCTGACGGTCGGCCGCTTCGTAGACTTCCCCGTATTCCGGGGCGCGAAGCATTCGTACGACTGTACAAACCGCCGGCTGGACACATCGCTCCCCCGAGAAAGGGCCCCACCGTGGCCGCCACCCCCGCTGGCCAAGCGGTCAAGCGCCTCGTCGTGCTGGTCTCCGGATCCGGCACCAACCTGCAGGCGCTCCTGGACGAGATCGAGCGCACCGGAGCCGAGTCGTACGGCGCGCGGATCGTCGCCGTCGGGGCCGACCGCGACGGCATCGAGGGACTCGCCCGCGCCGAGCGGGCCGGGCTGCCGACCTTCGTGTGCCGGGTGAAGGACTTCGCCGGCCGGGAGGAGTGGGACGCGGCCCTCGCCGGTGCCGTGGCCGCCCACGAGCCCGACCTCGTGGTCTCCGCCGGGTTCATGAAGATCGTCGGCAAGGAGTTCCTCGCGCGGTTCGGCGGGCGGTTCGTCAACACGCACCCCGCCCTGCTGCCCAGTTTTCCCGGGGCCCACGGCGTGCGCGACGCGCTCGCGTACGGCGCCAGGGTCACCGGCTGCACCGTCCACTTCGTCGACGACGGCGTCGACACCGGCCCGATCATCGCCCAGGGCGTGGTCGAGGTCCGGGACGAGGACGACGAGAGCGCGCTGCACGAGCGCATCAAGGAAGTCGAGCGAAGGCTGCTCGTCGAGGTCGTGGGGCGGCTCGCCCGCAACGGCTATCGCATTGAGGGACGAAAGGTAGTTATCCAGTGACCGCCACCGCCGAGAGCACCAAGCGGCCCATCCGCCGGGCGCTCGTCAGCGTCTACGACAAGACCGGCCTCGAAGACCTCGCGCGCGGGCTGCACGAGGCAGGGGTCGAGCTCGTCTCGACCGGGTCCACGGCCGGCCGGATCGCCGCCGCCGGTGTCCCCGTCACCAAGGTCGAGGAGCTGACCGGCTTCCCCGAGTGCCTGGACGGCCGGGTCAAGACCCTGCACCCGCGGGTGCACGCGGGCATCCTCGCCGACCTGCGTCTGGACAGCCACCGCGAGCAGCTCGCCGAGCTGGGCGTCGAGCCGTTCGACCTGGTCGTCGTCAACCTCTACCCGTTCCGGGAGACCGTCGCCTCCGGCGCCTCGCCCGACGAGTGCGTGGAGCAGATCGACATCGGCGGCCCCTCGATGGTCCGCGCCGCCGCCAAGAACCACCCCTCGGTCGCGGTGGTCACCAGCCCCGAGCGGTACGCCGACGTCCTGGCCGCCGCGCAGTCCGGCGGCTTCGACCTCGTCACCCGCAAGCGGCTCGCCGCCGAGGCCTTCCAGCACACGGCCGCCTACGACGTGGCCGTCGCCTCCTGGTTCGCCTCCTCGTACGCGCCCGTCGACGAGTCGCCGTTCCCCGACTTCCTCGGCGCCACCTGGGAGCGGGCGCACACCCTGCGCTACGGCGAGAACCCGCACCAGCCGGCCGCGCTGTACGTCGACGCCGGCGGCGCCGGCCTGGCCCAGGCCGAACAGCTGCACGGCAAGGAGATGTCGTACAACAACTACACGGACACGGACGCCGCCCGCCGTGCCGCGTACGACCACGACGAGCCGTGCGTGGCGATCATCAAGCACGCCAACCCCTGCGGCATCGCGGTCGGCGCCGACGTGGCCGAGGCGCACCGCAAGGCGCACGCCTGCGACCCGCTGTCCGCGTTCGGCGGGGTCATCGCCGTGAACCGGCCGGTCAGCAAGGAGATGGCCGAGCAGGTCGCGGAGATCTTCACCGAGGTCATCGTCGCGCCCGGCTACGAGGAGGGGGCCCTGGAGGCCCTGACCAAGAAGAAGAACATCCGGGTCCTGCGGGCCCCGAACGGCCCGGCCAACCCGGTCGAGGTCAAGCCGGTCGACGGCGGTGTGCTGCTGCAGGAGACCGACCGGCTCCAGGCCGACGGCGACGACCCGGCCAACTGGACGCTGGCGACCGGCGAGGCACTCTCCGCCGAGGAGCTGACGGAGCTGGCCTTCGCGTGGAAGGCGTGCCGCGCGGTGAAGTCCAACGCGATCCTGCTCGCCAAGGACGGCGCCTCGGTCGGCGTCGGCATGGGCCAGGTCAACCGCGTCGACTCCTGCAAGCTGGCCGTCGAGCGGGCCGGCGAGGAGCGGGCCCGCGGCGCCTACGCGGCCTCGGACGCCTTCTTCCCGTTCCCGGACGGTCCCGAGATCCTGATCGGCGCGGGCGTGCGGGCGATCGTCCAGCCGGGCGGCTCGATCCGCGACGAGCTGGTCGTGGAGGCCGCCAAGAAGGCCGGCGTGACCATGTACTTCACGGGCACCCGCCACTTCTTCCACTGAGCCCACCGGGCCCGGTCGGCCCGCCGGGCCCCGGGCCCCGGGCTCACACCGAAGCGGCCTCCGGCCCCCCGTGGAGGGGGGCGGAGGCCGCTTCGGTGTTCGGGCGCCCAAGGCGCTGAAGGCGCCGGAGGCGCTCAGCTCACTGGGTCTTGATGACGATCGAGCCGCAGACCTTGTCGGCGAACGTCTGGCGCTTGGAGTCCCACGCCGGCCACAGCCAGCCCAGGTAGCAGGCGAGGCTGTCCAGGAAGTGGGCGAGACGGCGGACGAAGGCCATGCCGACGCCGAGCGGCTGGCCGGTCTCCTCCTTCACCAGGCGGATGCCCAGCGCCTTCTTGCCGATCGTCTGGCCGGTGCGGCCCTCCTGGATCAGCTGCCAGATCGCGATCGCGATGATGGCGAGCCCGCCGATCGCCGACAGCGCGGCGTTGTTGCGGCCCACGAGGACGAGGATGTACGGCACCATGAAGACCAGGCCGTCGACGAGGGTGCCGAGGAAGCGCTGTCCCCAGTTCGCGTACGGCGGCTGGACGCCGTAGCCGTATCCGCCCTGCTGCGGGTAGCCCGGGTAACCCGGCTGCTGCGGGTAGCCGTAACCCTGCTGCGGCGGGACGCCCTGCGGTGCCTGCTGGTAGCCGGGCTGCTGCTGCGGGTACCCGTAGGGCTGCTGCGGGTCCTGCGGCTGGCCGTAGGGGTTGTTGGGCGAGCCGAAACTCATGGCGGGTTTCCTCCGTTGACACTGCGGGGACGACGCGGAAGGAACGGAGGATCGTCAAGATCTGAGCGGTTTGCCCCCCAACCGGACCGCGATACTGCGCCGTTCATCGTCGGGGGAGAGGCCGATTCTTGTCCAGCCGGATTCGCAAGGTGTTGTGCAAGTGCAACATCGTCGATCAAGGACGCGCGCCCGGGCGGCGCGTGGGACCCGGCCGGAGGCCACCCGGATTGGAACCAGGGGGCGGTCATCCGCGAGGATGGGGGCATGACCGCCCAGATTCTCGATGGCAAGGCCACCGCAGCCGCGATCAAGTCCGATCTGACCGCCCGCGTGGCGGCGCTGAAGGAGAAGGGCGTCACGCCCGGCCTCGGCACGATCCTGGTCGGGGAGGACCCCGGCAGCCAGAAGTACGTCGCCGGCAAGCACCGCGACTGCGCGCAGGTCGGCCTCGCCTCCATCCAGCGTGAGCTGCCGGCCACGGCCACCCAGGAGGAGATCGAGGCGGTCGTCCGCGAGCTGAACGAGGACCCCGCCTGCACCGGCTACATCGTCCAACTCCCGCTGCCCAAGGGCATCGACGAGAACCGCATCCTGGAGCTGATGGACCCGGCCAAGGACGCCGACGGCCTGCACCCGATGAACCTCGGGCGGCTGGTCCTGAACGAGCCGGCCCCGCTGCCCTGCACCCCGAACGGCATCCTCACCCTGCTGCGCGGCCACGGCGTGGAGATCAAGGGTGCCGAGGTCGTGGTCGTCGGCCGCGGCGTGACCATCGGCCGCCCGATGCCGCTGCTGCTCACCCGGCGCAGCGAGAACGCCACCGTGACCCAGTGCCACACCGGCACCCGCGACCTGTCCGCCCACCTCAAGCGGGCCGACATCATCATCGCGGCGGCCGGCTTCCCGCACCTGATCCGCCCCGAGGACGTCAAGCCCGGCGCGGCCGTCCTGGACGTCGGCGTGTCCCGCAACGCCGAGGGGAAGATCGTCGGTGACGTCCACCCGGGCGTGACCGAGGTGGCCGGCTGGATCTCCCCCAACCCCGGCGGCGTGGGCCCGATGACCCGGGCGCAGCTGCTGGTCAACGTGGTCGAGGCGGCGGAGCGCAGTGCCGGCTGAGGACGCCCACGGCACGGAGCCGACCGTGCGCGACGCGATCAGCGCCCCCGACGCCGAGGGGCGCCCGCGGCGTGTCACACGCCGCTTCCCGCTGTTCACCAAGGACACCGCCCGGCCCGAGGGCGGCGGCCGGGCCGCCGCGGGCGACGCCCCGGCGCCCGCCCGGCAGTGGCCGATGCTGCTCGTGCTGTCGACGGTCGCCCTCGGCCTGCTGCTGACCGCGCTCGACCTGTTCCGGCTCGGCACCCTGCTGATCGGCGGGGCCCTGCTGGCGGGCGCGGTCCTGCGGTGGATACTCCCGAGCGTCGGCATGCTCGCCGTCCGCTCCCGCTTCACGGACATCGCCACCTACGGGGTGCTGGGCCTCGTCATCGCCCTGCTGGCGATGACCGCCCAGCCCAGGCCGTGGCTGGAGATCCCGTTCCTGAAGGACACCCTGCACTTCACGCTCACCAAGTAGCGCCGTCCGCGCGGCGCCGGGGTGTCCGGCAGCGGCGGCCCGTCCCCTCCCCCGAGCAAGACGGACCGCCGCCGGGACCCAGCCTTCCCTGCCGTGAACGGCCTGTTCAACGGCTGTCCGTCCGCTGTGGCACGGAAGTGACGGTTCCGCTACGGTGTCCGCGCACTGCCACATGTGCCCCGGGCGTGGCGGAACCCCGGCGAACCGGGGATACGTCACGAAGACCGCGTGGACGCGGGGGCACCAGGGGCGTGGCCGGTGCTCCCGTGCGCCCCCGCTCCGGGAACTGGGATCCTTGGTCAGCGCATCCCCATGGGTAGCCAGAACGGGTGCCGTACGAGGGCCGGACCCGGCCGGCGCAGGTACCCGCGGGGACGGCGCGGGGAACCGACAGCACCGACCGGGGGAAAAGAGGGGGAACCGATGCCTCGATGGAAGACCTTGCCGGACGAGCTGGATCCGCAGATCAAGGAGTTCACCAGCCAGCTGCGGCGGCTCGTGGACCGCAGCGGCCTGAGCATCGCGGCGCTGGCCGACCGGACCGGCTACAGCAAGACGTCCTGGGAGCGCTACCTGGGCGGGCGGCTGCTCGCACCCAAGGGCGCGATCGTCGCGCTCGCCGAGGTCACCGGCACCAGCCCCATTCATCTCACCACCATGTGGGAGCTGGCCGAGCGCGCCTGGAGCCGGGCGGAGATGCGGCACGACCGCACCATGGAGCAGATACGTATCAGCCAGGCGCGCGCCGCCCTCGGTGAGTTCGGGACGGCGGAGGCCGAGGCGAGCGGCGGCGCCGTGACGGCCCGCAGGGGCACCGGCACCGCCGCGGCCCCCGGCGTCGCGGGCCCGGCGGGCGCCGCTCCGTCGATCCCGCCCCAGCCGACGCCGTCCGACGCCGACGCCCGCCGGCACGCCGACGCACGGCAGGGCACGGACGGACGCCAGGGCACGGACGGACTGCTGGGTGCCGGCGGGGGCGGCGAAGGGCCGCAGGGTGCCGACGGCGGCCCGGGCGTCGCCGAGGTCAACTCCTGGCGTCTCGCGGGCTATCAGGG
>NZ_JARAUO010000081.1:0-12117 GCF_033792105.1 Streptomyces sp. WI03-4A
CCTGTTCCTGGGACGGGGACTGCGGGGGGCGCGGGCCGTGACGCCGCGGGGGCGGCTGGTGCTGTCCCGCCGGGACCGCTGGTGGGCCGGGCCGTGATGGGGGGCGGCGCGCTGGGGGGCGCGCTCGCGGGCCGGGCGGGAGGCGTAGAGACGGTCGGGCCGGTGGGCCCGGGAGGGTCGGCGGGGGGCGCGGGCGGTCCGAAGGGCGGGGCGGAGGCGGCTGGCGGGCCTGGGGGCGTCGAGACAGTCGGGCCGGTGGGCCCGGGCGGCGCCGCCGGGGTGGCGGGGGGCGCAGGTGGACCTAGGGGTGCGGCGGGGGCGGCGGGGACAGCCGGTGGGTCTGGGGGCGTGCCAGGGAGTGCCGGGGGCTCGCCGTGGGGCGCTGGGGGTGCGCCCGGTGGTACCGGGGGCACTGCGGGCGGTGCCGCCGGCGCGTCGGCCGCCGGTTGCGCGGGCGCGTCGGCCGGTGTCGCGAGCGCCCCCGGCGGGGCCGCCGGCGCGTCAGGGGGCGCTTGGGTGCGTTGCGCCGGGACGACGGGCTCCGGGGGCTGCTGTTGGAGCGGCCCCGGGGGTGGTTCGGGGGGTGGTGACTGGGCCGGTTCGTGCGGCTCGGGTCCTCCGGTGCCGTGCCGCGCTGCCCCGGGCCGTCCCGCCACCGCGTTCTTCGCCGAGGTGAAGCGGTCGTCCAGGGAGTCGGGCGCCGCCGTGGGGCCCGTGTCCTCCGTGGCGTCCCCGTACAGCTCGCTCCACCAGTCGTCCTCGCGCCCCTCGGGCCTACCCCCCTGCTGGCTCATGCCCCTGATTGTCCACCGCGCGGGCCGGATGAAAACGGGGCATCGGGAAAATGCGGGCCGTCCGGTCATGTCGAACGGCGTGTCGAGGGACGGTCCGAACTCCCGTACGGCAGGCGGCTCATGGCCGCCGGGCGGCCCCACCCCCCACGGGAGGGCCGCCCGGCGACATCCTGCGTGACCCGCTCCCGCGCTCGTGTGGCGCGCTCGCGCACCGCGGGGTCCGGGTCACCGTCACACAGCGACCGGGCATACGGCGGCGCCGGTCGATTGGCGGGATTTCGGCTTGGTTTCCGGGGACGCGGCCAGGGGTCCGGGGTACCGCCGCGTGTCCTTCGGTGGTGCCACCTTGGCAGAGTCACCACCGGTACGGCGATGATGTGCGGCGGCGGGTTTACGCCGTGGCCGGTTCCCGCCAGACAGCACCGCGCGGGGTGGCTTGATATCGAGGGAGGGACGTGGGCCGATGCTGGCAGCCATAGGCCTGGACGAGACGCACGAGTCGGCGTACCGGGCACTGGTTTCCGTGGGCGCCGCCGAGGTGTCCGATCTGGCACGGCGCCTGTCGCTGGCCGAGCCGGACACCGAGCGTGCGCTGCGCCGGCTGGAACGGGAGGGTCTCGCGGCCCAGTCCCCGGCGCGGCCGGGCCGCTGGGTGGCGGCCCCGCCGGGGGTGGCGCTGGGCGCGCTGCTCACCCGGCAGCGGCACGAGCTGGAGCAGGCGGAGCTGGCGGCGGCGCTGCTGGCCGAGGAGTACCGGGCGACGGCTGCCGAACCGGAGGTGCACGACCTGGTGGAGGTGGTGACCGGCGCCTCCGCGGTGGCCCAGCGCTTTCTCCAGCTCCAGCTCGGCGCTTCCGAGGAGGTGTGCGCGCTGGTCACCGGCAACCCGGTGGTGGTCTCGGGGTCGGAGAACGAGGCGGAGGAGCAGGCGGCCGGGCGCGGGGTCCGCTACCGGGTGGTGGTGGAACGGGCCGTGCTCGACCTGCCCCGCGGCCTCGCCGAGCTGACCGCCGCGCTCGGCCGGGACGAGCGGGTGCGGGTGGTGGACCGGGTGCCGACGAAACTGGTGATCGCCGACCGCTCCCTCGCCCTGGTGCCGCTGACCTCGCGCACGGCCGAGCCGGCCGCGCTGGTGGTGCACGCGAGCGGCCTGCTGGAGCTGCTCGCCGGACTGTTCGAGTCGGTGTGGCGGGACGCGCTGCCGCTCCGGCTGGGCGGGGCCGGGGTGACCGAGCAGGAGCCCGACGGTCCCGACGCCACCGATCTGGAGGTGCTGTCGCTGCTGCTGGCCGGGATGACCGACGCGAGCGTGGCCAAACAGCTCGACCTGGGCCTGCGGACCGTACAGCGGCGCGTGAAGCGGCTGATGGAGCTGGCGGGGGTGACGACCCGGCTGCAGCTGGGCTGGCACGCCTACGAACGCGGCTGGGTGTCCCGCGAAGGCGCCTCCTGACCTCTTTTCCTGCTTCCTTCCGACCTGCTTCTGACCTGCGGCTTCTCCCGGACTCCGGCACTCTGGGCAGATGGGAGCGTGGGAACTCCTGCTGGTCGGCGTACTGATCGCGCTCGGCCTGTGCGGAGTGCTGGTGCCCGGGGTGCCGGGCTCGTGGCTGGTGTGGGCCGCGGTCCTGTGGTGGGCGCTGAAGGACCCGCAGCCGGTGGCGTGGGCCGTCCTGGTCGGGGCGACCGCGCTGCTGCTGCTGTCCCTGGTGGTCCGCTGGGCCCTGCCGCCCCGCCGCCTGCGGGCGAGCGGCGCCACCCCCCGTATGGCGGTCTACGCCGGCATCGGCGCCGTCCTCGGCTTCCTCCTGGTCCCGGTGGTGGGCGCGCTGCCCGGCTTCATGGCCGGGATCTACCTGCACGAGCGGTTGCGCCTCGGCGGCCACGGCGAGGCGATGGCCGCCCTGCGCACGACGATGGGCGCGGGCGGTTCCAGCGTCCTCACCGAACTGTTCGCGTGCCTGCTGATCGCGGGGGCCTGGCTGGGGGCGGTGGTGTGGGGGTGAGAGGGCGGGCAGGCGGCCCGGTCGACTGTCGACGGTGAGCGGTCGACGGTCCACCGTCGACAGTCGACGGTTGTCGGTCGACAGCCGACAGCCGACAGCCGACGATCAACAGCGGCCGGCCGACGATCAGCGAGCCGACCGAACACCCGCCCCACGGCCCACGGACCGATGGTCCAGGACGCGCCCCACGGTCTCGGCGACAGCCAGCAGGCCCGCGTCGTTGAAGTGCAGGTGGTCGCCTTGGTCGTAGCCCGGCAGGAGCCGCTGCGGGTCGGCGGGGTCGCGGAGCGCGGCGTCGGCGTCGGCGACCGCGTCGAAGACGCCGCCGGTGCGGATGAACGTGTTGACCTGCTGTCGTAGCGCCTCGCGGGCCGGGTTGAAGAGGCGGTGGCCGCGGTACGGGGTGAGCGTGACGCCGATGACCTGGATGCCGCGGGCGTGGGCGCGGGCGACGACCGTGCGGTAGGCGTCCGTCAGGGCGGTGGGGCTGGTCAGCCCGGAGTTGTTGATGTCGTTGATGCCCTCGAACACGACCAGCACCCGTACGCCGGCCCGGTCGAGGGCGTCGGCGTCCAGGCGGGACAGGCCGCTCGGTCCGGAGCCGCCGCGCAACAGGTGGTTGCCGGAGATCCCGGCGTTCAGGACACCGAGCCGGCGGGCGCTCAGGTGTTCGGCGAGCCGGTCGGGCCAGCGGCGGTTGGCGTCGGTGGTGGCGCCGATGCCGTCGGTCAGCGAGTCGCCGAAGGCGGCGACGCTGCCGGTGGCGGAGCCGCGGACGTCGACGCCGGTGACGTAGTACCAGGAGCCGGTGGTGGTCGTGTAGGCGGCGCCGGCCTCGTCCTGCGCCCGTCCGGCGCCGGCCCGGGCCACGTAGCTGGTCTGCATGGCCTGGCGGTGGAAGGTGGCCGGGCCGTCGTCGTCCGGGGTGTAGACGGTGACCAGGAGGTCGGCGCCGGCCCGTACGGGCAGCGGGACCGGGTCGGTGAGCAGGTCGTGCCCCGGTGCCACGGTGATGGTGCGGGCGCCGTGGAAGGTGGCGGTGCGCAGGGTGCCGGGCGCCGCGGCGGGGCCGGCGGCCCGGCGCAGGGCGACGGTGACCGCGCCGAGCCGCAGCGGCGCGGTGCCGAGCCGGTTGCTGAGCCGGATGCGTACCGCGGTGCCGCCGACGCTGAGGTGGACGACGTTACGGATGGCGGCGCCGGGCAGTGCGGGGGCGGTGCCGGAGGGCGCGGTCTCCCAGGTGCCGGTCCAGGCGCCCGGGCGGAGGGCCGGGGCGGCGGGCGCGGGTACGGCGGTGGCCGCGGCCCGGAGCGGCCGGGCGGCCTGCACGGCCGCGTGTGCCGTCGTGCCGGGCAGCACCGCGAGCCCGAGTGCCGCGATGACCCTTACGGTCCTGCCCATGTGTGCGCCCGCCTTCCGTGGCCCTGTCGGAGGCGACCGTGCCACAGGGCCGCCCCGCGACCCCGGACCGCCACCGCCACGCCACCCGCCCGGCCCAACGCGTCACGCCCAGCGCGTCAGGGCCAGCGCGTCAGGGTCAACCCCGCCAGGGTCAGGATCAGCCAAGTGACAACGATGTCCGTCCGGTGTGTAGACACGGGGAATTCCGCCGTGCTGTCATGCGGAACGGCCGCATTACAACGTTGTACCGAGTGGTACCGACTGCACTGGCGCGATCCCCGCGAAGCCTCAGCCGCATGCCCGACGCGCTCGCGAGAGCGCCGCCGTCCACCCGTGGAGCGTGCCGTGCACCCACCGATCCCCCGATCCCGTCCCCGGGCGCGGATCACCACCGCAGCTCGTCTGGTCCCGTGCCTGGCCGTGGCGTTCAGCCTGCTCGGCGCCCCCGCCGCCACGGCGCACGGCGCGAAGAGGCCGGCGCCCGCCTCCGCTTCGGCGGTGGTGGTGTCCGACGCGCGATTCGAGGTCCTCTCGCCCACCCTGATACGCACCGAGTACGCCGGGGACGGGAAGTTCGAGGACGACGCCACCTTCAACGCCGCCGGCCGGGACGCCTTCCCGTCGACGCCGTACACGTCCTCCGTGAAGGACGGCGTCCTGACGGTCACCACCAGCGCGCTGACGCTCCGGTACGACGTGGGGACAGGGCCGTTCGACGCGGACAACCTGAGGGTGCGGCTCAAGGCGGGGCAGTCGTCCGTGCTCGCGTCGCCGTGGCAGCACCGCACCTGCGCGGCGGGCGCGCTGTGCGAGGCCGAGGACCAGGTGTACGACGGGCCCGGACTGGCCACCGACCACCGTGACTTCACCGGCAAGGGGTTCCTGGCCGGCTTCGGCGTCGACGACAACTCTCTGTCCACGGACGTACGGGCGCCGTTGTCCGGCGCCTACGAGTTCGCCGTGCGGTACGCCAACTCGGCGGGCGGCGACGGCAGACACGAGACCCGGACGCTCAGTGTCACCGTGGACGGCGGCGCCGACCGGCAGTTCCGGCTGCCCGAGACGAGTGACTGGAACACCTGGGCGGTGGCGCAGCTCCCGTTGTCGCTGGCCGGTGGCCACCACACCGTCCGGCTGCATCGCGCTCCCGGCGACTCCGGCAACGTCAACATCGACAGCGTCGCCCTCGTGCAGGCCGGCGCCGGCTATCCCTCGCGGGCGGCGGCCGCGGTCCCCGGATGCCGCTTCGGCACCGGCTGCGAGGCGGAGGAGACACGTTCGGCCGGCTCCGCGCAGGTCGCCACCGACCACCGGGGGTACGCCGGGTACGGCTTCGTCGCCGAACTCGACCAGGGCGCCGGTCTCTCCGAGCCGGTGTCGGGCGTTCCCTCGGACGGCACCTACCTCTTGCACCTGCGCTACGCGAACGGCACCGGCAGCGACGGACTGCACCGGACGCGGAGCGTCGAGGTCACGGCGGGCGGCGGACCGGCCCGCACCCTCGAACTCCCGGCGACCGACGGCTGGGACGCCTGGAAGACCGCGTCCGTGCCCGTCGACCTGAAGGCGGGGACCCAGGACGTCGCCCTGAGCTGCCCCGACGCGGACAGCTGCCACGTCAACGTGGACACGCTCGCGCTGACCCCCCTCGCACAGCCCGCCCCCGCGCCGCACCTCGCCCTGGGCGGCTACCGCCGCAGCCTCGACGGGCTCGACGGCGATGCCGATCCGGCGCCCTGGACCACGCCCGGACTGCTGCACCGGGACGGCTGGTACCTGCTCGACGACACCGTGTCCGCGGCCTACGACAGGGGGACGAAGAAGGCGGCGCCGCGCCCCTCGCACGGTGCGCAGCCCTACCAGGACGGCTACCTCTTCGGCTTCGGGCACGACTACCGGCAGGGCCTGGCCGACCTCGCCACGCTGACCGGCCCGTCCGCGCTGCTGCCCCGCTGGGCGTACGGGGTGTGGTACTCCGAGTACATCGACCGTACGGCGGCCGACTACGAGAAGACGATCGTCCCGGCGTTCCGGGCCGCGGGCGTGCCGCTGGACGTGCTCGTCACCGACACCGACTTCAAGTCGCCGAACACGTGGAGCGGCTGGAGCTTCGACCCGGACAAGTTCCCCGACCCGAAGGGCTTCTTCGACTGGTCGCGCGACCAGGGGCTGGCCAACACGCTGAACGTGCATCCCGGCATCCTCGGCAGCGACCCGCGGTTCGCCCAGGCACAAGCCACGGCCAAGGGCAAGCTGGTGAAGGGCGGTTGCGCGTCCGGGGCCGGTTCCGACTGCTACACCTTCGACTTCGGCGACCCCGACCAGCTCGAGGCGTACCTCGACCTGCACCGGCCGATGGACCGCGCCGGCAACGACTTCTGGTGGCTGGACTGGTGCTGTGACACCTCGCGCTCCTCGCAGCCGGGCGTCACACCGGACGCCTGGATCAACCAGCAGTACGCCGACCTGACTTCGCAGACCGCGGACCGGGGGTTCGTCCTGTCCCGCGCCTACGGTTCGCTGCAGGCCGGCGGCTACAGCGCCGGGGTCGGGCTGCCCACCGGGCCCTGGGCCGACAAGCGCACCACGGTCCACTTCTCCGGGGACACCACCTCCGACTGGGGCACCCTGCGCGCCGAAGTCGGCTACACACCCGGCGAGTCGGCCGCGACGGGCCTGTCCGCGATCAGCCACGACATCGGCGGCCACAACGACGGCTACGGCATCCCCGGGGCCGAGACGTACACCGCCGGTGGCACGACCCACCGCACCACCAAACTGCCCGACGACCTGTACGCGCGGTGGGTGCAGTTCGGCACCTTCCAGCCGATCGACCGCCTGCACAGCAACCACAGCGACCGCCTGCCCTGGCAGTACGGGCCCCAGGCGCGGGCGTCGGCCGAGAAGTTCCTCAGGCTGCGCGAGGCGCTCGTGCCCTACACCTACAGCCTGGCGCGCGAGGCGAGCACCACCGGAGTCCCCGTCGTCCGGGCGTTGTACCTGCAGTACCCGGAGGAGGAGAACGCCTACGGCAAGGCGGGCAGCGAGTACCTGTACGGGCCCGACATGCTCGTGGCCCCGGTCACCCGGCCCGGCGAACGCACCACCACGTCGGTCTGGTTCCCGCCCGGGCAGTGGACGGACTACTTCACCGGGGCGAACTGGACGGCGCCCGCCGGCGGGGCCACGTACGACATCACCACCACCCTGGACACCATGCCGGTGTTCGTGCGCTCCGGCGGCATCGTCGCCACCCGGTCCTCGGACGTGCCGGGCGACGCCGGCGGCGAGCGGGGCGGGCTCACCCTCACGGTCGCCTCGGGCGGTTCGGGCGCCCTCTCCCTGTACGACGACGACGGGAGCAGCACCGTCCCGAAGCGGGCCACGACCGTGCGGGCCCGCTACTCGGAGCGGGCGTCGTCGGGTCGTCTGACGATCGGGGCCGCTCGCGGCACGTTCGCGGGCCAGGCGGAGCGGCGCCGGTGGACCGTGCGCTTCCTGGGCATGCGGCAGGCTCCGAAGACGGTGACGGCCTCGGGCAGGCCGCTGCCGCCCTCGGCCTGGTCCTGGGACGGCGACCGGCACACGCTCCGGGTCACCCTTCCCCCGCGGAGCACCCGCGAGGCGGTGACGGTGGGCTGGCGGTGAGAGTGAGCGCGGCGGCTGGACCACCCCGGAGGTGGAGGGGTGGGTGTGCGCGGCCTGGAGGAGCTTGGCGGCGCCGCGGACGGCGGCGGTGTGCGGGGCGGGCACCACGCGCAGCGGCACGTGCAGCCGGGCGGTGAGCTGGTGGACGATGTCGGGGCGCAGGGCGCCTCCCCCGGCCACCAGGATCTCGCGGCACAGGGCGTCGGTGGTGAGCAGGGTGTGGTCCTGGCGGAGCATCGCGGTCAGCATCCCGGCCACGGCGTCGGCGAGCTGCCCGGGGGTGGTCGTGCCGTATCCAGGTCTCCGGTGCCCAGGGCGGTGCGGCGCGCGTCGGTGACGTCGCCGTCGCCGAGCAAGACCACCTCCGTGAGAGGGGCGCCGATGTCCACCACGAGCACGGGGCGGGAGAGGTCCGCGCCGGCGGCCAGGGCGATGCCCCGGGCGCTGGGCACGGTCAGCACGCCCTGGCCCTGCTCATCGGCCTGGTCGTCGGCACCTACTCCTCCGTGCTCACCGCCGCCCCGCTCGCCGTGGAACTCCACCGGCGTGCCTGAGACGACGGCCGCGCACCGGACCGTGCCCTGCGCGCGGATGCCAGGCGGCGTCCCCCCTACTTCGGGACGCGGCGATCCTCTGTCCGCGGGGCGGCCGCCGCCACCCGCAGGTGCTGCACCGCGTACGACCGCCAGGGCCGCCAGCTGTCCGGGGCGTCGACGCCGGGCGGGGCCACGTCAGGGTCGCCGAGGGCGCGGACGCGGACGGTGGCGACCACGGCCGGGTCGAGGCCGGGCAGGGCGAACAGGGCTCGTGCCGCGTCGTCGCGGTCGGCGCCCGGATCGAGTCGTACGGTGCCGTCGGCCAGGGCGGCGGCCAGCGCGCCGAGCGGGCCGCCGGGCTCGGCGCCGGCGAGGGCCGCGGGCTCCGGGAACAGGTGGGTGAGGCTCCCGCAGGGCGCGTCCAGGGCCTTGCCGTACCGCAGGACCAGCTCGGCGGCCCCGGCCACCCCCACCAGGGCCCGCACCGCGGGCTCCAGCGGGTCGGCGGCGCCGGGCGAGCGCAGTCCGGGCCGGGCGGCGACCAGCGGGGCGAGCCCCGGGTCGGCGGCGAGCCGCTCGTCCACCGCGTACGGGTCGGCGTCGAGGTCGAACAGCCGCCGCAGCCGCTGCACCGCGGTGGTCAGGTCGCGGGGGTCGGTGAGGTGCAGCCGCGCGTCGAGCCAGCCGCCCGGGTGGGTGCCGCCGGTCGTCCTCGGGCCCCGGGGGCGCTCGCCGACTGCGGCCAGCCCGGTGCCGTACGGCAGCCGCAGGGTGCGCCGGTAGGTGCGGTCGCCGGGGGTGCCGCTCACCTCCTCGACGCCGGGTACGGCCTCCCGGGCGAGCTGGTCGAAGACGACGGCCGCCTGGTAGGGGCCCCGGTGGGCGAGCCGGAGCGGGATGCCGGCCCCCGGTGCGGCCCGGCGGGCGCCCCTGGACCGGGGAGCGGCGGCCCGTACCTCGGTCGGCGTCGCGGCGTACACCTCGCGGACGGTGTCGTTGAACTGCCGCACGCTGGAGAACCCGGACGCGAACGCGATCTCGGTGATCGGCAGATCGGTGGTGCGCAGCAGCAGCCGGGCGGTGTGCGCCCGCTGGGCGCGGGCCAGCGCCACCGGTCCGGCGCCGAGTTCGGCGGTGAGCTGGCGCTGTACCTGCCGGGCGCTGTAGCCGAGCCGGGCGGCGAGGCCCGCGACGCCCTCGCGGTCCACGACGCCGTCGGCGATCAGGCGCACGGCCCGGCCGACGGCGTCCGCGCGGACGTTCCACTCGGCGGAGCCCGGCACGGAGTCCGGCCGGCAGCGCCGGCAGGCCCGGAAGCCGGAGCCCTGCGCGGCGGCCGCCGTCGGGAAGAACCGCACGTTCCGCCGCTTGGGCGTCACCGCGGGACAACTGGGCCGGCAGTAGATCCCGGTCGTCTCGACGGCGAAGAAGAACGCGCCGTCGAACCGCCCGTCCCGGCTGCGCACCGCTTCGTACCTGCTGTCCTCGTCCATCACACGTCCCATTGTCGGATGCGGACGGCAGGACGGGCTGGCGGGAATCGGACACGGAGCCGCGAGCGGGGCGGGGCCGGGGCACCGGTTGCAGCGCCCCCGCCCGGCCCCCGCCCGGCCTCCGTCGCCTTCGTCCAGCGGCAGCGGTGATCAGCTCCAGCGGCCCCGCTTGGCCTCCATCGCCGCCCGGCCCTGGGCGTGCTTGCGCTTCCAGTCCTTCTTGATCTCGGAGCGCAGCCGGGCGTCCGTCTTGGCGACGATCCACTGGTTCTCCCGCATGAGCTTGCGGTAGCTCTCCAGCCGCCGGACCGGGAGCTCCCCGTCCTCGACCGCGGTGCGGACCGCGCAGCAGGGTTCGGACTCGTGCGAGCAGTCGTGGAAGCGGCACCGCTCGGCCAGCTCCTCGATCTCGGAGAACACCTGCCCGACCCCGCCGCCGGCGTCGAACAGGCCGACGCCGCGCAGGCCGGGGGTGTCGATGAGGACACCGCCCGAGGGCAGCGCGAGCAGGTTGCGGGTGGTGGTGGTGTGCCGGCCCTTGCCGTCGACGTCCCGGGCGGCCCGGACGTCCATCACGTCCTCGCCGACGAGCGCGTTGGCGAGGGTGGACTTGCCCGCGCCGGACTGCCCGAGCAGCACGGACGTGCCCGACCCGACGAGGGCGACGAGGGTGTCGAGGCCGTCGCCGTGCAGGGCGCTGACGGTGAGCACGGGCACGCCGGGCGCGCTCGTCTCGACGTCCTGCACGAGGTGGGCGAGGGTCACCGGGTCCGGCACGAGGTCGGCCTTGGTGAGTACGACCACGGGCTGGGCGCCCGACTCCCACGCCAGGGCGAGGAACCGTTCGACGCGCCCGAGGTCGAGTTCGACCGCGAGGGACACCGCGATGACGGCGTGGTCGACGTTGGCCGCGAGGATCTGCCCCTCGGACCGCTTGGAGGAGGTGGAGCGCACGAAGGAGGTGCGGCGCGGCAGGTACGCGCGCACGTAGCGGGGGTTGCCGCCGGGTTCGACGGCGACCCAGTCGCCGGTGCACACGACCCGGAGCGGGTCGTGCGGGGTGACGAAGGCGGTGTCGGCCCGGAGCACACCGCCCGGGGTGACCACGTCGCACTGGCCGCGGTCGACCCGGATCACCCGGCCGGGCAGCAGCCCTTCGGCCTCGTAGGGGGAGAACGCGTCGGCCCAGGCGTCGTCCCAGCCGTAGGGAGCCAGCGCGGAGGGAGCAGCGGAGCTGGAAGTCAAGGGAGACCCTTCACAAGGGTGGCCCCGGCGTGCGCGTACGGCGCGGTTCGGTCAGCCGGCGGCCACGGAGGTGGACTTGAGGAGTTCCTGGATGAGGGCAGCGCCCAGCACAGTGACAGCCATCGGTCGACACCTCCTCGTCTCCGCTCGCGCTTCGCACACACCGCTCCGGCGTGTGTGATCACTCTCCCGCCCCGGGGCGCCGCCCGTCAACGGGTTTTTCCGTCACCGCCGCCGGCGCCCGGTCCGTGCCGCCGGGGTGCTCAACCGGTGGCGCAGGGCGCGCCGTTCAGGGTGAATCCGTGCGGGGGCCGGTTCTCGCCCTGCCAGGAGGCGATGAACCCGAAGGACAGGCTGCCGTGCGCGGGCACGGCCCGGTTGTAGTCGGCCGCGGTGGCCGTGACGCGGGAGCCGTCCTGGTGGACCGTGGCGTCCCACATCTGGCCCGCCTGCTGGCCGTCGCGGAAGTTCCAGGCGACCTGCCAGCCGGTGAGGGCCTTGTCGGTGGTGACGGTGACGGTGGCCTGGAATCCGACGGCCCACTGGCTGTCCAGGTGGTAGGCGACCCGGCAGGTGGCGGCGGGGGCCCTGGTGCGGCTCGGATGGCCGCCGGGGGTGGCGGACGAGGTGCCCTGGGGTCCGGGACCGGGGTTCTTCCGGCCGGCTTCGGCCTTCGTGGCGGCCCTGGACGGGGTGGTGGAGGGCGAGCCGGAGGCGGAGCGCTCGGCGGAGGCGGACGGTGAGGCCGCGGGGGTGCGGGCGGTGGTGTGCGGCGCGGCGGGGTCGGCGACCGGCTGGCGGTCGTCGCGGGCGGCCGCGCCGGCGTCCCCGGAGCCGCCGAACGGCATCATGGACACGCCGAGGGCGAGCGCCGACAGCAGTACGGCGGCGCCGAGCAGCGCGTTGCGCAGCACGCGGGCGCGGGCGGCGGGTTCCTTCGCCTCGGCGCCCTCGGCCGCGGGCGGGCCGCCGGCGCCGAGCCGGACCTCGGTGG
>NZ_JARAUO010000082.1:0-11461 GCF_033792105.1 Streptomyces sp. WI03-4A
GTAGACACGTTTGCCGCCGATCCGCTTGACGTCGGCTGAGGGTGTCGCCGGGGGCGCCCGGCGGCTGCCCGGCCGACAGCAGGGTCACCGTACGGGCGGCGGCCCCGGACGCGGCCCAGGCGGCGGCCCGAGCGGTGCCACGGCCGCCGCCCCCGGGCCTGCGGCCGCCACCCCGGCTGCTACGGCCGCCACCCCGGGTCCCGTCCGCTCAGGCCCACCGCGCGGTCGAGGAGCGGCGCGTCCTCGGGGACGGCGACCGGCGGGCCGAACGGGCTGTTCTCCGGGTTGGCGGCCGCGGCCCGGAGGAAGGTGAGGGACGCGCCGAGGGCGGCCGGATCGGGGGTGTAGGGCAGACCGGTCGCGCGGGCGAGGTCCCAGGCGTGGATCACCAGTTCGTCGGCGGCGACCGGGCCCGCGATCTCGGCGGGCAGGTCGATCCCGCCCGCCCGGGTCGTGCCGGTCCAGGCGGCCGGGTCGCGCCAGGCGTCGGCGAGCTCGTCCAGCGCCTTGGGCAGTTCCTCGCGCCAGCCGGGGCCGATGTCCGGCACGACGCTGTCCGGGCTGGTGTCGGTGGTGGCGCCGAGGTCCTTGCGGGCCGCGTCGCGGAAGGCGACGGACAGCCCGAGCAGGTGACCCAGCAGGTTGCGTACGGCCAGGTCGGGGCAGGGGGTGGGGGCCGAGAGCTGGTCGTCGGTCACGGCCTCGGCGAGCTGCGCCACGATCCGGGCCTGGGGGCCGAGGTCGAGCAGGTGGTCGGACATGCCTGGCTCCTCGATGGTTGGTGCGGTACCCGTACGGAGTGCTGACCGCACAGCGCGGGGAAACTCATCGGTCCGGCGGAGACCCGCCGCCGTCGTCCCGCGGCATGGGGCAGGTGCCCGATGCCCGCGCGCCCTCCTCAGACCCACGATGGGCGGGCATGACGATCTCCTCCACGGTGCCCCGCGTGCTGCGGGACCGCAACGCCGTCCTGTGCCTGACCGGCTCGCTGGTGTCCGCCTTCGGCACCTCCTCGCTGTGGCTGGCGTCGGGCGTGTGGGTCAAGGACCTCACCGGTTCGGACGGCCTGGCCGCGCTGTGCGTGTTCGTCCTGTGGGCGCCGGCCGCGGCGGGCCCGGCGCTCGGCACGCTCGCCGACCGCTGCCGCCGCAGGCCCCTGCTCGTCGCCCTGAACCTGGGCCTGGCCGTCCTGCTCCCCGCCCTCTTCGCGGTCCGCTCGCCCGGCCGTCTGTGGCTGCTGTTCGCGGTGCTCTTCCTGTACGGGGCCGCCGGTGTCGTCCTGGATGCCGCCGAGTCGGCCCTGGTCGCCGCGGCCGTCGGCCCTGACCTGCTCGGTGACCTCAACGGGCTGCGCACGACGGTCACCGAGGGCATGAAGCTGGTCGCCCCGCTGACCGGGGCGGGCCTCTACACGGTGGGCGGCGGCCCGGCCGTGGCCTGCCTCGACGCGGTCACCTTCGTGGCCGCCGCCGGGCTGTGCGCCCTGCTCCGGGCGGCCGAGGGGCGCCCGGTCCGCTCCGGTGCCGGCTGGTGGCGGGAGACGGCGGAGGGCGTGCGCCGCCTGTGGGGGCACCGGGGGCTGCGGCCGCTGGTCGGCGCGGGCGGTGCGACGATGCTGTGCGCCGCGCTGGGCAGCACGACGCTGTACGCCGTCGTGGACCGTCTCGGCCACTCCCCCGCCTACCTGGGCGTGCTGTACGCCGTCCAGGGTGCCGGTTCGGTCGCGGCCGGGCTGGTCTCGGGCCCCGCGCTGCGGCGGCTGGGCGGGCCCCGGTTCGCGGCGGCCGGGATCACGCTGACGGCGGCCGGGGTGGCGGCGCGCGCCGTTCCCTCGGACCCGGTGGTCCTGGTGTCGGGCGCGGCGGTCGGGCTGGGGCTGCCGTGCGTCCTGATCGCCGCGCTCACCGCCGTGCAGCGGGAGACGCCGGGGCCGCTGCTGGGCCGGGCGACCGCCACCGCGCACACGGTGCTGTTCACCCCGAACGTGGCCGGTCTCGCCGCCGGAGCCGCCCTGGCCGGACCGGCCGGCCCCGTCCCCCTGTGTCTCCTGACCGCCTCGGCACTCCTGCTGACGGCGGCCACCCTCACCGCCCACCGACCGCCCACCACGCCACGCCCCGCGTCGGGGTCCCGGCCGGACGCCGACCGCGCGTGACGCAGCGCCCGTTGCGTCACTCCCACGGCGAACGCCCGTGCCGCGTCCGCGACGACCGCGCCCGGGCGCCACCGCGCGGCCGGCGGCCGGCAACCCCGAGTGAGGCAGCCCCCGTTGCCCCACTCCCGAGGCACGCGCGCGTGCCGGGCGCCACCGCGCGGCCGGCGGCCGGAATCCCGCTCCCGGGGCCGCCCGCCGTTCAGCGCGCGGCCAGCGCCGCTCGTACCGCCGCGAGGTCGCCGTCGGACGCCAACCCCACGTGATACAGGCGCAGTTCCGTCGCCCCCAGGGCGCGGGCGCGGGCCGCGTCCTCGGTGAGCGTGCCGGGGCTGCCGCCCATGCCGGCGACCACCGTGAGGTTGGCGGCCAGGACCGTGTCCGCGCGGGCCCGCTCGGCGAAGGGGGTCAGCAGGGCCGGGCCCGCGGTGCACGGCACGACCACGCCGTCCGCGACGGAGAGGACGTGGGCCGGGTCGACGCCCGCGTTGGCGCCGCAGTGGTAGGGCACCGGGTCCGCGTGCAGAAGGACCTGGAAGCCGTCGGGCGCGGCCGCGCGCACGGCGGCGACGGCCTGCTCCTGGAGGGTGCGGGCGGTGGTGTCGCGCCACGCGCGCGTGGCGGCGGCCCGGTCCTCGCCGAGGAGCTTGCCGACCGTGGGCCAGCCCCCGTCGTCGGCGGCGCCGCGCCACAGCGGTTCGAGGGCGTCGCGCACGGCGGCCGCCAGTTCGTCGGCGTCGAGGCCCTTTTCGCCGTACCCGCTCCGGCAGGCCGGGCAGAAGCAGAGCGACATCAGGTACTGCCCGGCGTCCCCGAGACCGACCCCGGCGGTCTTGTCGTGGGCGTGCAGGTGCTGCAGGCCGTACCAGCCCAGGGATTCCAGCTCGGTGCCCCGCGCGCCGGGGCGCACGGCGGCCTCGGCGGCCAGGTCGACCAGGTACGCGCGCGTGGCGGGCTGGGCGATGCAGGGGGCCCACGGGTAGCGGTCGCCGTAGGCGTTGACGACCGAGGTGTCCGGATGTTCCGCGCCCATACGGGAGTTGTGCGCGAGGACGACCCAGGTGTGCACCTCGAGACCGGCCGCGGCGAGCGCCCCGGCGGCCTCCCCGTAGGCGTCCCCGGGCGCCCAGCGGCCGGCCGGGTAGGGCCGCAGCCCGCGGCCCGCCCAGCGGTGGCCGACCGGGTAGAGGGCGGCCGCGTACTCGGCGGTGACGATGCGGTGGCGCGGGTGGCGGGAGGTGAGGGCGCGGGTCGAGTGGTAGGCGGAGGCGAGGGTCACCTGCTCGACGCCGAGGGCGGCGATGCGGGCGGGGGCCTCCGGGTCCCCGCCGACGTCCCATGGGTAGACGAACGCCGACGCCTTCACGCGTCCCCCTCCAGCAGCGCGTGTCCGCGCTCGATCAGCCGGGCCAGCCGTTCGACGTGGTCCTCGGACGGTTCGTGCAGCGGCGGGCGCACCTCGCCGACGTCCAGGCCGCGCAGCCGTACGCCCGCCTTGACGAGCGAGACGGCGTAGCCGCGGCCCTGCGCGCGCAGTTCCACGAAGGGGCGGTAGAACCCGTCCAGGAGGCGGCGCACGGTGTCCTGGTCGCCGTCCGCCAGGGCCCGGTGGAAGGCGACGGCGATCCCGGGGGCGAAGCAGAAGACGGCGGAGGAGTACAGGGTGATGCCGAGGGCGCGGTAGGCGAGCTGGGTCTGCTCGGCGGTGGGCAGGCCGTTGAAGTACAGGAAGTCGCCGGGGGCCTCGGTGCGCACGGCGCTGACGATCCGCTGCATGAGGTCCAGGTCGCCGAGGCCGTCCTTGACACCGATGACGCCGTCGGTGCGGGCGAGGGCGACCGCGGTGGCGGGGGTGAGGACGGCGTTGTCGCGCTGGTAGACGATCACCGGCAGGGCGGTGGCCGCGGCGATCTCCCGGTAGTGGCGCAGCAGCCCCTCCTGGGGGGCTTGCACGAGGTAGGGCGGCATGGCGAGGAGCCCGTCGGCGCCCGCGTCCTCGGCGAGGCGCGCGTAGCGGACGGCGAGCGCGGTGCCGTACCCCGCGCCCGCGACCACCGGGACCCGCCCCCCGGCCGCCTCCACCGCCGCCCGGACGCAGGCCTCGAACTCCTCGGGCAGCAGCGCGTGGAACTCCCCGGTGCCGCAGCAGGCGAACACGGCGGCGGCACCGTCCGCGACACCCCGGCGCACGTGGGCGCGGTAGACGTCGAGGTCCACGGTGCCGTCGGGGCCGTAGGCCGTGACCGGGAAGAACAGCGGCCCGCTCGGGTCGCGGAACCGGGCGGCGAGAGGGGCTGGCGTCACGGGCGCTCCCTGTCGGTGCAGGTCATCGGTGCATGTTCCTGATCTGCGTCCATATTCATGAACAACTTCACGCTACGGGGCACCCTCCGGGGCGGTCAAGCGGTCACACCGGCGGCACCGCGGCGGATTCCCGCACGCCACAGCACACTTGACCCGGCGCCCGACCCTCTTTAGCGTGACCCTGCGTCTACGGATGTGAATGCCCGCTACGCACGCGAACCGTACGCGTGCCGTCGACACAGGGTCGGCACAGGGCTCGCCGCAGGATCAGCGCAGGACTTCGCCCAGGACAGCAAGGAGACCGAGGATGCCCGCTCCCCGCACCGTTCTGCTCACCGGCGCCGCCGGCGGGCTCGGCACGCTGATGCGGTCCCTGCTGCCGGAGTACGGCTACACCCTGCGCCTGTTCGACGTGCGGCCGGTCGAGGGCGCGCCGGACGCGATCACCGCGGACCTCGGCGACAGGGAGGCGCTGCGCGAGGCGGTGCGGGGCGTGGACGCGGTCCTGCACCTCGCGGGCATCTCCCTGGAGGCACCCTTCGAGAAGATCCTGCGGTCGAACATCGAGGGCACCTACCACCTGTACGAGGCCGCCCGCCTCGAAGGCGTGCCGAGGATCGTCTTCGCCTCCTCCAACCACGCCGTCGGCTTCACCCCCGCCCCGCGGCCGGGCGAGGCGCTGATCCCCGTCGACACCCCGCGCCGCCCGGACACCTTCTACGGCCTGTCCAAGTCGTTCGGCGAGGACCTGGCCCAGCTCTACTGGGACAAGCACGGCCTGGAGACCGTCTCGGTGCGCATCGGCTCGTGCTTCCCGGAGCCGACCAGCGTGCGCATGCTCTCGGTGTGGATGAGCCCGGCCGACGGCGCCCGCCTCTTCCACGCGGCCCTGACCGCCGACGGGGTCGGCCACACGGTCGTCCACGGCTCCTCCGCCAACACCCGCCTGTGGTGGGACCTCACGTCCGCGCGGGCCCTCGGCTACGAGCCGCGGGACGACTCCGAGCCGTACGCGGACAAGCTGATCGCCGAACAGGGCGAGCTGGACCCGGACAACCCGGCCCACAGCCACCTGGGCGGCCACTTCGTGAACGACCCGCCCATCTGGCCGTACTGAGGCGCCTTCGGACGGCCGGAAACGGCCACCCGCGCGGCGGGCGGGCACCGAACGGGCCCGCCCGCCGCCGTGTTCGGGCATCCGGGCCGCCCGCTCAGACGCGGCCGCGCACGGCCGCGCAGGTCCGAGCCGGGCACAGCGCACGGCGAACGGGCACACCCGGGCAGCATCGGACCCGCAACAGACCTGGTCGGCGCCGCACCCCCGCTGTAGAAATTCCCCCAGGGCCCGAACGGGCGGCTCCGGAGGAAGAAGCGGGTGACGGCATGAGTACCAGAACGGCGGAAGAGCGCCAGCGCGAGATCGTGCGCGCCGCGCGCGCCACCGGCTCGGTCGACGTCACGGCGCTCGCCGCCGTCCTGGGCGTGGCCAAGGAGACCATCCGGCGCGACCTGCGGGCGCTGGAGGACCACGGCCTGGTCCGGCGTACGCACGGCGGCGCCTATCCGGTGGAGAGCGCCGGTTTCGAGACGACGCTCGCCTTCCGCGCGACCAGTCACGTGCCCGAGAAACGCAGGATCGCGGCCGCCGCCGCCGAGCTGCTGGGCGACGCGGAGACCGTGTTCGTCGACGAGGGCTTCACCCCTCAGCTCATCGCCGAGGCGCTGCCCGCGGACCGGCCGCTGACCGTGGTCACCGCGTCCCTGCCGGTCGCGGGCGCCCTCGCCGAGGCCGAGCACACCCAGGTGCTGCTGCTCGGCGGGCGGGTCCGGGCCGGCACGCTGGCCACCGTCGACCACTGGACGACGAAGATGCTGGCCGGCTTCGTGGTCGACCTCGCCTACATCGGCGCCAACGGCATCTCCCGCGAACACGGTCTGACCACCCCGGACCCCGCGGTCAGCGAGGTCAAGGCGCAGGCCATCCGGGCCGCGCGGCGCACTGTCTTCGCGGGCACGCACACCAAGTTCGGGGCCGTCAGCTTCTGCCGGTTCGCCGAGGTCGGCGCGCTGGAGGCGATCGTGACGAGCACCCTGCTGCCGGCCGCCGAGGCCAACCGTTACTCCCTGCTGGGCCCGCAGGTCATCCGGGTCTGAACCGCCGACTCACCCACCCCCGGGGGTGCTTCACACCGAAGCCCGCCCCTTATATACCGATACATCCAGGAGCGATTCATGCGCACCCCGAGCCGACGGAGGCCGCGAGCCGCGCTCGCCGCGGCCGCCGCTGGGACGCTGCTCGCCCCGCTGCTCTCCGGCTGCTGGGTCGGGGCCGGCGGGACCGGTTCCGGCGGCGACTCCATCAACGTGCTGATGGTCAACAACCCCCAGATGACCGAGTTGCAGAAGCTGACCGCCGCCCACTTCACCCGGGAGACCGGCATCAAGGTCAACTTCACGGTCCTGCCCGAGAACGACGTCCGCGACAAGATCAGCCAGGACTTCGCCAACCAGGCCGGCCAGTACGACGTGGCCACCCTGTCCAACTACGAGATACCGATCTACGCCCGCAACGGCTGGCTGCACGAGATGGACTCCTACGTCGGCCGGGACCCCGGCTACGACGAGCAGGACGTGCTGAAGCCGATGCGCCGCTCCCTGACCGGCGACGACGGCAGGCTCTACGGGCAGCCCTTCTACGGCGAGTCGTCCTTCCTGATGTACCGCAAGGACGTCTTCTCCGCGAAGGGCCTGAAGATGCCCGCCCGCCCGACCTGGCGGCAGGTGGCCGACCTCGCCGCGAAGGCGGACGGCGCGCGCCCCGGCATGAAGGGCATCTGCCTGCGCGGACTGCCCGGCTGGGGCGAGCTCATGGCCCCGCTCACCACCGTGGTGAACACCTTCGGCGGGACCTGGTTCGACAAGGGCTGGAAGGCCCGCCTGGACTCCCCCGAGTTCGTGAAGGCGACAAAGTTCTATGTCGATCTGGTCCGTGCGCACGGCGAGTCGGGCGCGGCCCAGTCCGGGTTCGCCGAGTGCCTCAACGACATGACCCAGGGCAAGGTCGCCATGTGGTACGACGCCACCTCGGCGGCGGGCCTGCTGGAGGCGGACAGCTCCCCGGTCCGGGGCAGGCTCGGCTACGCCCCCGCCCCCGTGGAGCGGACCCCGTCCTCCGGCTGGCTCTACACCTGGGCCTGGGGCATCCAGAAGGCCTCCCACAACCCGGACAAGGCGTGGAAGTTCGTCTCCTGGGCGTCGAGCAAGGGGTACGAGCGACTGGTCGGCCAGACCAGCGGCTGGCCGAACGTCCCGGCGGGCAAGCGGGCGTCGACCTACACGAACGCCGACTACCGCAGGTCGGCCGCCGCCTTCCAGGAGATGACCCGGCGGGCGATCGAGAGCGCCCGCCCGGACGACCCCGGCGTGCAGCCGCGCCCCGCGCCCGGCATCCAGTTCGTCGGCATCCCCGAGTTCACCGACCTCGGCACCAAGGTCTCCCAGGAGATCAGCGCGGCCATCGCCGGACACCAGTCCACGGACGCGGCCCTGCGCAGGTCCCAGCAGCTCGCAGAGAAGATCTCCAAGGAGTACGAGGGACGATGACAGCGACGACGGCTCCCCTCACGGCCACCGCCGTACGCGCGGCGAAGCAGCCCCCCGCCCGGCTGCGCGCCTGGGTCACCCGGGCCCCGCTGCTGCCGGCCCTGGTCTTCATGATCGTGGTGACCCAGCTGCCGTTCGTGGCCACGCTGGTGATCTCCTTCTTCGACTGGAACGCCCTCTATCCCAGGGCCCGCCGGTTCACCGGCCTCGCCAACTACCGCCAGGTGCTGACCGACACGGACCTGCGCCACTCGGTGTGGACGACCGTGCTGCTCACGGTGGCGGTGGTGCTGGCCAGTCTGGTCCTGGGCCTCGCCCTGGCCCTGCTGCTGGACCGCAGGTTCCGCGGCCGGGGGATCGTCCGCACCCTGCTGATCGCCCCCTTCCTGGTGGTGCCGGTGGCCGCCGCCCTGCTCTGGAAGCATGTGCTCTACAACCCCGAATACGGCCTGTTCAACGGGCTGTTGCACTATGTGGGCGGCCCACAGCCCGACTGGATCTCGAACACCCCGCTGCTCGCGGTCGAGGCCTCGCTGGTGTGGCAGTGGACGCCGTTCATGATGCTGATCCTGCTGGCCGGACTGCAGAGCCGGGACCAGCAGCAGATCGAGGCCGCGCGGGTCGACGGCGCGAGCGACTGGCAGGTCTTCCGCCATCTGACCCTCCCCCACCTGCGCCGCTACCTGGAACTCGGCGCCCTGCTGGGGTCGGTCTACATCGTGCAGAACTTCGACGCGGTCTTCACCCTCACGTCCGGCGGCCTGGGCACGGCGAACCTGCCCTACACCGTCTACCAGAGCTTCTACCAGGCCCACGAGAACGGCCTCGCCTCGGCCGCCGGCGTCCTGGTGGTCATCGGCTCCATCGTCATCGCGACCTTCGCCCTGCGCGTGGTGTCGTCCCTGTTCCGCGAGGAGGTGTCCCGCGCATGAGCGCAACGGCCGTACGGCGCAGGGCGCGCCGGGGATCCGGTCTCGGCCTGGTGGCCTGGCTGGCCGGCGTCGTCTTCTTCCTGCCCATCGCGTGGATGGCCCTGACGTCCTTCCACTCCGAGGCGGACGCGGCGACCAACCCGCCGTCCCTCACCGCCTCCCTCACCCTGGACGGCTACCGCGAGTTCTTCGGCACCGGCGGCGGCGCGAGCCCGTGGCCCGCGCTGATCAACTCCACGGTCGCGTCCGTGGCGTCCACGGTGTGCGTGCTGCTGCTCGCCCTGCCGGCGGCGTACGCGCTGTCGGTCCGGCCGGTGCGCAAGTGGACGAACGTGCTGTTCTTCTTCCTGTCCACGAAGATGCTGCCGGCCGTGGCGGGCCTGCTGCCGATCTACCTGTTCGCCAGGAACGCCGGGATGCTCGACAACATCTGGCTGCTGGTCGTCCTCTACACCTCGATGAACCTGCCGATCGCGGTGTGGATGATGCAGTCCTTCCTGGCCGAGGTGCCGGTGGCGGTCATCGAGGCGGCCCGGGTGGACGGCGCGCCCCTGCCGGTGATCCTCGCGCGCGTGGTGGCCCCGATCGCCCTGCCCGGCATCGCCGCCACCGCCCTGATCTGCTTCATCTTCAGCTGGAACGAACTGCTGTTCGCCCGGGTCCTGACGGGCGTGGTCGCCGGGACCGCCCCCGTCTTCCTGACCGGCTTCATCACCAGCCAGGGCCTGTTCCTGGCCAAGGTGTGCGCCGCGTCGCTCGTCGTCTCCCTGCCGGTGCTCGCCGCGGGGTTCGCCGCCCAGGACAAGCTGGTCCAGGGCCTGTCATTGGGAGCCGTGAAATGAAGGCCGCCGTCATCGAGTCCGTGGGCCGCGCCGTCGTCACCGAGGTCCCGGACCCCACGCCCGGGCCCCGCGAGGTCGTTGTCGAGGTCGCGGCCTGCGGTCTGTGCGGCACCGACCTGCACATCCTCCAGGGCGAGTTCGCGCCCAAGCTGCCGATCGTGCCCGGCCACGAGTTCGCGGGCACGGTGGTCGGGGTCGGCACCCAGGTCACCGAGGCCGCGGTCGGCGACCGGGTGGCCGTCGATCCCTCCCTGTACTGCCACGAGTGCCGCTACTGCCGTACCGGCCACAACAACCTGTGCGAGCGCTGGGCCGCGATCGGCGTGACCACGGCGGGCGGCGCGGCCCGGTACGCCGTCGCCCCGGTCGCCAACTGCGTGAAGCTGCCCGAGCACGTGCGCACCGAGGACGCGGCCCTGGTCGAGCCGCTGTCCTGCGCGGTGCGCGGGTACGACGTGCTGCGCGCCCGCCTCGGCGCGCACGTGCTGATCTACGGCTCCGGGACCATGGGCCTGATGATGCTCGAACTGGCCAAGCGCACCGGCGCGGCCAGTGTGGACGTGGTGGACGTCAACCCCGCCCGGCTGGAGACGGCCCGCCGGCTCGGCGTCTCGGGCGCGGCGGCCGGCGCGGACGACCTGGACCGGCCGCAGGGCTGGGACGTGGTCGTGGACGCGACCGGCAACGCGGCGGCGATCCAGGACGGCCTGGACCGGGTGGCGAAGGCGGGCACGTTCCTGCAGTTCGGGGTGGCGGACTACGCGACCCGGGTCACCATCGACCCGTACCGGATCTACAACCAGGAGATCACCGTCACCGGCTCCATGGCGGTGCTGCACAGCTTCGAGCGGGCGGCCGAGCTGTTCGCGGGCGGGGTGCTGGACCCGGAGGTGTTCATCAGCGACCGGATCCCGCTGGAGCGCTACCCCGAGGCGCTGGAGCAGTTCGCCGCCGGGGTGGGCCGCAAGATCGTGGTGGTGCCCTGAGCCGACCGGGGGTGCCCTGAGCCGATCGGGGGGCGCGGGGCCGCCGGGACGTCGGTAAGGGAACGGTAAAGCGGTGTCGTTCGTTCACCCGGCATGACAGCTATGACCCCTGGCTCGAACATCCCTCTGCCGGTCGCACGCGTGACGGTGGACGTCGCCGCCCCGGTGCGGCTCGACGTGTCGGGCCTGCTGCTCACCGCCGACGGCAAGGTGCGCTCCGACGACGACTTCATCTTCTACAACCAGCCGGCCGGGCCGGGCGTGACGTACACGTCCGGAGGCGGCGCGGCGCCCGACGCGATCACGGTCGACACCGCCGCCGTGCCGCCGGAGATCGAGAAGATCGTGGTCACGGCCAGCCCGGACGCGGCCGGCCAGACCTTCCAGGGCATCGAGCCGACCGCCACGGTCCGGGACGCCGACGGCGGCTCGGTCCTGGCCACCTTCACACCGCCGCAGCTCGGCACCGAGACCGCGCTGGTGGTCGTGGAGATCTACCGCAGGGGCGGCGCCTGGAAGGCCCGGGCCGTCGGCCAGGGGTACGCGAACGGCCTCGCGGGCATCGCGACGGACTTCGGTGTCTCGGTGGAGGAGCCCGCCGCCCCCGCGGCCGCGCCGCAGCAGCCGGCCGCCCCGCCCGCC
>NZ_JARAUO010000083.1:0-10389 GCF_033792105.1 Streptomyces sp. WI03-4A
CGCCGGGGCAGCAGCCGCGGCCGGGGCCGGGGCGGCCGGAGCCGGAGCGGCGGCCGGGGCGGCGCCGGGGGCACCGATGACGGCGAGCTTGGCGCCGACCTCGGCGGTCTCGTCCTCGCCCACCACGATCTCGAGCAGCACACCGGAGGTGGGCGCCGGGATCTCGGTGTCGACCTTGTCCGTGGAGACCTCGAGCAGCGGCTCGTCGGCCTCGACGGAGTCGCCGACCGACTTCAGCCAGCGGGTGACGGTGCCCTCGGTGACGGACTCACCGAGCGCGGGCAGGACCACGTCCGTGCCCTCGGCGCCACCGGCCGGGGCGGCCGGCGCGGCGGGGGCCTCGGGGGCCGGAGCCGGGGCGGGGGCGGCCTCGGCCGCCGGGGCGGCCGGAGCCGGGGCCTCGGCGGCGGCGGGGGCCGGAGCGGCAGCGGGCGCGCCCGTACCGTCGTCGATCACGGCCAGCTCGGCGCCGACCTCGACGGTCTCGTCCTCGGCGACCTTGATGGAGGCCAGCACACCGGCGGCGGGCGAGGGGATCTCGGTGTCGACCTTGTCGGTCGAGACCTCGAGCAGCGGCTCGTCGGCCTCGACGCGCTCGCCCTCGGCCTTCAGCCAGCGGGTGACAGTGCCCTCGGTGACGCTCTCGCCGAGCGCCGGAAGGGTTACGGAAACCGCCATGGTTTCGGTTGCTCCTTACGAATTGCGGAAGTCTGTGTCGTCGCGCCCGTTGACCGAAGGTCAGTCGTGGGAGTGCAGCGGCTTGCCGGCCAGCGCCAGGTGTGCCTCGCCGAGCGCCTCGTTCTGCGTCGGGTGGGCGTGGATGAGCTGGGCGACCTCGGCCGGCAGCGCTTCCCAGTTGTAGATCAGCTGGGCCTCGCCGACCTGCTCGCCCATGCGGTCGCCGACCATGTGGACGCCGACCACTGCACCGTCCTTCACCTGGACGAGCTTGATCTCGCCCGCGGTGTTGAGGATCTTGCTCTTTCCGTTGCCCGCAAGGTTGTACTTCAGAGCGACGACCTTGTCCGCGCCGTAGATCTCCTTGGCCTTGGCCTCGGTGATGCCGACGGAGGCGACCTCCGGGTGGCAGTACGTCACCCGCGGGACACCGTCGTAGTCGATCGGGACGGTCTTCAGACCGGCCAGACGCTCCGCCACCAGGATGCCCTCGGCGAAGCCGACGTGCGCGAGCTGGAGCGTCGGGACGAGGTCGCCGACGGCGGAGATGGTCGGAACGTTGGTGCGCATGTACTCGTCGACCAGGACGTAGCCGCGGTCCATGGCGACACCCTGCTCCTCGTAGCCGAGGCCCTGGGAGACCGGGCCGCGGCCGACGGCGACGAGCAGGACCTCGGCCTCGAACTCCTTGCCGTCGGCGAGGGTGACCTTGACGCCGTCCTGGGTGTACTCGGCCTTCTGGAAGAAGGTGCCGAGGTTGAACTTGATCCCGCGCTTGCGGAACGCGCGCTCCAGGAGCTTCGAGCTGTTCTCGTCCTCGACCGGGACGAGGTGCTTCAGGCCCTCGACGACCGTGACGTCCGCGCCGAAGGACTTCCACGCCGAGGCGAACTCGACGCCGATGACACCGCCGCCCAGGATGATCGCGGACTTCGGCACGCGGTCCAGGACGAGGGCGTGGTCGGAGGAGATGATGCGGTTGCCGTCGATCTCCAGGCCCGGCAGCGACTTCGGCACGGAGCCGGTCGCCAGCAGGACGTGGCGGCCCTGGACGCGCCGGCCGTTCACGTCGACGGAGGTGGGGGAGGACAGCCGGCCCTCACCCTCGATGTACGTCACCTTGCGGGAGGCGACGAGACCCTGCAGGCCCTTGTACAGGCCGGAGATCACGCCGTCCTTGTACTTGTGGACACCCGCGATGTCGATGCCCTCGAAGGTGGCCTTGACGCCGAACTGCTCGCTCTCGCGGGCCTGGTCGGCGACCTCGCCGGCGTGCAGCAGGGCCTTGGTGGGGATGCATCCCCGGTGCAGGCAGGTGCCGCCGACCTTGTCCTTCTCGATCAGGGCGACGTCAAGGCCCAGCTGCGCCCCGCGCAGGGCCGCGGCGTAACCACCGCTACCACCGCCGAGGATCACTAGGTCGAAAACGGTGCTGGCGTCGTTCGCCACGTCACGTCCTCCATGCATGTGCGCCTTGCGCCGATCTCCAGTGACCGGCGGGCGGCTGGTGTCCGGCCGCTTGATGCTTCGGCCCTTCGGTGGGGGCCCTGTCCTGCCGGGCTCCATCTTTGCACTTGTTCGAGGCGTACGAGACGCGGGGCCTGAGTGTGAGACACCCCACGTACCCCCGAAACGAAGGCGAGCACGGCGCAGGGGCGCAAAGAGCTGCGTGAACAGCTCCTCGCGCCCCTGTCGTGGCCCGCCGGGCGAGCGGCGGGGCCGGGGGGGTCAGCCCAGGTCGCCCGCCGCGGTCAGCTCGGCGAGCCGGACCAGCGTGCGCACGGCGGAACCGGTGCCGCCCTTCGGCGTGTAGCCGAACGGGCCGCCCTCGTTGAACGCCGGACCGGCGATGTCGAGGTGCGCCCAGGTGATGCCCTCGCCCACGAACTCGCGCAGGAAGAGACCGGCGACCAGGCCACCGCCCATCCGCTCGCCCATGTTCGCGATGTCGGCGACGGTGGAGTCCATGCCCTTGCGCAGGTGCTCCGGCAGCGGCATCGGCCACGCGGGCTCGCCGACCTCCTCCGCGGCCTCGTACACCGCGGTGCGGAAGGAGTCGTCGTTGGCCATGATCCCGAAGGTGCGGCTGCCCAGCGCCAGCATCATCGCGCCGGTGAGGGTGGCCACGTCCACGATCGCGTCCGGCTTCTCCTGCGAGGCCGCCCACAGCGCGTCGGCGAGCACCAGCCGGCCCTCGGCGTCGGTGTTGAGCACCTCGACGGTCTTGCCGCTGTACATGCGCAGCACGTCGCCGGGGCGCACCGCGGAGCCGGACGGCATGTTCTCGGCCAGCGCCAGCCAGCCGGTGACGTTGACCCGCAGGTCGAGACGGGAGGCGGCGACCACCGCGGCGAACACGGCGGCGGCACCGCTCATGTCGCACTTCATCGTCTCGTTGTGACCGGCCGGCTTCAGCGAGATGCCGCCCGAGTCGTAGGTGATGCCCTTGCCGACGAAGGCGAGGTGCTTGTCCGCCTTCGGGTGCGAGTACGACAGCTTGACCAGGCGCGGGGTCGCCGCGGAACCGCCGCCGACGCCGAGCAGGCCGCCGTAGCCGCCCTTGACCAGGGCCTTGTCGTCGAGCACCTGGATCTTGATGCCGTGTTCCTTGGCGGCGGCCTGGGCCACGCCGGCGAAGGCCTGCGGGGTCAGGTCGTTCGGCGGCATGTTGATCAGGTCGCGGGCGCGGTTCAGCTCCTCGCCGATCGCCACGGCCCGGGCCACGGCACCCTTGTGGGCGGCGTCGCGCGGCTTGCCGCCGAGCAGCGTGGCCTCGCCGAGCGGGGCCTTGCCGTTCTTGGCCTTCGCGTCCTTCGCGCCGTCCTTGTAGGTGTCGAACGCGTAGGCGCCGAGCAGGACGCCCTCGCCGATCGCGCCGACGGCGCCGGGGCTGTCGACCGGCAGCGCGAACGCGGCCTTGCGGCAGCCGGCGAGGGCACGGGCGGCCACGCCGGCGGCCCGGCGCAGCGCCTCGGCGTCGTACCCGGCGTCCTTCTCGGGCTGCGCGCCCAGGCCCACCGCCACCACGAGCGGCGCCTTGAAGCCGGCCGGGGCGGGCAGCTTCGTCAGCTCGCCCTCGGCACCCGAGGCGCCGAGGGTCTCCAGGACGCCGGCCAGCTTGCCGTCGTATGCCTTGTCCACGGCCTCGGCGCCGGGGGCGACGACCAGGTCCCCAGACCTAGACGCAGCGCTCTTGGCGACACCGATCACGATCGCGTCGGCCCGCAGGCCGGGCGCCGCGGCGGTGCTGAGAGTAAGAGCAGTCACGGTGGTGAAATCTCGCTTCCGATGTGAAGTTGCTGTGGCCGATGAGGGGTGGGTCGACCGGGCCCGAGAGCCGACCCTAGGTCCAGGACTGTGGGCAGGGGACAACCGGGGCCTTCACCCTGTCGGCGAACACCCGGGACGAGACTACGCGCGTACCCGCGTTCGCTCATGCCTGCGGGTGTTCACCTGTCCGTGGCGTCGTGGCCATTTATCGCCCCGGGGCCCCTGCGGCCTGAGCCACACTCATCGGGTTCCGGTGGGCCTATCGCCCACCGATTCGCATGATTTCCACTGATCCTCCGCCAATTCACCACAGAGGATCTTCTGGGGGGAAGGAACTGCCATGGCACACCGCGCGCGCCGCTGGAGAGCGGCGACCGTGACGGCGACGGCCGCGGGGCTGGTCACTCTGGGGCTCACCGCCCCGGCCGCCTCGGCCGCCACCGATCCGCGCATCGACCTGCGGGTCCTCGTGGTCGACGACGGCGGAAGCCCCGTCGGCGCGATCACCGCACAACTGAAGAGCGAGGGGGTCCCGTACACCACCGTCGACCTGGACGACTCCGCTCGCCCCACCATCAGCGACACCTTTCTGAGCGACACGGTCAACGGGCGCCCGCGGGCGAAGTTCCAGGGCGTGGTGCTGCCCAACGAGGCGCCCTTCGGGGCGGGCTCGGCCGAGCAGACGGCCCTGGAGTCGTACGAGCGGACGTACGGCATTCCCCAGGTCGACGCCTACACCTGGGCCCACCCCGAGGTCGGCCTGGACTACACCGACAGCAACGGCTACGCCGGGAGCCTCGACGGGCGGACCGCCACCGTGACCACGGCAGGCCGCGCGGGCCCCTTCGGCTACCTGAAGGGAGCCTTCTCCTTCGAGGACAACTCCCCGTCGGTGGACGAGAGCTACGGCTTCCTCGCCCAGCCCCGCACCGGCTTCACCAGCTACGTCGACGTCCCCGTGCCGGGCGGCACCGGCAACGGCAGCCTGCTCGGCGAGTACGCCCACGACGGGCGCCGCGAGCTGGTGGTGACCTTCGCCTACAACCAGTACCAGCAGCAGTTCCGGGTGCTCGCCCGCGGCATCGTCGAATGGCTGACCCAGGGCGTCCACCTCGGCCAGGTCCGCAACTACTTCGCCGTCCACGTGGACGACGTCTTCGCGCCGGACGCCCGCTGGGACAGCGCGCGCGACTGCACCCCCGGCGACATCGACTGCGCGGGCGGCGGCACCGACACCGAGACCCCGATCCGCATGACGGCGGCCGACGCCCAGTACGCGGCCTCCTGGGAGCAGAGCCACGGCTTCACCCTCGACATGGTGTTCAACGCGGGCGCCGGCGAGGAGTGGAAGAGCGAGAACGGCGGCACCGACGCGCTGACCGACCAGCTGCTGCGGGACAAGGCCAGGTACCGGTGGGTGAACCACACGTACACCCACCTGTTCCTCGGCTGTGTGCAGGACACCTCGACCGTGCCGTGGAGCTGTGCGAAGAACGCCGACGGTTCCACCAAGTGGGTGAGCCGCCCGGACATCTCCGGGGAGATCTCCAACGACTACGACTGGGCCCTGCGGCACGGGCTGCCGGTCGACCGCACCGAGCTGGTCACCGGGGAGCACTCCGGTCTGAAGACGCTGCCCCAGCAGCCCCAGGACAACCCCGACCTGGGCCCGGCGCTCGCCGCCAACGGCGTGAAGTGGACCGCCTCCGACAACTCCCGCGAGTCCGAGCAGCGGGCCGTCGGCAGCAGCACCCTCACCGTGCCGCGCCACCCGATGAACGTGTACTACAACGTCGGCACCAAGGCCGAGATGGCCGACGAGTACAACTGGATCTACACGTCCAAGGCGGACGGTGGCAGCGGGATCTGCGAGAACAACCCGACCTCGACCTGCCTGCCCCGGCCGCTGGACACGGCCACCGGCTACACCGACACCATCGTGCCCGCCGAGGCCCACACCGACCTCGGGCACGTGCTGGGCAACGACCCGCGCCCGCACTACGCGCACCAGTCGAACCTCGCCGAGGACCGCCTGCTCTACCCGGTCCTGGAGCGGGTGCTCGCCGACTACCGGGCGCTGTTCGCGGACAGCGCCCCGATCGTGAACCTGCGCCAGAGCGCCATCGGCGCCGAGCTGCAGAACCGGGCCAAGTGGCAGACCGCGCTGGACGGCGGCAAGGTCACCGCCTACCGGATCGGCAACACCGTCACGGTCAACGCGCCGTCCGGCACCCAGATCCCGGTGACGGCACCCGAGGGCACCAAGCAGCAGCAACTGCTCGGCGCGACCGCGTTCGGCACGGCCTACGCCGGTCAGCGCTCGGCCTGGGCGGCACCGGCCGCCCTGCAGTCCGCGCTCACGCTCAAGCTGCCGTAGCCGACGCCGAGGCAGCCGTACGGCGGAGAACCGCGCGCCCGGCCCCACCGGACCCCGAGCCGGCGGCCGGCCCGCGGTTCCCCGCACGGCATCCGTGAAAAGTGGGGGGAACCGCGCAGCGATGCGTACCGGCCGCAAGACAACCATGCTCACCGAAGGCACCTATCCGCATGTCCACGGCGGCGTCAGCACCTGGTGCGACCAGCTCGTCAAGGGCATGCCGGAGGTGACCTTCCACGTCGTCTCCATCACCGGCACCGGCCGGGAACCCGTGACCTGGGAACTGCCGCCGAACGTGGGCCGGCACACCACCGTGCCCACCTGGGGCCCGCGCCCCGGCCGGACCCACGCCCCCCGCGGCCGGGCCCGGCGCCGCTTCACCGACGCCTACGAGCGGCTCCTGCTGTCCTTCCTCGACCCAGAGGCACGCTGCGACTTCGGGGAGGCGCTGTACGACCTCGCCGTCCTCGCCCGCGACGGATGGCTCTCGCCGGCCCTGCGCACCGAGACCGCGCTGCGCTCGCTGCAGTGGATCTGGACGATGCCGCACCTGCCGACCGCGGCCGCCCGGCCCACCCTGCACGACGCGCTGACCGCCACCGACCTGCTGGAACACGCCCTGCGCCCGCTCGGCGTGCGGATCGACACGGACTCGGTGGCGCACGCCGTCAGCAGCGGCCTCGCGACCCTGCCCGCACTCGCCGCGCACCGGCTCGACGGAGTGCCGTTCCTGCTCACCGAGCACGGCATCTACCTGCGCGAGCGCTACCTGGGACAGCGCGCCGACCGGCACCGCTGGCCCGTCAAGGCGTTCCTGCTCGGCTTCTACCGCGAGCTGAACTCGCTCGGCTACCGGGCCGCCGACCTCATCACCCCCTGCAACCGGTACAACCGGCGCTGGGAGGAACGCGGCGGCGCCGACGCCGACCGGATCCGCACGGTCTACAACGGCGTCGACCCGCACGCCTTCCCGCACGCCGGGCCCGAACCCGACACGCCCACGCTCACCTGGTGCGGCCGGGTCGACCCCATCAAGGACCTGGAGACCCTGCTGCGCGCCTACGCCCTGGTCCGCGCCGAACTCCCCGAGACCAGGCTCCGGTTGTTCGGCCCGGTCCCGGCCGGCGGCGAGGCCTACCGCACCCGCCTGGAGAAGCTCGCCGCGGAACTCGGCATCGCCGACGGCCTCACCTTCGAGGGCCGCATCAGCGAGGTCTGGCGCGCCTACGCGGCCGGGCACCTCGTGATGCTGTCGTCCATCTCCGAGGGCTTCCCGTTCTCCATCATCGAGGCCATGTCGTGCGGCCGCACCACCGTCTCCACGGACGTCGGCGGGGTCCGCGAGGCGGTGGGGGACACCGGCCTGGTGGTCCCGCCGCGCGAGCCGGAGAAGATGGCGGCGGCCGCGCTGACCCTGCTCCGCGACGACGGACGGCGGCTGCGGCTGGGGGAGTCGGCCCGCCAGCGGGTGATCGACCGGTTCACGCTGCGCCGCTCGGTCGACAACTTCCGCACCATCTACCAGGAACTCGCCGGCCTTCCCCAGGTGTACGAGCCCACCGTCGAGACGGTCGCCGACTGGACCGAGGAGCTGCGCGACCCCTGGTACGCGGCGGTGGCGACGGACGGGACCGACTGGTGAGCGACGACGTCCGTGTGCTGCCCGGCGTCCCGGGCGCGCGCCGCAGCCCCGGCTGGGCGCGGCGCGATCCGATCGACGAACTCGCCGCCGACTGGGACGAGTCCGTGGCGGCCGCCGTCCACCCGGACGAGATAGCCGCCCTGCTGGAGTCCGACGGCCTGTCCGACGACCAGATCCGCGAGCGCTACGGCGTCGAGAACTCCTTCGCGCTCGCCGAGGAGCTGTACGCCCGCACCCCGCGCCGCCACCCCGAGCCGGACGGCGAACCGCCCGACCCCTGGCGGACCGGGCTGCTCGGCTGCCTGCTGCGCGGGCTGGTCTTCGCCCTGCCGGGCTTCGCCTACGTGCTGGGCGACCCGCTGCTCGCCGGCCCGCACGAGGCCCTCGGTCTGCCCGCCGGCACCCGTACCCTGCTGGCCGGCGCCCTGTGCGGCTGGGCCTGGAACCAGGGGCTCGCCCACCGCGCCTACGCATGGCTGGGTCTCGGCGACCGCCCGGCGGCCCGCCGCTGCCTCCTGGTCGGCGCCCCCGTCGGCATGCTGCTGGGCACACTGGTGGCGCTCGCCGTCGCGGGCCCCGGCCGTCCGGCGGCCGTCGCCTTCGCCGCCGGGCAGTCCTGCTACTTCGGCGCGTCCGGTGTCCTGCTGGTGATGGGCCGTGAGCAGACGCTGCTCGCCGCGCTGCTGCCGATGACCGCGGGCGGCCTCCTGACCCTCGCCCACCCGCTGCCCGCCCCCGTCCGTCTGGTGCTGCTGCTGGGCTCGCTCGCCGCCGTCGCGGTCCTCGGCCTGCTGGAGGCCGCCCCGGTCCTGACCGCACCGCGCCGCTGGCGAGCCGCCCTCCCCCGTCTCGCCGCGCACGCCAAGTCGCTCCCGCCGGCGCGATGGTGGCCCTCCGGCCGGGCCGGCCGGACGGCCGCGCCACCGGTCACCGGGCCACGGCCGCTCGCCTCCCTGCCCTACGCCGTGTTCGGCCTCGCGAGCGGGGTGCTGGTGGTCGACGCCGCCCTCGGGGACGTCCTGGCCGGCGCCGGGCACGGCGCGCTCGCCGCCCCGGCCGCCGTGGCCCTCACGCTCAGCATGGGCCCCGCCGAATGGCTGCTGTACCGCTTCCGCGGCGGCAGCCTCGCCGCCCTGCGCACCAGCGGTACCCCCGGACAGTTCCGCCGGACCACGGCCCGCGTGCTGGCCCGCTGCCTCACCGCCTACCTGGCCGCCCTGCTCACCCTGACCCTGGCCGTCACCGCGCCCTGGCCGCACGCACCCGCCCCGGCCGCCGCGCGGCTCACGTCCCTGCTCGCCCTCGGCGTGGTGTTGTGGACCGGACTCCTGCTCCAGTCGTTCGGCGCCGTCCTCGGCGCGACGGCCGTCTGCTGCGCGGCCTCGGTGGCCCAGACCCTGGCCCTGCTCACCCACGCGGGCAGCCCCGACACCGTGGCGCTCGCCGTGTACGCGAGCGCGGCCGGCGCCCAGGTCGCGCTCGTCCGCGTCCGGCTGGGAAGGGTGACCGCACACCGATGAGCACACAGATGAGCACACCGACGGGGACACAGATGAGCACACCGATGGGCACACCTCCGAGCACACCGGCGGGCACCCTGCTGGTCCCCTACTACGAGCACCCCTCCGTCCGACCCGCCGAGTGGGCGGCGATCCTCGCGGCCGCCCCGCGCCTGTACGGCGTCGTCCTCAACCCGGCCAGCGGCCCCGGCGACCGCCCCGACGCGGCCTTCGCCCAGACCGCCGCCCGGCTGCGCACGGCGGGCGTGACCCTGCTGGGCTACGCCGACACCGGCTACGGCGGACGACCGTACGAGGACGTCGAGGACGAACTGCGCCGCTACCGCGCCTGGTACGGCACCCACGGCGCCTTCCTGGACCAGGTGGCGTCCGGGGCCGGAGAGGCACGGCACTACGAGCGGCTGACCACGGCCGCCCGCACCCTCGGCTGCGTCACGCTCGTGCTGAACCACGGCACCCGGCCGCACCCCGCGTACGCGCCACTCGCCGACCTCCAGGTCACCTTCGAGGGCCCCTGGAGCGCCTACCTGCGCACGCCCGCCCAGCCCGGCCCCCGGCCGGCCGGGGCGGCGGTGTGCCATCTGGTGTACGGCGTCCCGCCGGACGCGGACGCGGCCGGCGCCGCCCGCGCCCGGGGCGCCGCCGTGCACTGCGCGGTGCCCGGCACGGGCGCTCACCCCTGGGGCACGCTGCCCCACGGTCTGGGCCCACGGGTCCCTCCGGCGCGTTCGCCGGGCACGGGCGCGGAACCTAACGGCCGAGAGCCAGCACGATGAGCGCGGTGGTCGCCGCCGTCTCCGCGAGGGCGCCGAACACGTCCCCGGTGACCCCGCCGAACCGGCGCGTGCAGCGGCGCAGCAGGAGTTCGGCCACGGCCGGGGCCAGCAGCATCGCGGCCGCCG
>NZ_JARAUO010000084.1:0-10279 GCF_033792105.1 Streptomyces sp. WI03-4A
GCCGCTCGGGCCGCGGGCGGCCGCGCCGAACTGCTGCGTGAGGCCGCGACCGCGCTCGCCGCGGCCCACGCGGCGGCGCCCGGCGACAGCCGGGAGCGGGCCGAGGCGGCCCTGGAACTGGCCGGCTGCCGCCGAGAACTGTGGCAGCTCACGGCGGAGAGCGAGCCGCTCGCGCAGGCCCTGGAGGTCCTGGACCCCGGCCTCGCGCCCTGGCCCGGGCTCGCCGAGCGGGCACGGGAGTGGTTCTCGTCCCGGCCCGGCGACGACCCGGAACCCGTGGCCGACGGTGAGGCGCTTCCGGGTGGTGACGCATTCTCCGGTGCTGAGGCGCTTCCCGACGGAGGCGCGCTCCGCGACGGCCAGGCGCTCCCCAGCGGGGATGCGCTCCCCAGCGGTGACGCGCTCCCCAGCGGTGACACGCTCCCCAGCGGTGACGCGCTCCCCAGCGGTGACACGCTGCCCGGTGGTGACGCGCTCCGCGGCGGTGACACGCTGCCCGGTGGTGACGCGCTCCGCGACGGCCACGCCCGCCCCGGCAGTGACGTGCTCCCCGAGCCCTGCGCCGAAGCGGCCGAGCCTGACGCCGACGCGGCCGAGTCCGGCGCCGACCCGGCCGCGCCCGCCACCGAGGCGCGCGCACCCCGGCCCCAGGACGACGTCACGGTCACCGCGGCGCCCGCGCCCCGGCCGCAGGACGACGTCACCGTCACCGCCGCGCCCGCGCCCCGGCCCCGGGACGACGTCCCCTGGGCCGTCACCGCGCACCGGTCCCGGCTGCTGCTGCGCGGGCGGATCCTGCTCGATCTGCGGCACCCCGGTGCCGCCGCCGGCGAGCTGCGCGAAGCCTGCGCGCTGCTGGACGCCGAGGCGGCCGCCGACGCCGTACGCGCGCCGGCGCTGCTCGAACTGGCGCGAGCGCTGCGGGAGTCCGGCGCCGAGGACGGCGAGACCCGGCAGGCCCTGCTACGGGCCCGGCGGTCCGCCGGGGACGACCCCGGTCTGCTGCTGCCCTGCCTGGCCGCGCTGGCCGCCTTCCACGACGCGGCGGGCGAGGCCCGGGAGGCCGACGCCGCGTACGAGCGGGCCGCCCTGCTCGCCCCCGCGGAGGGCGCCCTGCGCTGCCGGCTGCTCACCTCCTGGGGCGAGTCGCTGCTGCGGCGGGCCTCCGCGCGCGACGGCGCGGGGACCGTGGACCGGGCCGAGTACGTCCTGCGCGAGGCGCTGAAGTCGCTGCCCGCCCGGTCCACGCAGCGCGGCCGCCTGCAGGGCCTGGTCGGCAGCGCGCTGGCCCAGCGGTTCCGCCATCTGGGCTTCCTGCCCGACCTGTTCGAGAGCCGGCACCTGCTCGGGCAGGCGCTGCGCGCGGCGGCCGACGCCGCCGTACGGGCCGAGGTGTGGCTGCAACTGGGCCGGGTGCGGCTGGAGGGCTGGTACCACGCCGGAGCGCCGGTGCTGATGGACGCGCTCCAGGCGTACGAGAACGCCGAACGGGAGGCGCAGTCGGCGTACGGGGCCGACCCCGGTTCGGCGACGGCGGCCCGGGCCCGGTACGGCAGCGGGACGGTGCTCGCGCTGATGGGCCGGCCCGGCGCGGCACGCGGGGCGTACCGGGCGGCGCGCGAGCAGTGGCAGCGGCTGGTGGCCGCGCTGCGGGAGGTGGACTGGGCGGACGTCGAGCTGTCCCGCGCCGCGCCCGTCGAACCGCTCGCCGGCGCGGGCCGGCTGATGCCGGAGGAACAGTGGCGCGAAGCGGCTCCGCCGTGGTGGCCTTGGACTCAGGAGTGGAACAACTCGGCCGAGCTTGACCGGAGTTGATCCCGGCCGGGTTTCTGCTTCCGGCCTGTCGGGAAGAACTGGGCAGCCGTCACGGCCGTGCGGGGCGGGCGTGGGGCAGGGAGGAGCCGAGGTGGGGGAGCCAAGGACACGGGGGGCCGGCCTCGGCCAGGGCGCCGAAGGGAGCCGGGTCCCGCCCGACCTCACCGGCGTCGACCTGCGCACCTTGCGTGCCGCGGACGACCGGCAGCTCGTCGTGGCCGCGCTCCGGGTGCTGACCTCCGCCCACCGGCTGCACGAGGTCTGGTACTCCGGCAGCGATCCCGACGGCGTGGCGGGGCAGGCCGCCGGGCATTCGTTTTCGGCCGCCTGCGTCCAGCCGTACACCGGCGAGGAACCCCGCGGATGACCTCGGTGACCGTGCCCGGGCTCCTCACGGAACTCGCCGGCACCCGGCCGTCACCCGACGGCACCGCGGCCCTGCGTGCCGTACTGCACGCCCGCAGGCTCCTGACCCTGAAGGCCCTCCTGTTGCGCTACGAGCGGCAGCGCGCCGAACTGCGGCCGGAGACGTGCGCGCGCTTCGAACGGGACTGGTCCCTGCTGGAGGCGGCCGAACGCACGGACGCCGACGCCGTCCGCGAGGTGGTCGACTACCCCCTGACCGGCGCCTGGCTGACCGAGGCGCTCGCCGCGCCGCCTGGCCCGCCCTTCGAGCGGCACCTGGCCCACCTCGGCGGACTGGCCGCCGCCGCGGCCGTCCGGGCCGGCTGCCGCCGTGGTGTGACGCGCGTCGATCCCCCTCATTCGCTGCACCTGCCCGGTCTCGGCACCCTGGGCGGGCCCGCCGACGGACCGCCCGGGACCGCCGCCCCCGCCTACCGCGACGCCTCCGCCGCCTGGACGCCGCTGGCCCCACTGGCGGGCGGCGCGGTCCTCGACGACCTCAACCCTTACCGGGTGCCGGCCAGCGGGATCGGCCCCGGCGCGCTGCGCGCAGCCGAGCGCGGCCGCGTCGACCACGAGCGCTGGAGCGGGCTCTGGGGCGCGGCGCACGCGCTGCTCGCCGCGGCCCACCCCGAGCGCGCCGCCGAGACCCGGGCGACGGTGCGCGCCCTCGTCCCGCTGGAACGCCCCGGCCTGACCGCCGGCCCCCCGATCAGCGCGACACGCCGGGCCGCCCCCGGCGCGGTCCTCGCCGAGCCGCCCCGGGACGCGGGCGCCCTCGCCGACCTCCTGGTGCACGAGACGCACCACACCAAGCTGGCGGCGCTCGGGGAGGCCGTCCCGCTGCTGCGGCCGGGCGCGGACACCCTGCACCGGGTCGCCTGGCGGCCGGACCCGCGGCCGGTGTCCGGTGTGCTGCAGGGCGCCTACGCGCATCTGGCGCTGCTGGACCTGTGGTGGCGGGCCCGGGCGGGACCGGCCGTGCCCCCGGGGTGGCGGCTGCACGCGCACAGCCGGTTCGAGGCCCACCGGGACGAGGTCGCCGAGGCCTTGTCCATCCTGCGCGATTCCAGTGAACTGACCTCTGCGGGAAGGGAGTTCGTCCGAGGCATGGACCGGCACCTGGTCCGGCTCGGCACACTGACCCGGCACCCGGCATGACGCCGTGTAGAGGTCCGGTTGCGTTACGTTATGCATGCGGTCGCCCAGCGTGGGACGGCGGCGGGAACAGGGAGCGGTCATGGCGGAGCAGCGGCGGTCGGGCGGAGACGGTCCTGGGGCACCGGAGCACTTTCTGGTGGTCTTCCCCGGATACCACCGTTCCTGGGCGGCATGGATCGCGTACTGCCTGGAGCGCCAGGGTCACCGCACCACCCTGCAGCGCTGGGACCCGCCGCGCGAGGCGTCCCTCGAGGACTCCCTCGGCGACCTGTTGCTGTCCAGCGGGCGCATCCTGCTCGTGCTCAACGACTGGTTCTTCGAGCTGGGCCCCCGGCCCGCCGGTGAGTGGAACGACGCCCTGCGCGGCTTCGTCGCCGCGCACGCCGAACGCTTCGCCGCCGTCAACCTGACCAACCGTCCGCTGCTGCCGGCCACGGCGGTGCTGGAGCCGGCCAGCCTGTGGGGGCTGGGCGAGGAGGCCGCCGAGGAGCGGCTGCTGGGCCGGCTCGGCCTGGAGCGCCGACGGGTCCCGAGGGCACTGCCGGGCAAGGTCCGCTACCCCGACAACCGCTGCGACATCTGGGGCGAGGTCCCGCGCCGCAACTCGCGCTTCACCGGGCGCGACGACCTGCTCAACGACATCCACCAGCGCCTCGCGGACGCCGAGCAGGGCGCCGCCGCCTGCACCCTGCTCGGCATGTCCGGCATCGGCAAGACCCAGCTGGCCGCCGAGTACGCGCACCGCTTCAGCACCGACTACGACCTGGTGTGGTGGGTCAACTCCGACGACCGCAACATCCAGCGCGACCGGCTGGGCGAACTCGCCGTGGAACTCGGCCTGCCCATCGGCGGCGAGCCCGGCGAGCGCATCCGCGCCGTGCGGGACGCCCTGCGGCGGGGCGAGCCGTACGGCAACTGGCTGCTGGTCTTCGACGGCTGGGACGACACCGAAGGGGTCAACGCCCTGCTCCCGCAGGGCAGCGGCCACGTCCTCGTCACCTCCCGCAACCGCGCCTGGAGCGAGCACGGCGAAGTGGTGCAGGTGCCCACCTTCCTGCGCAGCGAGTCCACCGCCTACCTGATGCGCCGCGCGCCGCACATCACCGCGGCCGAGGCCAACGAGGTCGCCGAGGAGTTCGGCGACGTGCCGCTGCCGCTGGTGCAGGCCGCCTCCTGGCTCGGCGAGTCCGGCATGGACGTCCCCGAGTACCTGCGCATGGTGCGCGAGGGCAGCCTGTCCACCGTCGACGAACCGGCCTCCGGGGAGGACTTCCCGCAGTCCTCGCTGACCTCCTGGTCGATACTGCTCAACCGGCTGCGCGGCGCCCAGCCGCAGGCCATCGACGTGCTCAGCCTCTGCACCTCGTTCGCGCCCGGCCGGATCCCGCTCGGCCTGATCCGGGCCTACCCGCGCGCCGAACTCCCCGAGGAACTGCGCTGGATGGCCACCGATCTGCCGGCCTGGACCCGGGCGCTGGACACCCTGGTCAACTACTCGGTGCTGACCCGGGAGACGCGCGGGCCGGTGGGCGCCGAGATGGGCCCGCACCAGGAGTCGGTCCACATGCACCGGCTCGTCCACGACATCGTCTCCAAGCTGACCAGCGAGGACAGCCGCACCCGGCACCGCCGGGCGGTGCGCACCCTGCTCGCCGAGGCCGACCCCGGGAACCCGGCGGACAGCCGGACCTGGCCCCGCTACGCCGAGCTGCTGCCGCACCTCGAACCCTCCGGCGCCCTGGCCAGCAACCAGCCCCGGGTGCAGGAGCTGCTGCTGAACTGTCTGCGCTACTGCGTGCGCAGCGGCGAGTACAACAGCGGTCTCGACCTGGTCCGCAAGATCCGTGAGGCCTGGTCGCAGTTCATGGACCCGCTGGCCCAGCCGGTGCTGGACCTGACCACCCAGCAGAGCAACATGCTGCGGGCCAGCGGCAGGTTCCGCGACGCCTACGACCTCGACCACGCCGCGCTGGACAAACTCCGGGCGGCCCCGCAGCCCAACGTGCTCGGCGAACTCGTCACCCGCAGCGCCATGGCGGCCAGCCTGCGCCACCTGGGCCGTTACCGGGAGGCCGACGACCTCCAGCGCGAGGTCCTGGCAGGCAACGAGCGGCTCCTCGGCCAGGACGAGCCGCCCACCCTGGTGGCGCGGCACAACCTGGGCGTCGGCCTGCGCCTGCTCGGCCGCTACGCGGAGGCGTACGAACTCGACCTGGAGACGCTGGCCCGCCGCGAGAGCGTGCTGCGCGCCCGGCACATCACCACCCTGAACTCGGGCAACGCCGTCACCCACGGCCTGCGCCTGCTGGGCCGCTACCGCGACGCGCTGGTCCGGCAGGAGCCCGTGGTCCGGCTCCATGTGCAGGTGCTCGGCCAGCAGCACCCGCAGACCCTGGAGGCCCGCGCCCAGCTCGCCATGTGCCGCCGCCGCGAGGGCAGCCACGCGCAGGAGGTGGGGCCGTCCATGGCGACCCTGCTGGAACAGCTGGAGCAGCTGCACGGCCGCGAGCACTACCGCACCCTGGCGTTCCTCACCAACTACGGCAACTTCCTGCGGGAGCACGGCGACCTCAGCCAGGCCCGGGACCTCATCGACGAGGCCGAGGCCGGCTACCGCTCCCTGCTCGGCCCGGCCCACCCCGTGGCCACCGGCATGCTCTCCAACACCGGCCTGGTCATGCAGGCGGCCGGCGAACGCGCCGAGGCGATGGCGATGTTCGAGGCGGCGCTCGCCGGGCTCAGCGCCACGCTGGGCACCGAGCACCCCTGGGTGCTGGGCTGCGCGCTCAACGCGGCCAGCGCCCGCAACTTCAACGGGCGGATCTCCGACGCCGTGGAGCTGAGCCGGGAGACCCTGCGCAGAGCGCAGCGGACCCTGGGCCCCCAGCACCCGCTCACGCTGTCGGGCCAGGTGGCGCTCGCCGCCGACCTGCGGGCGGCACGCGAACAGGAGGAGGCCGGAAAGCTGGAGGAGGACGGCCTCCTGGGCCTCACCCGCACCCTGGGCGCCCAGCACCCCCACACCATCTCGGCCCGCCAACGCACCCGCCCCTACTGGGACTTCGAAGCCTACCTGGGCTGAAGCGCCCCGAAGGGGCGCGGGGAACGGCGCGAACAACCCCGACGGACCCGCACCCGCGCACGCTCCGAACGGCCCCTCCGAACAGGCGAAGGGCCCGGCACCGAGCGGAAACTCGACACCGGGCCCTCGAAAGCAGCGGCCGAACCGCCGGAGGCCTACGCCTCGAACACCTCACGCACCAGCTGCTCCTGCTCCGCCTGGTGGCGCTTGGCGGAGCCGACCGCCGGGGACGAGCCGTGCGGGCGCGAGATGCGCCGCAGCCGCTCGCCGGCCGGGATGTCGGCGCCGACCGCCAGGTCCAGGTGGTCGATCAGGTTGAGCGCGATGAACGGCCAGGCACCCTGGTTCGCCGGCTCCTCCTGCGCCCACAGGTACTTCTCGGCGTTCGGGTACTTGTTGACCTCGGCCTGGATCTCGCTGCCCGGCAGCGGGTACAGGCGCTCGATGCGGATGATCGCCGTGTCCGTGACACCGCGCTTGACCCGCTCGGCCTCCAGGTCGTAGTACAGCTTGCCCGCCACGAAGACGACCTTGCGGACCGCGGCCGGGTCCACGGAGGCGTCGCCGATGACCGGGCGGAACTGACCCGACGTGAACTCCTCCGTCTTCGACGCGGCGGCCTTCAGACGCAGCATCGACTTCGGGGTGAAGACCACCAGCGGCTTGTGGTGCGGGTTGTGCACCTGCCACCGCAGGAGGTGGAAGTAGTTCGACGGGAGGGTCGGCATGGCGACCGTCATGTTGTTCTGGGCGCAGAGCTGCAGGAAGCGCTCGACACGGGCCGAGGAGTGGTCCGGGCCCTGGCCCTCGTAGCCGTGCGGCAGCAGGAGGGTGACGCCGGACGTCTGGCCCCACTTCTGCTCCGCGGCCGAGATGTACTCGTCGACGACGGTCTGGGCGCCGTTGACGAAGTCGCCGAACTGCGCCTCCCACATGACCAGCGCGTCCGGGCGGGCCAGCGAGTAGCCGTACTCGAAGCCCATGACGGCGTACTCGGACAGCAGCGAGTTGTAGACGTTGTAGCGCGCCTGCTCCTCGGCGAGGTACATCAGCGGCGTGAACTCCTCGCCCGACTCGCGGTCGATGAGGACCGCGTGGCGCTGGCCGAAGGTGCCGCGCTGGGAGTCCTGGCCGGACAGGCGGACCGGGGTGCCCTCCAGCAGGAGGGAGCCGACCGCGAGCGTCTCGCCCATGCCCCAGTCGATCGTGCCGTCCTCGACCATCGCCGCGCGGCGCTGGAGCTGCGGCAGCAGACGCGGGTGGACGTGGAAGGTGTCCGGGATGTTGACCTGGGACTCGGCGATCCGCTTGACGACCTCGGAGGAGATCGCGGTGTTCACGGCGACCGGGAAGTCCGCCTGCGGGTCCGAGACGGGGCCGGAGGCCGGCTGGGAGGCGGCCTCGCGGACCTCCGTGAAGACCTTCTCCAGCTGGCCCTGGTAGTCCTGCAGGGCCTGCTCGGCCTCTTCCAGGGTGATGTCGCCGCGACCGATCAGGGACTCGGTGTAGAGCTTGCGCACCGAGCGCTTCTTGTCGATCAGGTCGTACATCAGCGGCTGGGTGAAGGCCGGGTTGTCCGACTCGTTGTGACCGCGGCGGCGGTAGCAGATGAGGTCGATCACCACGTCCTTGTTGAACGCCTGGCGGAACTCGAAGGCCAGACGCGCGACGCGCACCACGGCCTCCGGGTCGTCGCCGTTCACGTGGAAGATCGGGGCCTCGATCATGCGGGCCACGTCGGTGGCGTACATCGACGAGCGCGAGGACTCCGGCGCCGCGGTGAAGCCGACCTGGTTGTTGATGACGATGTGGACCGTGCCGCCGGTGCGGTAGCCGCGCAGCTGCGACATGTTGAGGGTCTCGGCCACCACGCCCTGGCCCGCGAAGGCCGCGTCGCCGTGCAGCGCGACGGGCAGGACCGTGAAGTCCGTGCCGCCCTTGTTGATGATGTCCTGCTTGGCGCGGGCGATGCCCTCGATGACCGGGTCGACCGTCTCCAGGTGGGACGGGTTGGCGGCCAGCGAGACCTTGATCTGCTCGCCGTCCAGGCCGGTGAAGGTGCCCTCGGCGCCCAGGTGGTACTTCACGTCGCCGGAGCCGTGCATCGACTTCGGGTCGAGGTTGCCCTCGAACTCGCGGAAGATCTGCGCGTACGACTTGCCGACGATGTTGGCGAGGACGTTCAGGCGGCCGCGGTGGGCCATGCCGATGACGACCTCGTCCAGGCGGGACTCCGCGGCGGAGTCGATCACCGCGTCGAGCAGCGGGATGACGGACTCGCCGCCCTCCAGCGAGAAGCGCTTCTGGCCGACGTACTTCGTCTGCAGGAAGGTCTCGAAGGCCTCGGCCGCGTTCAGGCGGCGCAGGATGCGCAGCTGCTCCTCGCGCTCCACCTTCGAGTGCGGGCGCTCCACGCGGTCCTGGATCCACTTGCGCTGCTTGGGGTCCTGGATGTGCATGAACTCGATGCCGGTGGTGCGGCAGTACGAGTCGCGCAGCACGCCGAGGATGTCGCGCAGCTTCATCAGCGACTTGCCGGCGAAGCCGCCGACCGCGAAGTCGCGCTCCAGGTCCCACAGGGTGAGGCCGTGCTCGGTGATGTCCAGGTCGGGGTGCTTGCGCTGCTTGTACTCCAGCGGGTCGGTGTCGGCCATGACGTGGCCGCGGACCCGGTAGGAGTGGATCAGCTCGAAGACGCGGGCGGCCTTGGTGACGTCGTCGTCGTGGGAGGCGTCGATGTCCTTGAGCCAGCGGACCGGCTCGTAGGGGATGCGCAGCGCCTCGAAGATCGCGTCGTAGAAGCCGTTCTCGCCGAGCAGCAGGTTCGCGACCTGGCGCAGGAACTCGCCGGAGGCGGCGCCCTGGATCACCCGGTGGTCGTAGGTCGACGTGAGCGTCATGACCTTCGAGATGCCGAGCTTGTTGAGGGTGTCCTGGGAGGTGCCCTGGAACTCCGCCGGGTAGTCCATGGAGCCGACGCCCATGATCACGGACTGGCCGGGCATCAGCCGCGGCACGGAGTGCACGGTGCCGAGGCCGCCGGGGTTGGTCAGGGAGACCGTGACACCGGTGAAGTCGTCCATCGTCAGCTTGCCGTCGCGGGCGCGGCGGACGATGTCCTCGTAGGCCTGCCAGAACTCGAAGAAGTTCAGCGTCTCGGCCTTCTTGATGGCGGCCACGACGAGCTGGCGGTCACCGTTCGGCTTGACCAGGTCGATGGCCAGGCCGAGGTTGACGTGCGGCGGCTTGACCAGGGTCGGCTTGCCGTCCTTCTCGCCGAACGACCAGTTCATCGCCGGCATGGCCTTGATGGCCTGCACCATCGCGAAGCCGATCAGGTGCGTGAAGGAGATCTTCCCGCCCCGGGCGCGCTTCAGGTGGTTGTTGATGACGATCCGGTTGTCGAACAGCAGCTTCACCGGGACCGCGCGGACCGAGGTGGCGGTCGGCAGCTCCAGGGAGGCGTTCATGTTCTTCGCGACCGCGGCGGCCGGGCCGCGCAGCGTGATCAGCTCCGGGCCCTCGGGCGCGGCGGCTGCGGGGGCGGCCTTGGCCGTCGGCTGAGCGGGCGCCTGTGCGGGCGTCGCCGGCTTGGCCGGGGCGGGGGCGGGGGTGGCGGCCTCGACGGCGGCGCGGCGCCGCTCCAGGTACTCGTCGATGCCGCGCGGCAGCATGCGCAGCGTCGCGTCGCCGAGCAGGGCGAAGGTGCGGTCGGTGGTGCGCTCCAGGAAGTACCGGTCGTGGGAGATGACCACCATCGAGCCGGGCCAGCCGTCGAGCAGGTCCTCCAGCTGGGTCAGGGTCTCGATGTCCAGG
>NZ_JARAUO010000085.1:0-9005 GCF_033792105.1 Streptomyces sp. WI03-4A
GCCGTGCGGCCCGGGACGGCCGGCCGTGCCGGTCGGTGTGCCCGTGGCGTCCGGGGCTGGAGGGGCGGCCGGCCGCTCGCCGGCGCCCCCTGCCGTCCCGGCGGGAGCGGTGCCGCCGCCCGGGCCGTCCAGCGGCACCATCCGCACCGACCCGGTCGGTTTCCCCGCCGCAACCGTCTGCCGGGGCACCCCGCCCACCGCCGTGTAGCCGCCCCCGCCCGCGCCGCCCCCGCACGCGACCAGCGCCGCGCCCAGACACACGACGGCCGCCGACGCTGCCGTCACGGCGCCTCGGCGGCCATGTGTCCATGTCGTCGTACGAAGCATCCCGGTACGAAGCATCGGGCCATGGTGGCTGACGCCTCGTCAGTTGGGAAGGCTCAGTCGGAGATGAGTCCGTCGCGCAGCTGGGCCAGGGTCCGGGTCAGCAGCCGGGAGACGTGCATCTGGGAGATGCCGACCTCCTCGCCGATCTGCGACTGGGTCATGTTGGCGAAGAAGCGCAGCATGATGATCCGGCGCTCCCGGGGCGGCAGCTTGGCCAGCAGCGGCTTGAGGGACTCGCGGTACTCCACGCCCTCCAGCGCGGTGTCCTCGTAGCCGAGCCGGTCGGCCAGGGAGCCCTCGCCGCCGTCGTCCTCGGGTGCCGGGGAGTCCAGCGAGGAGGCGGTGTAGGCGTTGCCGACCGCGAGGCCGTCGACCACGTCCTCCTCGGAGACGCCGAGCACCGCCGCCAGCTCCGCCACCGTCGGGGAGCGGTCCAGCTTCTGGGAGAGCTCGTCGCTGGCCTTGGTGAGGGCCAGGCGCAGCTCCTGGAGCCGGCGCGGCACGCGCACCGACCACGAGGTGTCGCGGAAGAAGCGCTTGATCTCACCCACGACCGTCGGCATCGCGAACGTCGGGAACTCCACGCCCCGTTCGCAGTCGAAGCGGTCGATCGCCTTGATCAGGCCGATCGTGCCGACCTGGACGATGTCCTCCATCGGCTCGTTGCGCGAGCGGAAGCGGGCCGCCGCGTAGCGCACGAGAGGGAGGTTGAGTTCGATCAGGGTGTCCCGGACGTAGGCGCGCTCGGGGCTGTTCTCGTCGAGTGCGGCGAGCCGCAGGAACAGGGAGCGGGACAGGGTGCGGGTGTCGATGTCCGCCGGTGCCGGTACGGCCTCGGCGGGGACGGGCGGCGCCGGCACGGCTTGGAGGGCCGTGACGTCAACGAGCACGTCGAGAGCGTCGAGCTCCTTGGGCGCTGCCTCGCTCGTGGGCGTGAGCACCTTCGAGCTGCCCTGGTCTGCGGACATGCCACCCCCTTTGGGTCGCGGGACAGTCGGGGCGGCGATGCAATTCGAGCAACGCAGCCTTCACCTGAATACCGGAGCCGGAGGTCCGGCAAACGCGCTTCCGGAAGAATGTCACATGTCGGCAACACGCTGTAGTGACATGTCGACACGTCAGATGCCAATCGGCCCTGGAAAGCCGGGGTCTGACGGTATTTCGGAGCACAACTGTCGGGAACCGCCCTGGTGAGCGATTCGCTCGTGCCGGTTACCTATCGATCCTGCTTTCGATCCGGTGCGATCTGGTGTGTTCCGGACCGTGCACCCGTGCGCCGGTTATGCCTCGATCCGATTCGCCGACCGCAGCCGCTGGAAGCTACGCGCGAGTAGCCGCGAGACGTGCATCTGGGACACACCCAGTTCCGCGCTGATCTGGGACTGGGTGAGATTGCTGTAGTAGCGCAGGAGGAGGATTCTCTGTTCGCGTTCGGGGAGTTGGACCAGGAGGTGGCGGACCAGGTCGCGGTGCTCCACGCCGTCCAGGGCCGGGTCCTCGTAGCCGATGCGGTCCAGCAGGCCCGGCAGCCCGTCGCCCTCCTGCGCGGCCTCCAGGGAGGTCGCGTGGTACGACCGGCCCGCCTCGATGCAGGACAGCACCTCCTCCTCGCTGATCCGCAGCCGCTCGGCGATCTCGGCGGTCGACGGTGAGCGGCCGAAGGCCGTGGTGAGGTCCTCGGTGGCGCTGTTGACCTGGACCCACAGCTCGTGCAGCCGGCGTGGCACGTGGACCGTGCGGACGTTGTCCCGGAAGTACCGCTTGATCTCGCCGACGACGGTCGGCATCGCGAAGGTCGGGAACTGCACGCCCCGCTCGGGGTCGAACCGGTCGATGGCGTTGATCAGGCCGATGGTGCCGACCTGGATCACGTCCTCCATGGGCTCGTTGCGGGAGCGGAAGCGGGCGGCCGCGTAGCGCACGAGCGGGAGGTTGGCCTCGATGAGCGCCCCTCGCACGCGGTTGTGCTCCGGCGTGCCCGGCTGCAGGTCCTTCAGCTCGGCGAAGAGCACCTGGGTCAGCGCGCGGGTGTCGGCACCGCGGCGCTTCTCGGGGGCGACGGGGGTGGCGGGGGCGCCGGGAGCGCCGGGGGTGGAGGCGGGGGCGGGCGCCTCCTCCTGGGGCGGCGCAGTACTGGCCGACACGGTCAACGCCACCTCTTCATCGGTCAATCATCCGTCAAAAGCGGTCATAGCATCACAAGACATGTGCACTGTGTGCAAGCACCCGATAACCCCGTGTTGTGGCCTGATGACGCCAAGTTGAGACCCCGGACACGCGAAAGCCCCCCGCCTTTCCGGGCGGGGGGCTGCGGGGCGCGGGGGCCTAGAACTCGTAGTCGGCGATCACCCACGTGGCGAACTCCCGCCACAGGGCGACGCCCGCCTGGTGGGCCGGGTGCTCCAGGTAGCGCTTGAGGGCGTCCGTGTCCTCGACCGCCGAGTTGATCGCGAAGTCGTAGGCGACGGGCCGGTCGCTGATGTTCCAGGCGCACTCCCAGAAGCGCAGCTCCTGGATCTGGCCGCCGAGCGCCCGGAAGGCCTCCACGCCCGCGACGACCCTCGGATCGTCGCGCTCGACGCCGTCGTTGAGCCTGAAGAGGACCAGGTGGCGGATCATGGGGTGTACCTCAGCTTCCTCGGCGGCTCTCTCAGTTCTTCGCCCCGTCGGCGAGCCAGGTCATGAAGTCGCCTATGGCCTTGGCCGCGTCCGAGATGCCCTCGAAGGCTATCTGGACGTAGTCGGCCGCCTTGGCCGGGTCCGTGATGATCACGTACAGCGCGAAGACCACGAGCACGTACACGGCGATCTTCTTGGCGTTCACCGCCACCGCGGCCTCCCCTGTGCCTGTGCCCCGTGGGCTCTGTTGCCGGCGGCGAGTGTAACCGCCGCACCCCCCGAAGGGACCAACGGGCCGCCCGTCGGGGACTCTTGCCCCGGAACCCGTCGGGGTCCGCGGGAACGCACGAAGGGCCCCGTCTCGCGACGGGGCCCTTCTACAGCGGTAGCGGAGGGATTTGAACCCTCGGTGACTTGCGCCACACTCGCTTTCGAGGCGAGCTCCTTCGGCCGCTCGGACACGCTACCGAGGGAGACCCTACAGCAAGGTGGGGCATGGTCTGAAATCGGTTGGGCGGCCCTCGGTCAGCGGTCCCGGAAGAACGCCGTGAGGAGCCCGGCGCACTCCTCGGCCAGGACGCCCTCGACGACCTCGGGCCGGTGGTTGAGCCGGCGGTCCCGCACGACGTCCCACAGGGAGCCGGCGGCTCCCGCCTTGTCGTCACGGGCGCCGTAGACCACGCGGTCCACGCGGGACTGCACGAGCGCGCCCGCGCACATCGTGCACGGTTCGAGCGTGACGACCAGCGTGCAGCCGGTCAGCCGCCACTGGCCGAGCGCGGCGGCGGCCCGCCGGATCGCGAGCACCTCCGCGTGGGCCGTGGGGTCGCCGGTGGCCTCGCGTTCGTTGTGCCCGGCGCCGAGCACCGTCGTGCCGTCCGGGGACAGCACGACGGCGCCGACGGGGACGTCCGCGCCCCGTACGGCCAGCTCCGCCTCGTCCAGGGCGAGCCGCATCGCGGCCCGCCAGGGGTCGCGCACCGGGTCGGCCGCCCACCGTGCGTCCCGGGGGTTCTCGGGCTGTCCGGGCGTGGTCAGCGGACGGTCTCCAGCACCTCCGAGGCGCCCAGGGCCTCGGCGATCTCGGCCAGCGCATCGTTCGGGTCGAGGGCGCGCAGCTCCTTCTCGCCGACGCCCAGGTCGTCGAGGATCCCTCCGTCGCCCACCGGGCCGTGCGGCACGGCGCCCGCGGCGGCGGTCTCCTCGTTCTCTTCGGGCTCCTCCTCGGACTCGCCGTCCTCGGTGCCGTCGAGGTCGAGGGCGTCCAGGTCCGGCCCGTCGTCCGCGCCGGGCTCGCGGCCGAGCAGCTCGTCCGTGAGCAGCAGCTCCCCGTAGGCGCTGCGGGCGGCGGCGGCCGCGTCCGAGACGAAGATGCGAGGGTCCTCCTCGCCGTCCACCCGGACGAGACCGAACCAGGCGTCCTCCTGCTCGATCAGGACGAACACCGTGTCCTCGTCGGGAGAGGCTTCCCTGGCCAGGTCGGCCAGATCCGACAGGGTCTCCACATCGTCGAGCTCTGTGTCGCTCGCTTCCCACCCGTCTTCGGTGCGCGCGAGCAGTGCGGCGAAGTACACCGTGACTCTCCCACTGGTCATAGGCGTGCCGGTTGGGGGTCCCCCCGGCGGAGGTTCTGGGCGGGGAGAGCTGTGCTCCGAGCCCCGCCCACTCGGAATCGTGGCAGAAACAAGGCGTTCAGGGGACGTCTTCGGCTCCCTGTGTCCGGCTCTTTTGATCGTGCGCCCGCATCCGGCGGGTGCACGACCCACCGGCGCGCTCGTTGCCGCCACCTGCGGATCGTACGCGGCTTTTTCCGGAGGCCCACGCACTCCGTCCCGGGACACCGGCGTGGGCGATGATCTTCCTTACCAGAGTCTTTCCTGCCGGGATCGTACGACGACGGCCCTCCCTACCAGCGGAACGTCCGCATCCGCATGGCGTGCCGGAGCCGGGCGGCCTTGGCGCGCCGGGGCTGCACCCGGTCGCGCAGCGCGCGTGCCTCGGCGAGGTCGCGCAGGAACTGGGCGCGCCGGCGCCGGCGCTGGGCCTCGGTCTCGGGCTGTCCCGGACCGGCGGCGTCCTCGGCGCGCGCGGCGGCATCGGTCTTGTGGTCAGGCAGGTCAGGCACAGTCACACCACCCCGGGTCCGTCCCTCCCACTTTCCCTCGGTCGGGGGGTTTGATGCCAGGCCGGTGCGGTGCCGGGTGCGGGCCGGTGCCAGCGCGAGGGGGCGGCGGGCACGGTTACTGTTAGGGACATGCGTCTCCACGTCGTCGACCACCCCCTGGTCGCCCACAAGCTCACCACGCTGCGCGACGAGCGCACCGACTCCGCGACCTTCCGGCGCCTCGCCGACGAGCTGGTCACCCTGCTCGCCTACGAGGCCACGCGGGACGTGCGTACCGAGGCCGTCGACATCCGGACGCCGGTCGCGTCGACCACCGGGGTGAAGCTGGCCCGCCCCCGGCCGCTGGTCGTGCCGATCCTGCGGGCCGGACTCGGCATGCTGGACGGCATGGTGCGGCTGCTGCCGACCGCCGAGGTGGGTTTCCTCGGCATGATCCGCAACGAGGAGACGCTGCAGGCGTCCACGTACGCCTCGCGCATGCCGGAGGACCTCTCCGGCCGCCAGGTGTACGTGCTGGACCCGATGCTGGCCACGGGCGGCACGCTGGTCGCGGCCATCCAGGAGCTGATCAAGCGCGGCGCCGACGACGTGACCGCGGTGGTGCTGCTGGCCGCCCCCGAGGGCGTCGCGGTCATGGAGCGCGAGCTGGCGGGCACCCCGGTGACGGTCGTGACGGCGGCCGTCGACGACCACCTCAACGAGCACGGCTACATCATCCCCGGCCTCGGGGACGCGGGCGACCGGCTGTACGGCGCCGCCGAGTAGTCCCGCCGGGCGGACCCGGCGATTCCCTCAGGCACGGTCACCGGGCTCGGTGACCGTGCCTGTGTCGTCCCGGCCCGGTGCGGGTCAGCAGTGCTTCTTCTTCGGGGTGGCGGGGGTCTGGCCGGCCTTGGCCAGGGTGGTCAGGGCCCGGTCGGCGGCCGGGCGGGCGGTGAGGTTCTTGAAGCCGTCGCCGATGATCAGGTCCACGTCGGCGCCCTTGTGGGCGACGTCCGTGCGGCGCTCGGCGCCGGCCAGTTGGGTGGCGAGCACGGGCAGCGAGCTGTTGAGCGCGGATGCGGGGCCGAGGAGCACCCCGGTGCCCTTGACCTTCTTGTCGAACTCCTTGGTCGCGTTGCCCACGTGACCGATCCGGAAGCCGCGCTTCTTCAGCTCGGCCGCCGTGTCCTTGGCCAGCCCGCCGCGGGGGGTGGCGTTGTAGACGTTCACCGTGATGTCGCCGGGCCTGGGCAGCGCCACGACCTGGGCGGCGGTCTGCGCCTTGGTGCGGCAGTCCGCCTTGGTGCCGGCCGCCGAGTCCTTCTCGCCACCGCCCGTGAAGACGTCGATGAGCTGCAGCGTCCCCCAGCCGATCAGGCCGAGCGCGGCGACGGACGCGAGGACGGCGAACGCGAGCCTGCCGCGCCGCCGCGGCCGGCGCATCCGCGGGTATTTGTCCCCCGTGATGCGGTACTGGCCGCCCATGCCGGGGGGAGTCAGCATGCTCATGAGCGCAGCGTAGTGCGCGCGGGCGACGATGCCTATTAGATGATCAGTAGACGCCGCTCAGTGGAACCCGAAAGGGGCAACGGGCGTGTCGCGCCGGGTCAGTCGAGTTCGAGCACGCGCGCGTGCAGCACCTGGCGCTGCTGGAGGGCGGCGCGGACCGCGCGGTGCAGGCCGTCCTCCAGGTAAAGGTCGCCCTGCCACTTCACGACGTGCGCGAAGAGGTCGCCGTAGAACGTGGAGTCCTCGGCCAGCAGGGTCTCCAGGTCGAGCTGCTGCTTGGTGGTCACGAGCTGATCGAGGCGGACCGGGCGCGGCGCGACGTCCGCCCACTGCCGGGTGCTTTCCCGGCCGTGGTCGGGGTACGGCCGGCCGTTTCCGATGCGCTTGAAGATCACACGGAAAGCCTACCGGTCAAGACCTTCCGGGCGCAGCCATGGCGCCGTAGTGCGACGCTGGAAAAGCCGTGTCCAAACGGGTGATAACGGTAACTACCGGGAACAGGGGCCGGAGATGAGTGACAGCGAGACGCTGCCCGCCGGGGCTCGGGAGATCGCCTCGGGGTACGCCTTCACCGGGCCCGCCCTCGAACTCGGCGCCCTCCTCTGGGACAGCCGGTGCCATCCGGGCGCGCCGGTGCGCGTCCCGCTGTCGGTGCTCAACCGGCACGGTCTGGTCGCGGGCGCCACCGGCACCGGGAAGACCAAGACGCTCCAGCTCGTCGCCGAGCAGCTGTCGGCGCAGGGCGTGCCGGTGTTCCTCGCGGACATCAAGGGCGACCTGTCCGGCATCGCGCGGCCGGGACAGGCGGGCGACCGGGTGCGCGGGCGCGCCGCCGAAGTGGGCCAGGAGTGGATCCCGGCCGGCTTCCCGGCGGAGTTCCTGGCGCTCGGCGGGCTCGGCCGCGGTATCCCGGTGCGGGCCACCGTCACCGCCTTCGGCCCGGTGCTGCTGTCCAAGGTGCTTGGCCTCAACCGGACCCAGGAGCAGTCCTTGGGCCTGATCTTCCACTACGCCGACACCAAGGGCCTGGAACTGGTCGACCTGAAGGACCTCAGGGCGGTGGTCGCCTTCCTGACCTCGGACGAGGGCAGGTCCGAACTGCGGGAGATCGGTGGCCTGTCCACCGCCACGGCCGGGGTGATCCTGCGCTCGCTGACCGCCTTCGAGGCCGAGGGCATGGCGGACTTCTTCGGCGAGCCGGAGTTCGGCACGGCCGACCTGCTGCGCACGGCGCCGGACGGACGGGGCGTCGTCTCGGTGCTCGAACTGCCCGCCGTGCAGGACCGTCCGCGGCTGTTCTCGACGTTCCTGATGTGGCTGCTGGCCGACCTCTTCCACGACCTGCCGGAGGTCGGTGACCTCGACCGGCCCAAGCTGGTCTTCTTCTTCGACGAGGCCCATCTGCTCTTCGGCGACGCCTCCAAGGCGTTCCTGGAGTCGATCACCCGAACCGTACGGCTGATTCGCTCGAAAGGGGTCGGCGTCTTCTTCGTCACGCAGTCCCCGAAGGACGTGCCCTCCGACGTCCTCGGGCAGCTCGGCAGCCGGATCCAGCACGCCCAGCGGGCCTTCACCCCGGACGACCAGAAGGCCCTCGCGGCCACCGTGAAGACCTTCCCGGACTCCGCCTACGACCTGGCGGAACTGCTCACCGGCCTGGGCACCGGCGAGGCCGTGGTGACCGTCCTCGGCGAGCAGGGCGCCCCGACCCCCGTCGCCGCCACCCGGCTGCGCGCCCCGGAGTCCCTGATGGGCCCGGTAGACGCGGACGAACTGGACCGGGAGGTGCGGGCGTCCGCGCTCTTCGGACGTTATGCACAGGCTGTGGACCGCGAGTCGGCGTACGAGCGGCTGAGCGCCCGGCGCACCGCGCCCCCCGAGGCCGGCCGGCCCGCCCCCGCCCCGCGGACGAAGGCGCCCGAGCGGGAGCCGTCGCTGGTCGAGGAGGTGGTCGGCAGCGGCGTGTTCAAGTCGCTGGCCCGCTCGGTCGGCACCCAGCTCGGCCGCGAGATCACCCGGTCCCTGTTCGGCACGGCCCGGCGGAGGCGGTAGACCGCCCCCGCCGGCGCGTCAGCGGGCGTCCTCCTCCTTCGCCGTCGGCGGGTTCTCGGCTTCCGGCCCTTCCGGCCGGGGCGGCGCGCTGCGCCTGGCCTCCGCGCGCAGCAGGGCGCGCAGGACCGCGTACGGGTCTGTGGGCATGGCGGTGTTCCTCGCGTCGGACTGACTGGCCTCGGAGCGGGGCCGGTCAGCAGCGCAGGACCACCGTGCGCAGCAGGGGCACGGCCGACGGCGGCAGCGGCTCGGCGGGACGCGGTTCCGGCGCGGGGCGCGCGGGGCCCGGGGGTCTCGGGGGGCCCATGGGGCTCGGCGTGCTCGGGGGCCGGGATGCTCCGCGTGCGCGTGGCGCCCGCGGGCCTCGGGACGTCCGGGTCTCTCGGGGCGC
>NZ_JARAUO010000086.1:0-8607 GCF_033792105.1 Streptomyces sp. WI03-4A
GCCGGGTTTCTCGGCCCGTGTGGCCAGGGCGTCCACCTAGACCGCGGCGGCCTCCGCCCAGCCGGCGAGCCCTACGAGCCATCCGCCGCGCACGGCGGCCCGGAAGTCGGCGACGAACTCCCGCCAGCCGCCGCCCACATGGGTCGTGCGGCGCCGCAGATGCCGGGCGCCGGCGGCGAAGGCGGCCCCGGCGGCGCAGGCCGCCCCCGCCCCGGCTGCGGCCACCGGCTACACCCTTCCGGTCACCGGCGGCACCATCGGCACCGGATACCACGTGCCCGGCGCCATGTGGTCCAGCGGCCACCACACCGGCGTCGACTTCGTCGTGCCGACCGGCACCCCGGTCAAGGCGGTCGCCGCCGGCACCGTGGTCTCCGCCGGATGGGGCGGCGCCTACGGCAACCAGGTCGTCCTCAGGCTCGGTGACGGGCACTACGCCCAGTACGGCCACCTCTCCCAGCTCTCCGTCTCGGCCGGTCAGACCGTGACGGCGGGGCAGCAGGTCGGACTGTCGGGCGCCACCGGCAACGTGACCGGTCCGCACCTGCACTTCGAGATCCGCACCACCCCGAACTACGGGTCGGACGTCGACCCGGTCGGCTACCTCCGCTCGCACGGCGTCCCCGTCGGCTGAGGCCCACCCCGCGAACCATCTCCCTGACGCACCGAAGGCCGGCCCCCGATCCCCGGGACCGGCCTTCGGTGTGTCCCGCCCGCGATGTGTGCCGGTGTATTCCCGAGTGCGGTCTGTCGGTGAAGTGGCTTATCTCACCGTCCGTCAACCCCGTATTACGGTCGCGTAGGTCACATCCGAAGGTGAATCATGGTCCGACGTGGCAGACGATTCGAAGAATGACAGCAGATCAGTGATCGGGTCGTACGTGGCGCTGGGGGACAGCTTCACCGAGGGTGTCGGCGACCCCGGCCCCGACGGGGCGTTCGTCGGCTGGGCGGACCGGTTCGCGGTCCTGCTCGCCGACCGGCGGCCCGAGGGCGACTTCGCGTACACGAACCTGGCCGTGCGCGGGAAGCTCCTCGACCAGATCGTGGCCGACCAGCTTCCGAGGGCCGTCGAACTGGCCCCGGACCTCGTCTCCTTCTGCGCGGGCGGCAACGACATCATCCGTCCCGGCACCGACCCGGACGAGGTGGCCGAGCGCTTCGAGCGCGCGCTGGCCCGGCTCGCCGGGGCCGCGGGCACGGTGATGGTGACGACCGGCTTCGACACCCGGGGCGTCCCCCTCCTCAAGCACCTGCGCGGCAAGATCGCGACCTACAACGGGCACGTGCGCGCCATCGCCGACCGGTACGGCTGTCCCGTGCTCGACCTGTGGTCCCTGAAGTCCGTGCAGGACCGCAGGGCCTGGGACGGCGACCGGCTGCACCTGTCGCCCGAGGGGCACACCCGGGTGGCGCTGCGCGCCGGGCTGGCCCTCGGCCTGGAGGTTCCGGCCGACCCCGAGCAGCCGTGGCCGCCGCTCCCGCCGCGGGGCACCCTGGAGGTCCGCCGCGACGACGTCCACTGGGCCCGTGAGTACCTCGTCCCGTGGATCGGCCGCCGGCTGCGCGGGGAGTCCTCCGGCGACCACGTGACGGCGAAGGGCACCCTGTCGCCGGACGACATCAAGATGCGCATCGCCTCGGTGGCCTGACCGCCGGCGCCGCGAGCCGCCGGAACACGGCCGCGCCGCCGCCCCGTACCGCGCACCCCGCGGTACGGGGCATCGCCCGGCCGCGCCCCGGCGTGCCCGCTCAGCGGCCCCGCGCGGTCAACGCCTCGCGCGGCAGCCCGAGTTCGCGGGCGAGTGCCTCGTCCACCCACTGCTGGGCCCGGGACCGGGGACCGCGTCCGGGTACGACGTGAGCCGCACCGCGAGTGCGTCGGGTGCAACGCGGGCATCGCCCGGCCGCACCTCCGGCGGGACGGCCGAGCGCCCCCCTGCGGTCAACGCCTCGCGCGGCAGCCCGAGGTCACGGGCGAGTGCCTCGTCCGGCCGCGCCCTGCGGTCAGCGGCCCCGCGCGGTCAACGCCTCGCGCGGCAGCCCGAGTTCGCGGGCGAGTGCCTCGTCCACCCACTGCTGGGCCCGGGACCGGGGGACCGCGCCCGGGTACGACGTGAGCTGCACCGCGAGCCCGTCGAGGAGCGCGGTGAGCCGCAGGGCAGCCGCCGCCGGGTCGGCGCACGCGAACTCGCCCGCGGCCACGCCCTCCGTCAGGACAGCGGCGATCGCCGCCTTCCACTGCCGGTCCAGGTCCCGGGTGACCTCCCGCAGGGCCGGCTCGCGCAGCGCCACCGCCCAGCCCTCGATCCACAGCCGCCAGCCCTTGGCCTGCCCCGTGGGCGCGTACCAGCGCACCGCCGCCCGCAGCCGGCGCAGCGCCGAGGTGCGCCGCCCGAGCAGCGCCCGCAGCCGCGTCAGATCGCCCTCGGCGGCGTAGGCGAACGCGGCGGCGACCAGCTTCTCCTTCGTCGAGAAGTGGTACAGCACCAGCGCGTTGCTCACACCGAGCGCGGACGCCACGTCGGCGATCCTGACCGCCGCCACGCCCCGCGCCTCGATCTGCCCGACGGCGGCCCGCAGCATCTCCTCCCGCCGCTCCGCCACGCTCAACCGCACTCTCGCCACGCGGGTCACCCTAATCCGTCGGCCGGGCCCCGCCGAACGGGCCGCGGCGGGAGCGGCGCACCCCGGCCACTCCACCGGGCGGGTCCCGCCGGACGCGGGCCGCCCGCCGACGTCAGCGGTACCAGCCGAAGCGGTCCGCCAGCGCGGCCAGACGGTCCTCGGCCAGGGCGTGGGCGGCTGCGCGCGCAGTGGTGCGGCCGGCCTCCGCGCGGGCGAGCACCTGGCCGGTCAGGGCGCGCACCGAGCGGCGGACGCGGTCGAACGCCTCGTCCGCGTCCGCACCGATGTCGCCGAAGAGGGTCCACCACCACCAGGCGTTCGTCGCGGAGTTGACCACCACGTCCGGCAGCACGGTCACCCCGCGCGCGGCCAGCGCCGCCTCCGCCTCGGGCCGTACCGGCATGTTGGCGGCCTCGGCGATCCAGCGGGCGGTGACGCGCCCCTGCTCGGCGGCGCCGACGGCGTACGACACCGCAGCGGGCACCAGCACCTCGGCGTCGGCGGACAGCCAGGCGTCCCCGGGCAGTTCGCGGTCGCCGGGGCGCAGCGCGGCGCGGTCCACGGTGCCGTACGCGTCCCGCGCGGCCAGCAGCGCCTCTACGTCCAGGCCCTCCGGGTTGGCGACGGTCCCCCTGACGTCGGCCACGGCCACCACCGTGAGGCCCGCGCGGGAGAGGAAGCGGGCCGTGGCCCCGCCCATGGTGCCGAGGCCCTGCACGGACACCCGCGTGCCCCGGTACGGCACCGACTCTCGGTCCAGGGCGGTCAGCACCGACTCCGCCACCCCGCAGCCCCCGGCCAGCTCGTCCAGGCCGATGCCGTCCACCTCCACCGCGAAGGCGTCCGCGAGCCGCCCGCGGGCCGCCGCCTCGTCGTCCAGCAGCGGATAGACCGCCTGGACGGAGGAGACCAGACCCGCCTCGGCGGCCGCGCGGTCCACCAGGTCCTGGGTGAGCCCCAGGTCCTCCCCGGTGGTCCAGAAGCTCTCGATGCAGGGCCGCATGGCACGCAGGTAGCGCACGAGCAGGCCGTAGGCCCCCGGGTCGCGCGGGTCGCAGTCGATGCCGCCCTTGGCGCCGCCGAGCGGGACGTAGCGCGCCTCGGGGTCGTAGTGCAGGGCCTCCTTCATCGTCATGCCGCGGGCGAGTCCGGTGACCTCCTCCAGCGTGCAGCCGGGCCGCATGCGCAGCCCGCCGCTGGCCACGCCCCGCACCAGCCGGTCGACGACCAGGAACCCCTGGCGGCCGGTGACGTGGTCGGTCCAGACGAGCGACATCAGGGGGGCGGCCATGGGATCTCCCGGGGGTTGCTACTGAATCGCCGGTCAGTATCCGGAGCGGCCGGCCACGGTGTCAAAGCGCCCGGGCGGCCCCGTGCGCGGTGCGCGGGGGCCCGGCCGGCCCTCGGCCGGACCCCGGCGATCGAGGTCCGGTCGAGGGGCCGACCATAATGGAGGACCTCAGCGATCCACCTGGAGGTACCGTGACCGGTTTGCGTTCCCAGAGCTTCGGGCTCAGCGTGCTGCGGCCCGCGGCCTTCGGCGCGGATCCGGGTGGGGAGCGCCTCGCGCGCATCCTCCGTTCCCCCCATTTCAAGGACGGCGTCTTCCAGAACCCCGGCGGCGTGGCCCGCACTCGCCCCTCCGGGTCCACCGTGGAGCTCGCCAAGGTGTTCTTCGACAAGGACACCCGGCCGCTGCGCACGCCCCGCGGCACCGTGCCGGTCCATCCGACCACCTTCGCCGACCTCGCCGCACCGCCCGCCACCGGGCTGCGGGTGACCTGGATGGGCCACTCCAGCGTGCTCGTGGAGATCGACGGGCGGCGGGTGCTGTTCGATCCCGTCTGGGGCGAGCGCTGCTCCCCGTTCCCCTTCGCCGGGCCCAAGCGGCTGCACCCGGTGCCGCTGCCGCTGGCCGCGCTCGGCCCGGTCGACGTCGTGGTCATCTCGCACGACCACTACGACCACCTGGACATGCCGACCGTCAAGGCACTGGCCGGAACGGACACGGTGTTCGCGGTGCCGCTGGGCGTCGGCGCGCACCTGGAGCACTGGGGCGTGTCCCCGGACCGGCTGCGCGAACTCGACTGGCACGAGTCCACCCGGATCGGCGGGCTCACCCTCACCGCCACCCCGGCCCGCCACTTCTGCGGCCGGGGTCTGCGCAACACCCAGCACACCCTCTGGGCGTCCTGGGCCGTCGCCGGTGAGGAGCACCGGGTCTACCACAGCGGCGACACCGGCTACTTCGACGGCTTCGCGGAGATCGGCGCGGCCCACGGCCCGTTCGACGCCACCATGATCCAGATCGGCGCGTACAGCGAGTTCTGGCCCGACATCCACATGACGCCCGAGGAGGGCCTGCGCGCCCACCTCGACCTCCAGGGCGGCGCACCGCACGGTGTGCTGCTGCCGATCCACTGGGGCACCTTCAACCTCGCCCCGCACGCCTGGGCCGAACCGGGGGAGTGGACCAAGGAGGCCGCCGAGGAGGCCGGCCAGGCGGTGGCGCTGCCGCGCCCCGGCGAGCCCTTCGAGCCCGCCGGGAAGGTGCCCGCGGAGGCGTGGTGGCGCTCCGCGTCGGCGCCGGTCCCGCACCTGTGGCGGCGCCCGGCCGCGACACCGGTCACGGCGGAGGTCCCAGGGGTGGGTGGGGACGCGGGCGTGGAGGCCGACGTGGACCTGGCCGGCGGGCGCTGACCGGAAAACGTGTAGCACGAAAGCGACGCGAGGCGAACGCCGAGGAAGCCGCGAAGAAAAGGACTCGCAAGGATTCCGTAAAGACTTCACCACGCGCTAGCATCCCGCGCTGTGAAGCGAATCCTGATGCAGGCCGGCAACGACCCCTTCGACGTGCCCACGCTCGAGAGCACGCTGGTGCGCAACAGTATTCGCGGCAACGTCGGCAATCTGATGTACACCAACGCGGCGTACCGGCACATGTCCGTGCCGGGCGCCCGGATCCAGGTGGACACCACGCACTTCGCCGAGCTCAAAACCGCGGACGCGGACCGCGTGAACGAGGAGTGCGACGTCTTCGTGCTCCCGATGGCCAACGCCTTCAAGGCGAAGTTCGTCCCGCACCTGCACATCCTGGCCGACCTCATCGGCAGGCTGAAGGTGCCCGTGGTCGTGTTCGGCGTCGGCGCCCAGGCGAGACTGGACTACGACACGGCGTTCCTGAAGCCCGTCGACGAGGCCGTCAAGCGGTTCGTCGGCGCGGTGCTGGACCGTTCGGCGTCCATCGGGGTGCGCGGCGAGTTCACCGAGCGCTATCTGCGCGAACTCGGTTTCCGCGACGTCGACGTCATCGGCTGCCCCTCGATCTACCTGCGGGGCCCCGGGTACCGGCTGGACCAACCGGGCGGACGGACGCTGCCCGACGGCGCCCGGATCGCGCTGTCCACCGCCCTGCGGCTCGCGAACGCCGACCACGCCTCGGCCGTCAACGCCGCGATCCTGCGCCGGTACCCCGACCTCACCTACTTCGCCCAGGAGGGGCGGGACCTCCAGACCCTGTACTGGGGCGACACCTCGGCGGCGGCCGGGCAGTCCGCGCCGATGCCCGACCTCGGCTCCCACCCGCTGATCGGCACGGCCGACGTGTGCGTGCCGCTGGAGCCGCACAGCTGGACGGACGCCCTCGCCGCGTACGACTTCGCCGTCGGGACCCGCATCCACGGCAACGTCGCCGCCCTGGTCGCCGGCACCCCGGCGTTCGTCCTCGCCCACGACTCGCGCACCCTCGAACTGGCCCGCTACCACCACATCCCGCACCGGGTCCTCACCGAGACGGACGCCGACGTGGATCTCGCCGACCTCTACGGGGAGGCCGACCACACGGCGTTCGACGCGCACTACGAGGACGGCCTGCGGCGGCTGCTCGACTTCATGACGAGGAACGGCCTGGAGAACGCCTACGACCACGGTGACGGCGGTCAGGAGTACGACCGCAGGGTCCGTGCCGCGCGGTTCCCCCGGCCGTTCCGGCGCTCCGACGCCGAGAGCGCCGAGGACCTGCGCTTCCGCATCACCCTGCTCAGGGAGCAGAACAAGGCGATCGCGCGCCAGGCCGCCCGGGCGGAGAAGAAGGCCACCGCCCAGGCCGCCCAGATCAAGAAGCTCGAGGCGGCGCTCGCCGCCCAGCGCGAGTCGAGCGAGAAGCGGCTGCGCGCGCTGGAGGCCCAGGCGCGGAACCGCCTGCCCAACCAGGCCAGACGGCTGGTCAAGCGGCTCGCGCCCAAGTGAGCCGACCCGCCGGGGCCGGCGGGCGAGGCGGGTGTGCCGGCCCGGAGGTGACCGAAGGTGACGGTCCCCGGCCCGCGGACGGCCAGGCGCCGGCCGCCCGGGGGGCCGGGCCACGGGTCGGCCGGGTGCCCGATCCGCAAACCCCGGACACCCCGAGGGCCGGTGCGCACACCTGTACGCACCGGCCCTCGCTGCCGTCTTCCGACCACTTCTGACCAGGTCGGATCACTTTCTTTTCGTACTCGGCGCGCCCTTTCGGCGCGGTTATCGGTCTGTCGTACGAGGCGTCATACCAGAGCGGGACCCTGCCCGGGGGACTTTGTCAACTGCCCACCGCACATGATGCGCGGGCGACTACTGTCAGTGTCCGGATGGCAGCCCGACGGACCAGTACGAGGACGCAGATGTCTCACCTCCGTGCACCGGCCGCCCGCGCAGACCGCCGTGAGGGCGGCCGGCACGGACGTCCGGTCGCCCGACCCGCTCCCGCACTGCCCGAGACGCACATACGGCCCCAGCTCATGCGGCTCGCCGTGCTCCCGCCGACGGCGGTGGCCCTCAGCGCGAGCGCGGCCGTCATCTTCGGCATCCGCTCCTCCGGCGCACGCCCCGGACCCACCCTGTGGGCCGTGCTCGCCGGGGCCGCCGCGGTGGCCGCCGCGGCCGTCCTGATCGCCGCCGTCGCCGCGGACCGCGCCGCCCGCCTCGTCAGCGACCGGGTCGGCGCCCTGCGCCGCAGCGCCGCCCGGGGCGAGGCCGACCTGCGCGCCCTGGTCGAGGCCCTGCGCCGCGGCGAGACCCCGCAGCGGCGCGGACCGCGCCAGGCGCCGCCCGAGGACGCAGACGACCTCGACCTGCTCGCCGCGGAGCTGGCCCGGGCGCACGACGGCGCCGTCACCGCCGTCGTGCAGGCCGCCCAGCTCTCCAGCCAGGCGGGCAGCGAACAGAAGCTGGAGGTCTTCGTCAACCTCGCGCGGCGGCTGCAGTCCCTGGTGCACCGGGAGATCTCCATCCTGGACGACCTGGAGAACGAGATCGAGGACCCGGACCTGCTCAAGGGCCTCTTCCACGTCGACCACCTGGCCACGCGCATCCGGCGGCACGCGGAGAACCTCGCCGTGCTCGGCGGCGCCGTCTCCCGCCGGCAGTGGAGCAACCCGGTCTCGATGACCGAGGTGCTGCGCTCGGCCATCGCCGAGGTCGAGCAGTACTCCCGGGTCAAGCTGGTGCCGCCCATCGACGGCGAACTGCGCGGCCACGCCGTGGCCGACGTCATCCACCTGCTCGCCGAACTGGTCGAGAACGCCACGGTGTTCTCCGCCCCGCACACCCAGGTGCTGCTGCGCGCCGGCCTCGTCACCTCGGGGCTGGCCGTTGAGGTCGAGGACCGCGGCCTAGGCATGCCCGTCGGCGAACAGACCCGGATGAACGCGCTGCTCGCCGACCCCGACCAGGTCAACGTCGCCAGCCTGCTGGCCGACGGCCGCATCGGCCTGTACGTCGTCTCCCAGCTCGCCCGCCGCCACGGCATCACCGTCCGCCTGCAGACCAACATCTACGGCGGGGTGCAGGCCGTCCTCGTCGTGCCGCAGGCCGTGCTGGGCTCGGCGCCGGGCGCATCCGGTGCCGTACCGGGACGGCAGCCCGGCCCGGCGGACACGGGCCCCCTGCCGGTGCCCCCGCCCCCGCCCGCCTCCGGCGGCACCGCGGCCGGCGGCGCGCTCCCGGCCG
>NZ_JARAUO010000087.1:0-7366 GCF_033792105.1 Streptomyces sp. WI03-4A
GCGCTGCCCGCGGTGCCGGGGCCGGGCCGGCGGCACCGTCGCCGTCGGCGGCGGGCCGCGGCCCGGCTCCCTCACGGTCCTCGACCGGACTGAGAGATCGCTGACGAGGGCCGGCGGGGCCCCTCACACCTCCCGGTGCACGATGAACCGCCCGACGGCCAGCAGCTCGTCCCGGGCGCCGGCGTCCAGACCGGCTCCGTGCAGGGCGGCCTCGCCCAGGGCCATCCGTCGGACCGCCTCCGCCTGGGCCCAGTCGCGGCCGCCCGCGGCCTCGATCAGGTCGGCCGCGCGGCGCAGTTCGGTCTCGTCCGGGCGGCCGGGCGCGGCCAGCCAGGTGGCCAGCTCGACGCCGAGCGTGCCGCCCTGGTTGAGCGCGTGGGCGACCGGCAGGGACTTCTTGCGGGCGCGCAGGTCGGAGTGGACGGACTTGCCGGTGGCGGCCGGGTCGCCCCAGATGCCGAGGACGTCGTCGGTGAGCTGGAAGGCGAGGCCGACCTGTTCGCCGTAGAGCGCGAGGGCGTCCACGACGGGCCGGGGCGCGCCGGCCAGCAGCGCGCCGATCGCGGCGCTCGCCGACAGCAGCGCGCCGGTCTTGCCCGCGGCCATCTCCAGGCACTCCTCGACCGTCACGTGCTGACGGTTCTCGAAGGCCATGTCCTGGACCTGGCCGTGGATCAGCCGGCGGGTGGTGCGGGCGAGCAGGCCGGCCGCGGCGGCCGCGGTGGGCAGCCCGCAGTCGAGCAGCACCTCCTGGGCGAGGGCCAGCAGCGCGTCACCGGTGAGGATGGCGCTGCTGGCGCCCCACAGCGCCCAGACGGTTCGGCGGTGGCGGCGCTCCTCGTCGCCGTCCATCAGGTCGTCGTGGAGCAGCGAGAAGTTGTGGACCAGTTCGACGGCGACGGCCCCGGGCAGCGCGGTGTCGGGGGGCGCGCCGACCGCCTGGGCCGACAGCAGGGCCAGCGCGGGGCGTACGGCCTTGCCGCCGTCGGCGGCGGTGGGCGCGCCGGCCGCGGTGATCCAGCCGAGGTGGTAGGCGGCCTGGTGGCGGGTCCTGCGGTCGAGCAGGTCGAGGGCGGTGCGCAGCGCGGGGGTGGTGGCGTCCCGGCCGCGGTGCAGGCTGGCGGGGGTGACGGTCACGCCGCGGCCTCCGCTCGCCAGGGCTCGGTCGGGTCGTCGAAGATGGCCACGACCTTGCGCAGGATGCGCCGGTCGTCCGGGTCGAAGGCCGTCTTGGCGTGGACGGTGCCGAGCTGGTCCCACATGACGATGTCGCCGGGCTCCCAGGTGTGGGTGTAGGTCAGGGCGGGCGAGCCGGCGTAGCCCCACAGGTCCTGGAGGAGTTCCTTGCTGGCGGCGGGGTCGAGTTCGAGGATGCGTTTGGTGTTGAGGGAGTTGGCGTAGACGGCGTGGCGGCCGGTGCGCGGGTTGCGGGCGATCAGCGGGTGGACGGTGGAGGTGCCGTCCTCGGGCAGGATCGCCGTGGTGGCGGGTCCGGTGCCGGGACCGCCGCCCGCGATGGAGACCTCGCCCTGGTAGCTCTCCTCGATGGTCTCCTCGTAGCCGGAGCGCAGGGCGTGCCGGGCCCGGTAGGAGTGCAGGCGGCGGCGCAGGTCCGCGGGCAGCGAGTCGTACACCCCGTACATGTCGGTGAACAGGGTCTGGCCGCCGCCGGAGACGGGCAGTTCCACGGCGGCGAGGAAGCCGATCCGGGAGACCCGGGGCCGGAAGGAGTAGTCGGTGTGCCAGTCCATCCAGCCGGCGTCGCCGACGCCGATCTTCCGGCCGTTCTCCACGATGTTGGAGATGATCAGGATCTCGTTGTGGTCGGGGCTGGCGCCGGTGGTGAGGCCGGTCTTCGGGATGTGCCCGAAGCGGCGTCCGAAGCCGAGGAGTTCGTCGTTCGAGGGGTCCCGGTGGCCGCGGAAGACCAGCACCAGGTGCTGGTCCAGCGCGGCCCATAACCGCTCGACGGTGGTGTCGTCGAGGTCCGGGGTGATGGCGGCGCCGTGCACGACGGCTCCGACCGCGGAGTCCGGTATCGGCGAGACGTCCATGGCCTTGCGTCCCCCTTCATGGTTGTTTCGTCGTCGGTACGTGCTTGTTTCGCTGCTGCGTGGTCGCTGTGTGAGGTGCTGCGTTCAGTCGCTCAGTTCCAGGTGGGCGAGGTCTCCGGCCTCGCGCCAGGCGCGCAGGACCTTCAGGAACTCCACCGAGCCGCCGCCGTAGCTGCCGTTGAGGACGTGCAGGTCGCCCGGGCGGCCCTCGTTGTTGAACAGGCCCGGGGTGCAGGACTCGGCGTAGTCGAGGTTGCGGTTGGCGAGCCGGAGGATCTCCTCGGTCCATTCCTTCTCGCCGGTGGCGGAGACCTCCACGACGTTTCGGCCGCGGTCCCGGACGGCCTTGAGGACGTGGGCGACGTGCCTGCTCTGCTCGCCCAGCATGTAGGGCACGTTGACGTGCAGCCCCGACTGGACCTTGGACAGCAGGAAACAGTTGGGGAAACGATTCACCATCAGCCCGTGAAACGTCCGTGCCCCGTCCGCCCAGCGCTCCGAGAGCCGCACCCCGTCCCGGCCCACCACCTCGTAGCCGGCCCGGGTGGTGTATGGCACCGCGTACTCGGACTCGTAACCCGAGGCCAGGACCAGGCAGTCGACCGGGTACTCCCGGCCGGCCGCGACCACCGCGTGCTCGGTGAGCCGTTCGATGCCGCGTCCCTCGGTGTCCACGAGGGTGACGTCGGGCCGGTTGAAGGTCTCCAGGTACCCGTCGTGGAAGCAGGGCCGCTTGCAGAACAGCCGGTAGTACGGCTTGAGGGCGGCCGCGGTGCGGGGGTCGCGGACGACGGCGTCGACGCGGGCGCGCAGTTCCTCCATCTTGCGGAAGTCGGCGCGTTCCACGGCGGCGGCCGCCTCGGCGGGGTCGGCGGCGCCGTCCGGCCCGCCGGACTTCGGCAGGATCGCCGCGAGACCGGCGGTGATCTCCGTCCAGCCGTCCGCCACCAGGTCCTCCGCCCGCGCCACCCCGGAGGTCAGGTCGTGGAAGTTGTCCATGCGCCGCTGCTGCCAGCCCGGTCGCAGTCCCTTCACCCAGTCCGGGTCGGTGGGCCGGTTGCCCCGGGTGCCCACCGCGGGCGGGGTGCGCTGGAAGACGTACAGGTGCGCGGCCGCCTCGGCCAGGTGCGGGATCACCTGCACCGCCGTGGCGCCCGTGCCGACGATCCCGACCCGCTTGTCCCGCAGCGCCGCGAGGCTGCCCGGGACGCCGTCGCCGGTGTAGCCGTAGTCCCAGCGGGCGGTGTGGAAGGAGTGCCCGCGGAAGGTCTGAAGGCCCTCGACCGCGGGCAGTTTGGGCCGGTGCAGCGAGCCGATCGCCATGCACACGTAGCGGGCCCGGAAGCGGTCGCCGCGGTCGGTGCGCACCAGCCAGTGCGAGCTCGTCTCGTCCCAGCGCAGCTCGGTGACGGAGGTCCCCAGCAGGGCGTCCCGGTAGAGGCCGTAGTGGCGGGCGACGGCCCGGCAGTGCGCGAGGATCTCGGCGCCGGTCGCGTACTTCTCCGAGGGCACGGTGCCCAGTTCCTCCAGCAGCGGCAGGTAGACGTAGCTCTCGATGTCGCACCTGAGGCCGGGGAACCGGTTCCAGTACCAGGTGCCGCCGACGTCGCCGGCCGCGTCGACCAGCCGGATCCGCTCGAAGCCGCACGTCTCGCGCAGCCGGGCGCCCAGCAGCAGGCCGCCGATGCCCGCGCCGACGACGGCGACGTCGACCGTGTCGCCGACGGGCTCACGGTCGTCCGGCGCGGCGTACGGGTCGTCCGCGTAGCGGGACAGCTCGCCGCGCGCGGGCCGGTAGACCCGGCCCGCGCCGGGCCGCAGCCGCTTGTCGCGCTCCTCGCGGTACCTGGCCCTCACCGTCCCGATGTCGACGGGTTCGGTCGCGGGGCCGGCGGGGGCGTCTGCCCGGAAGCGTTCCACAGCGTCTCCTGCGTGGGGTGGACAGGGGAGGTGAGGTGGCGCCGTACGTCGTCGAACTGGTCGCGCAGCCGGGTGGCCGCGTCGGCGTTCGTGAAGAGGTAGAAGCGGTCGGAGCCCAGCGCGTCCCACACGGTCTCGGCGACCAGGCCGGCGCCGACGGTGGTGTCCCCGGTCGCGTCGCGCGGGGCGGCGAGGTCGCGGACCAGCGGGGTGTCGACCCGTCCGGGGCAGAGCACGGAGACCCGTACGGGGGTGCCGGCGAGGTCGGCCCGCAGGCTGCGGGCGACCGCCAGGTCGGCGTGCTTGGAGGCGGCGTAGGCGGCGCTGCCGCTGCCCACCGCGAACGCCGACATGGAGGCGGTGTGCACGAGGTGGGCGGGCCGACCGCTCGCCAGCAGCCGCGGCACGAAGGCCCGGGCGACATGGACGTGCGCCCAGTGGTTCACCTCGAAGACCTCGCGCATCCGCGCCAGCGGCACGCTCCACAGCGGCATGCCGACGGGGCCGACGACACCGGCGTTGTTGCAGACCACGTCGATGTCGCCGAGGGTGCCGTACGCCGTCTCGGCCAGCGCCTCCACGGCGTCCGCGTCGGTGAGGTCCACGGTCTCGGCGCGGACGTCCGCGCCGCGCGCGGCGAGTTCGCCGGCCCGGCGGCGCAGGGCGTCGCCCTGGATGTCCGCCATGAGCACCTTGACTCCGGCCCGGGTGAGGCGGGCGGTGAGGGCGAGCCCGATGCCGCTCGCCGCGCCGGTGACCACGGCCGTCCTGGGGTGTAAGTGCACGGGGTGTCCGTTCCTCGCGTCCTGGGCGGGCGATCCCGGGCCGCGTCGTCGCGGCCCGGTGGAAGGGGTGTGCGGGCGGGCCGGGGGCCCGGGGTCCGGCGGCACCCGCCCGGGGGAGGGCTGGGCGGGTGCCGCCGGTGGTTCAGGCGGGGTCGGGCAGTCTGAGGCTGATGGCGAAGATGGTCGCGGAGAAGACGGTCAGCAGGCAGAGGACGACGACCGCCGCCCAGGAGTGGCCCATCGAGTCGCCGAGGGCGAGGTAGAGCGTGCCGCCCACGGTCGCGCCCAGGGCGGTGGCCGTCTGCTGGCTGGTGACCAGCACGCCGCTGCCCATGCCGGCCTGGGCGGGCGGGACGTCGGCGAGGATCATCCGGAACAGGGTGGGCCCGATCAGGGCCTGCCCGACACCGGTGAACGCCAGCACGGCCAGCACCAGGACCACCGGCACGTCCGGCCAGGTGGTCCCGATCAGCAGTGCCATCAGCAGCAGGCCGGCACCCTGGACGGTGGCCCCGAGGGTCACGATGCGCCGCCCGAGGGCCGCCGCGATCTTCGGGGTGAACAGCGCCACCACGAAGAAGGCGGAGGCGAACGGCGACAGCACCGCCCCGGAGCCCAGTCCGCCGAGGCCGAAGTCGTCCTGCGCGACCAGAGCGTAGACGAACATGAAACTGCCGAATCCGATCGAGAACGGAACCATCGCGAGCAGTCCCCGGCGCATTCCGGTGCGGGAGAGCACCGACGGAGGCAGCAGCGGCGAACCGCCCTGGGCGTCCAGCCGCCGTTCCACCCGGACCAGCGCCGCCACCGCCGCGGCCGCGACCACCGGCAGCGCCCACAGCCACACCGGCCAGCCCAGCGCCTGCCCCTCGACGATCACCAGCAGGACGCAGACCAGGGCCACCCCGAACAGCAGGGTGCCGGTGAGGTCGAAGCCGGGCCTGCGCTGCGCCCGGGTGTCCGGCATGTGCCGCACGGCGAGCAGCGCGGCCACGCCGACCGGCACGTTGATCAGGAACACCGAACGCCAGCCGGCCCCGGCGATGTCCAGCGAGACCAGCAGTCCGCCGAGGATCTGGCCGGCCACCGCCGCGAGTCCCGCGGTCGCGCCGTAGAGGCTGATGGCGCGGGCGCGGGCCTGGCCCTCGGTGGCCGCCTGGATCGTCGCGAGGACCTGCGGCACCAGCATGGCCGCGGCCGCGCCCTGCAGGAGCCGGGCCGCGATGAGGAGGCCGACGCCCGGGGCCACCCCGCACAGCGCGGAGCTGAGGGTGAAGGCGACCAGGCCCCAGACGAAGAGCCGGCGCCTGCCGTAGGCGTCGCCGAGCCGCCCGCCGAGGACCAGGCCGAGCGCGTAGGCGATTCCGTAGCCGGACACGACCAGTTCCAGCGCGGTCTCACCGGCGTGCAGGTCGCGCCCGATCGTCGTCAGCGCCACGTTGACGATGAAGAAGTCGACGATGGACAGCGCGAACCCGGTGAGCACCACGACGAGACCGGTCGTGGACAGGCCCGGTAACGCGGGGGGCTGCTGGGGGGACGGCGGCTCCTGGGTGCCGGGAGCGCCGGTGGGGGGTGCTTCGCGATGAGTCATCTATTCAACCGCACTGGGAGTTCCGGTGATCTTGGACATGATCCCCTTGGAGGGGTCCTTCGCCGATTCCGTCCACGGCGTCAGCGCGTTGAAGCCGCGCTCCGCCGCGGCCGGCTGGACGCGGGTGTCCATGGACATCCGCATGACCGGCGGGGACGACAGGTTGGGGACCGACTTGTGACAGGTGTAGGCGTGCATGAACAGCACGTCGCCCGGCTCCATGGCCGAGTGCAGCAACGTCTCGTCGTCGCCGATGAGTTCGGCGGGTATGCCGCGCACCGGGTGGCCGAACCGGCGGAAGGACTCGTGCACGACGTGCTCGCGCGGGCCCCCCCGGTGGCTGCCGTCCGCGAGCGCGACTCCGCCGGAGTCCCTGGTGGTCGCGACGAGCGGTATCCACACGGGGCGGAAGTCCTTGTTGGGGCCGATGTAGAAGCCGTCCTGGTGGAACGGTGTCAGATGGGCGAACGACGGCTGCTCGGCGCCCGCGGCCGAGGGGTAGTAGCGGATGGTGGTGGAGCGGAAGACGAAGACGGGCTCGCCGAAGACCCGCTCGAACACCTCCAGGGTGGAGGGGTGGTTCCAGAAGTCGTCGTACTTGACGTACTTGTGCATCGCCACCTCGTCGACCTCCTCGAAGGAGTCGATGGCGACGTCGTCCAGGGTGGCCTGCGGGTCGGCGGCGCCCAGCGCCACCAGCCCCTCCAGCATCTGCTCCGCGGTGGTCCGGACGAGGTCGCGGTCGAGGACACCGCGCAGATACAGGTAGCCGTGCTCCGCGAAGAAGCCGTCGAGGGCCTCCCGGTCGCCCAGCAGAGGCGTGCAGTCCGTGTATGCGCCGGTCACGTACGTCATGGGGTTCCCGTCCTTGTGGCATGGGCCGAGTGACATGGTGCGGGTGACATGGGCTCGTCTGGCGTGGTGCGACGCGCCTGGTCCCGGGGCGCGTCCGTGGTTCCCCGCGCGCGGGCAGCCCGGCGCCGGCACCGGCGGCCCGCTGCGCGGGGGCGGGC
>NZ_JARAUO010000088.1:0-7340 GCF_033792105.1 Streptomyces sp. WI03-4A
GGGCGCAGCCCGGCCCGCCGCCGCACGGTGGCCACGGCGGCGGCGTCCAGCAGCGCCGCCGGGGCCTGCCCGCCGGGCGCCACCGCCGGGGGCCGCCGGTCGGTGCCGAGGAGGGCCGTGGTGACGAGGTCCTCCCAGGGGCTCGCGGGTGCCGGGGCGCCCCCGGCGGTCGAGCTCCCGTTCATGCCGCCCTCTTCCGTCATGCCCTCTCCTCCCTCATGCCGTCTTCCATGCCGTCTTCGTCGTGCCGTCGCTTTCCCGGCGCCGCTTCCGCCGCGTTCCTCCGCGCGGTGCGGCCGCCCTCCGCCTCTGCTCGCGGCCGTCCCGGCGCCGTCAGCACAGCGCCACCGGCTCGCCCGGCCCCTCCGGCCAGGCCGTCAGCGGGGTGAAGCCGCGGTGGCCGCACTCGCCGAAGACCTTGACGGGGGCGCCGCCCGAGAGGGCGACCAGCCGCCACAGGCCCGCTCGGGAAGGGGCGGCGGCGACGATCGGGAGCGCCGAGTCCGCCTCCGCGTCGGCCAGTTGCCAGGAACCCGGCTCCGGGCCGGGTGCCGGGACGACGCGGTCCAGGGTGACCGGGACCGAGTCCAGCCAGGGGTCCGCGCACAGCGCCTCGCCGTAGCGGGCCGCGGCCTCGGCCGTGGTCACACCCGGCGGGCGCAGATCGGCCGGTGCGGGCGGGGCGTACCGCTCGCCCAGCGCCGCCCGGGCCTGTCCGGCGCCCGGGAACCCGGTCAGGTCGGCCTCCATCGCCAGCCCGACCGGCAGCGACAGCTCCGGGGCCCGGCCCGCCGCGCCGTAGGACAGGAGCAGCCGGGTGTGGCCCGACTCGGCGCCGTGCAGCCAGATCCGGCGCGTCGTCAGTTTCGGGTCCACGGCGTCGTACTGGGCGAGGACCAGCCAGCGGTCGCGCACCGGCGGGCCGTCCGCCGACGCGGGCAGGCCGAGCCGGGAGCGGACGGTGGCCGCGAGGCCGTCCGGCAGCCGGTCGCGCCGCAACCAGCCCTGGTCCAGGAGGTGCAGCAGGGCGCACTCCTCCAGCAGCCGGGCCGGCCAGCCGGGCCCGGAACCGGGTATCGCCCCCAACTCCCTCACCCGGGCGGCCAGTCCCGGTGCCTGTGCGTCGACCATGCGGGCCGCAGTCTCGTCCCACAGGCCGTACCCCGCCTGCTCGGCCGAGGCCAGGCCGGCCCGCAACAGGTCGGACAGGCGCCGCTCCAGCTCGGTCGCGCCCGCCGTGACCCGCTCGGCCCGGCGCTCCGCCCGCCGCCGCGCCGCCTCCGGATCAGCCGACCCGGTGGCGGAACTCCCGCCACCCTCGCTCCGTTTGCTCTCCGCGCGCCCGCGCCTGCCCGACAACCACTGCTCGGCCCACTCCGGCGGCTCGGCCACCGGGGCGACCGCGCCCCCGGGCTCCGCCCACAGCAGCAGCAGTCCCAGCGCGTGCTTGCACGGGAACTTCCGGCTCGGACAACTGCACTTGTAGGCGGGCCCGGCCGTGCCCGCGAGGTCCACCACCGTCTGGTACGGCTTGCTGCCACTGCCCTTGCACAGACCCCACACCGTCCCCTCTCCGCTGCCGGCCTCGGACCACGGCCCGGCCGTGCCCAGCTTGCTCCCCGCTTTGCGTGACGCGGCGTCAGGCGCCAGTGCCAGCACCTGCTCAGTGGTCCAGCGCACCCCCTGCTCAGTCATGCCACCGACGGTAGGTCCCGCCACTGACAATCGGCCCTGGCGGAGTGTTTGTGCAGGTCAGGGCGATTGTCAGTGGCGTGGTGCACGGTGGATGCCAGATGACCACCGGCCGAGCTGGAGGGGGCCTCAGCCATGTCTGTGTCCATGGAATCCGTGGAACCGAACTCCGTCGAAAAGAGCGGGAGCACGGCCGCTCAGGCACTGCGCCCGCACGCCGAGCACGCCTTCGCGGCCGAACTCGCCGCGCTGGCCGCCCAGGACGACCGCCCGCGCCCGGCCCTCTGGAGACTGTCGCCGTGGGCGGTGGCGACCTACCTGCTCGGCGGCACCCTGCCGGACGGCACCGTGATCACCCCGAAGTACGTGGGCCCGCGCCGCATCGTCGAGGTCGCCGTCACCACCCTCGCCACCGACCGCGCCCTGCTCCTGCTCGGCGTGCCCGGCACGGCCAAGACCTGGGTGTCGGAGCACCTGGCGGCCGCCGTCAGCGGCGACTCGACCCTGCTGGTCCAGGGCACCGCGGGCACCCCGGAGGAGGCGATCCGGTACGGCTGGAACTACGCGCGGCTGCTCGCGCACGGGCCCAGCCGCGACGCCCTGGTGCCCAGCCCCGTCATGCGGGCCATGTCGGAGGGCATGACGGCCCGGGTGGAGGAGCTGACCCGCATCCCGGCCGACGTGCAGGACACGCTGATCACCATCCTGTCCGAGAAGACCCTGCCCATCCCGGAACTGGGCCAGGAGGTGCAGGCGGTCCGGGGGTTCAACCTCATCGCCACCGCCAACGACCGCGACCGCGGCGTCAACGACCTCTCCAGCGCGCTGCGCCGCCGCTTCAACACCGTGGTGCTGCCGCTGCCGGAGAGCCCCGACGCCGAGGTCGACATCGTCACCCGGCGCGTCGAGCAGATCGGCCGGTCCCTGGACCTGCCGGCCGTGCCGGAGGGGATCGACGAGATCCGCCGGGTGGTGACCGTCTTCCGAGAGCTGCGCGACGGCACCACCGCCGACGGCCGGACGAAGGTGAAGTCGCCGAGCGGCACGCTGTCCACCGCCGAGGCGATCTCCGTCGTCACCAACGGCCTCGCCCTGGCCGCCCACTTCGGCGACGGCGTCCTGCGCCCGGCGGACGTGGCCGCCGGCATCCTCGGCGCGGTGGTCCGGGACCCGGCGGCCGACCGCGTGATCTGGCAGGAGTACCTGGAGACCGTCGTGCGCGAGCGCGACGGCTGGAAGGACTTCTACCGGGCCTGCCGCGAGGTGAGCCGATGAGCGACGACTCCACCTGGGGCAGGGAGTACGCCCGCGGGCCCGTCGAGCCGACGGGCGACAACTCCACCTGGGGCAAGGCGTACGCCCGCGGGCCGCTGCTGCTCGGGGTACGGCACCACGGGCCCGGCTCCGCGCGCGCCGTACGGGCCGCCCTGGAAGCCGCCCGGCCCGACGTGGTGCTGATCGAAGGCCCGCCCGAGGCCGACCCGCTCGTCCCGCTGGCCGCCGACCCGGAGATGCGGCCTCCCGTGGCGCTGCTCGCCCATGCCGTGGACGAGCCCGGCCGCTCCGCCTTCTGGCCGCTGGCCGAGTTCAGCCCCGAGTGGGTGGCGATCCGCTGGGCCCTCGAACAGGGCGTCCCGGCCCGCTTCGTCGACCTGCCCGCCACCCACACCCTGGCGTGGGACCCCGGGACCGACACACCGCACGGCACCGACGCCGGCGGCGACACGGCCGCCGGGACAGGCGCCCAGGAGGAGCCGGGCGGCGAGGAGGAGCCCGGTCCCCGGGAGGAGGACGGCCGCGAGCGGGACCTGCGGGTCGACCCGCTCGCCGTGCTCGCCGAGACCGCGGGACACGACGACCCCGAGCGCTGGTGGGAGGACGTCGTCGAGCACCGTGGCCCCGGCCTGCGGGACCCGTTCGCGCCGTTCACCGCGCTGGAGGAGGCCATGACGGCGCTGCGGGAGCGGTACGGCGCCGCCGGCCGGCCCCGCGACCTGGTGCGCGAGGCCCACATGCGGCTCAAGGTGCGGGCCGCGCGCAAGGAGTTCGGGGACGCGGTGGCCGTGGTCTGCGGGGCGTGGCACGTGCCCGCGCTGCGCGAGAGGACCGCCGTCACCGCGGACCGGGCACTGCTGAAGGGCCTGCCCAAGGTCAAGACCGACCTGACCTGGGTGCCGTGGACCCACCGCAGGCTCGCCAGGGCGAGCGGGTACGGCGCCGGGATCGACTCGCCGGGCTGGTACGGGCACCTGTTCCGGGCCCGGGACAGGCCGGTCGAGAGATGGCTGACCAGAGTGGCGGGGCTGCTGCGCGAGGAGGACCGCATCGTCTCCTCCGCCCACGTCATCGAGGCGGTGCGGCTCGCGGAGACCCTGGCCGCCATGCGCGGCCGGCCGCTGCCCGGCCTGAGCGAGACCACCGAAGCGGTGCGGGCGGTGATGTGCGACGGCTCGGACGTCCCGCTGGCGCTGGTGCACGACCGGCTGGTGGTCGGTGACGTGCTGGGGGAGGTGCCGCAGGCGGCGCCCGCGGTGCCGTTGCAGCGCGACCTGGCCCGCGAGCAGCGCCGGCTGCGGCTGCGGCCGGAGGCACTGGAGCGCGAGCTGGAACTCGACCTGCGGGGGGAGACCGACGCCGGCCGCAGCAGACTGCTGCACCGGCTGCGGCTGCTAGGCGTCGACTGGGGCGAGCCGGCCCGGTCGCGGGGGAGCACCGGCACGTTCCGGGAGACCTGGCGGCTGCGCTGGGAGCCGGAGCTGTCGGTGCGGGTCGCCGAGGCCGGCGTATGGGGGACGACGGTGCTCGCGGCGGCCACGTCCCGGGCCGAGGCGGACGCGACGGCGGCCCGGGCCCTCGCCGACGTCACCGCGCTCGCCGAGCACTGCCTGCTCGCCGGGCTGCCGGACGCGCTGCCCGTGGTGATGCGGGTGCTCGCCGACCGTGCCGCCCTGGACACGGACGTCGGCCATCTGGCCCAGGCGCTGCCCGCCCTGGTCCGCTCCCTGCGCTACGGCGACGTGCGCGGCACCGACACCGGGGCCCTGGCGGGCGTCGCGGCCGGCCTGGCCGAGCGGATCTTCGTCGGCCTCCCGCCCGCCTGCGCCGCCCTGGACACGGACGCGGCGGAGGAGATGCGCGGCCATGTCGACGCCGTGCACGGCGCGGTCGGTCTCCTGGCCGAGACGCCGACCGGTGCGCCGGGCACCGGACACGCGGACCTGCGCGCCCGCTGGCGCTCCGTGCTGCGGACGCTGGCCCTGCGGGACACCGTGCCCGGTGTGGTCAGGGGACGGGCCGTACGCCTGCTGCTCGACGACGGCGAGCTGGGACCGGGGGAGGCGGCCCGGCTGATGGGACTGGTCCTGTCGCCCGGGACACCGCCGGCCGACGCGGCCGCGTGGATCGAGGGCTTCGTCGGCGGCGGGGGCGGCATGCTGCTGGTCCACGACGACCGGCTGCTCACGCTGGTCGACACCTGGCTGACAGGGGTGCCCGCCGAGGCGTTCACGGACGTGCTCCCCCTGCTGCGGCGCACGTTCTCCGCGTACGAGCCCGCCGTACGCAGAACCCTCGGCGAACTCGTGCGGCGCGGCACGGACGGGCCCGCCGTCCCGGCCTCCCGGGCGGTCGGCACACCGGGCTTCGCCGCCGAACCGGACGCCGAGCGGGCCGACGCCGTCCTGCCGGTCCTGCGGCTGCTCCTCGGCCCGGACCCGGAGGAGGAACACGGGCGGGCGCAGCGGACGACCGAAGCCGAAAGTCTCGTGGGGGTGGGCGGATGACGACCGGAGCGACGATGCCGGACGCGGCGGCCGGGGCGGCCGGCGGCGACCCGGCGCGTGAGCGGCTGCGCCGCTGGCGGCTGGTGCTCGGCGGCGACCAGGCCGACGGCACCGGATGCGCGCTGTCGGGCCGCGACGCGGCGATGGACGGCACCCTCGCCGCGCTCTACGGCAAGGGCGACAAGCCGCAGCCGGGCCGGGACCGCGCGGCGGGCCTGGGCGCCTCGGCGCCGTCCGTGGCGCGCTGGCTCGGGGACATCCGCACCTACTTCCCCTCCTCCGTCGTCCAGGTCATGCAGCGCGACGCCATCGACCGGCTCGGCCTCGCCTCGCTGCTGCTGGAGCCGGAGATGCTGGAGGCGGTCGAGGCCGACGTGCACCTGGTCGGCACGCTGCTCTCGCTGAACAAGGCGATGCCCGAGACGACGAAGGAGACGGCGCGGACGGTGGTGCGCAAGGTGGTCGAGGACCTGGAGAAGCGGCTGGCCGGCCGTACCCGGGCCACCCTCACCGGCGCCCTGGACCGCAGCGCGCGCATCAGCAGGCCCCGCCACCACGACATCGACTGGAACCGCACCGTCGCGGCCAACCTCAAGCACTACCTGCCCGAGTACCGCACGGTCGTGCCCGAACGGCTCATCGGGTACGGGCGGGCCGCCCGGTCGGTGAAGAAGGAGGTCGTCCTCTGCATCGACCAGTCCGGGTCGATGGCGGCGTCCGTGGTCTACGCGTCGGTGTTCGGGGCGGTGCTCGCCTCCATGCGGTCGATCAGCACCCGGCTGGTCGTCTTCGACACGGCCGTGGTGGATCTCACCGACCAGCTCGACGACCCGGTCGACGTCCTCTTCGGCACCCAGCTCGGCGGCGGTACGGACATCAACCGCGCCCTCGCCTACTGCCAGTCGCAGATCACCCGGCCCGCCGAGACGGTGGTCGTGCTGATCAGCGACCTCTACGAGGGAGGCATCCGCGACGAGATGCTGAAGCGGGTCGCGGCGATGAAGGCGTCCGGAGTGCAGTTCGTCGCCCTGCTCGCGCTGTCGGACGAGGGCGCGCCCGCCTACGACCGCGAGCACGCGGCGGCGCTCGGTGCGCTCGGCGCCCCGGCGTTCGCCTGCACCCCCGATCTGTTCCCGGAGGTGATGGCGGCGGCGATCGAGAAGCGGCCCCTGCCGATACCGGACACCGCGTGACGCCGGGCGGCGAAAGGGACATGACTACCCATCGGTAACACGGGGCTTGCGCTACCTCGGGCGGAACGTGCGAGGATCGACGCCGCCTCATCGTGCCGATCCGAGGAAGCGTCCACCTCTTGCCCCTGCCAGCCGCTCCGTTCGGTACCGCTGTGCGCGTGCTGCGTACGGCGGCCGGCCGCCGCGCGCTGCAACTGGGTCTCCTGGTCAGCGGGTTGTTCGTCCTCGGGTTCCTCTGCGGGGAGCAGGCCCACGCGGCCGAGGGAGCGCCGACGGCTGTCACCGGGCGTACCGAGGTGCCTGCCCTGCCCGCCGTTCCCCCGGTGCACCTGCCGACTCTCCCGCCCGCGCCGACCGTGCACCTGCCGACCGTGCCGCACCTGCCGGCCCTGCCGAGGCCGCCGCATGTCCCGGCCCTGCCGACCACGCATCTGCCGACGCTGCCGCATCTGCCGACCCCGCCCGCCACGCCTGAGCCGGCCCCCCGTCCGCCGTCCGCGCCTCTGCCGGAGGTTCCCGAAGGCACCGGGCGTCCGGCGCGGCCGTCGCCGGCGCCCGACGCTCCGGCGGCTCCCGCGTCCCGGCCGGGCCGGAACGGCGGCACGGCAGCGGCGGCCGGCCCGGAGCACCGGGTGCGCACCGGGGCCCGTACGGCCGTGGGAGCGCACCCGTC
>NZ_JARAUO010000089.1:0-6075 GCF_033792105.1 Streptomyces sp. WI03-4A
GCGGGGGCGTCGCCTCCCGGCCGGGCGGGGGCCGCCCCACTCCGGCGCCGCGGGTGGGCGGCCCGCGCTCCGGGAGCGGGAGCCGTCCCGCTCCGCGCAGCGGTACGGGGCGCCCGGCGCCGCGTCCGACGGGTACGGGACGGCGGCCCGCCAATCCCCGGCTGCTGCGCCAGCGGCTGTTCGTCTTCGTGGTGGTGACGCTGCTGGTGGCGCTGGGCATCGCGGTGGCACAGGGCTGCCAGGGCCCGGCACGGGGCCTCGACGGCAACGACGGCTCGCGGCGCTGGCACTCCGGAACGGCCTCAGCCCACCTGCACGGCACACGGCCCCCGCAGGAGCGGACGGCCGCCGTCGCCTCCGCCCCAAAGGCGTGAGCGTCTTCACCCCGGGAGCGTGCGGCACCTTCGCTCCGCAGACGTGCGGCACCCTCACCCCGGAGACGTGAGTCGCCTTCGCCCGCAAGCAGGAGACGACTCGGGCCCCGAGCCGGGAAGCAGCAGGCGCGCGTTCAGATCCCCGGTCGGCCCGTCGCCACCGCGTAGAACGCGACCGCCGCCGCCGCGCCCACGTTGAGGGAGTCGACGCCGTGGGACATGGGGATGCGTACCCACTCGTCGGCCGCGACCAGGGCCTGGGTGGACAGGCCGTCGCCCTCGGCGCCGAGCATCAGGGCCACCCGGTCCATCCGGTGCGGAGCGGCCTCGTCCAGGCTCCTGGCCTTCTCGTCCGGGGTGAGCGCGAGCAGCGTGAAGCCCGCCTCGCGGACCGAGTCCAGCCCCTTCGGCCAGGACTCGAGCCGGGCGTAGGGGACGGAGAACACCGCGCCCATGGAGACCTTGACGCTCCGGCGGTACAGCGGGTCGGCGCAGTCGGGCGACAGCAGCACCGCGTCCATGCCGAGTGCGGCCGCCGAACGGAAGATCGCGCCGATGTTGGTGTGGTCGTTGACCGACTCCATGACCACCACCCGGCGGGCGGAGCGGAGCAGTTCCGCGGCCGTCGGCAGCGGCTTGCGCTGCATCGAGGCGAGGGCGCCCCGGTGCACGTGGTAGCCGGTGACCTGCTCGGCGAGTTCCGGGCTGACGGCGTACACGGGGGCCGGGAGTTCGTCGATGACGTCGCGCATGACGTCGATCCACTTGGCCGAGAGCAGCATGGAGCGCATCTCGTAGCCGGCCTCCTTGGCCCTTCTGATGACCTTCTCGCCCTCCGCGATGAACAGGCCCTCGGCCGGTTCGCGCTTGCGGCGCAGTTCGACGTCGGTCAGGCCCGTGTAGTCGCGCAGACGCGGGTCGTCGGGATCCTCAACGGTGATGAGATCGGCCACAGGGTGATACTGCCTTGTCCTGGGTGTGCTGCCAACGGCTGGGAAGGGGTTTGGTTACCCCGGGTTACGCGTGATCAAGCCACCGGCGGACCGGCGTTCACGACCGGGCCGACGACGATCACGGCCGGCGGCCGCACGTCCTCGGCGCGCACGGTCTCGGCGACCGTGGCGAGGGTCGCGTCCACGCGGCGCTGCGCCGCGGTCGTGCCCTCCTGGACGAGGGCGACGGGCGTCGCGGGCGACCTGCCGTGCGCGACGAGGGTCTCGGCGATCTTCCCGATCTTGTCCACGCCCATGAGGATCACAAGCGTGCCGGTGAGCCTGGCCAGCGCCGGCCAGTCGACCAGGGACCGCTCGTCGTCGGGCGCTACATGACCGCTGACCACGGTGAACTCATGGGCGACACCGCGGTGGGTGACGGGGATGCCGGCCGCACCCGGCACCGAGATGGAGCTGGAGATGCCGGGGACCACCGTGCAGGGGATGCCGGCCTCGGCGAGCGCCTGGACCTCCTCCATGCCCCGGCCGAAGACGAACGGGTCGCCGCCCTTGAGCCGGACGACCGCCTTGCCCTGTTTGGCGTGCTCGATCAAAGCGTTGTTGATGGCCTCCTGGGCCATGTACCGCCCGTACGGGATCTTCGCGGCGTCGATCACCTCGACGTGCGGCGGGAGTTCGGCGAGCAGGTCGCGCGGGCCCAGCCGGTCGGCGATGACGACGTCGGCCTCGGCGAGCAGCCGGCGGCCGCGGACGGTGATGAGGTCCGGGTCGCCGGGACCGCCGCCGACCAGGGCCACGCCGGCCGTGCGGGTGCGGTGGTGCGGGGCGACCAGGGTGCCGTCGCGCAGTCCCTCGACCACCGCGTCGCGGATGGCGGCCGTGTGGCGCGGGTCGCGGCCGCGCGCGTCCGTGGTGAGGACGGCGACGGTGACGCCTTCGCTGTGGCCGGTCGCCGGGGTCCAGGCCGTCGCCCGGTCGGCGTCGTCGGAGCGGACGCACCAGACGCGGTGCCGCTCCGCCTCGGCGGAGGCCCGCTCGTTGGCCTCGGGGTCGCTGGTGGCGATGAGGGCGTACCAGGCGTCGGCGAGGTCGCCCTCGGTGTAGGGGCGTCGCTCCCAGCGGATCTCCCCCGCGTCCGCCATGGCCTCCACCGACGGTGTGGCCTCCGGCGAGACGAGTACGACGTCCGCACCCGCGGCGGTGAGCGCCGGCAGCCGCCGCTGGGCCACCTGACCGCCGCCGAGGACGACCACGCGGCGGCCGGAGAGGCGGAGGCCTACGGGATAGGCGGGGTGTTCGGCCATGAGGTTCGGCTCCTCGTGCAGCGGTGTGGGGGCGCGCTGCAGCTCCGGAGCGGCCCTGACGTGCGGATTTTATGCTGTGGGCAGGGCAGACGGCACGGGTGGTCCGGTGGCTGAACACCGGACCACCCGTGCGCGTCCCCTACTTCTCGGTGACTCCCGCCGAGTCGAACGTCGCCACCTCGTGCATCGCGCGGGCGGTGCTCTGCACCAGCGGCAGCGCGAGCAGCGCGCCGGTGCCCTCGCCGAGCCGGAGGTCGAGGTCGACCAGCGGGCGCAGGCCCAGCTTGTTCAGGGCCGCCACGTGGCCGGGCTCGGCGCTGCGGTGGCCGGCGATACAGGCGGCGAGGACCTCGGGGGCGATCGCCCGGGCGACGAGCGCCGCCGCGCCGGCGCTGACGCCGTCCAGGATCACCGGCGTACGCAGCGAGGCGCCGCCGAGGAGCAGGCCGACCAGGGCCGCGTGCTCGAAGCCGCCGATGGCCGCGAGGACACCGATCGGGTCGGCCGGATCCGGCTGGTGGAAGTCCAGGGCGCGGCGGACGACCTCGGTCTTGCGGGCCAGCGTCTCGTCGTTGATGCCGGTACCCCGGCCGGTGACCTCGGCGGGGTCGGCTCCGGTGAACACCGAGATGAGCGCGGCGGACGCCGTCGTGTTGGCGATGCCCATCTCACCGGTGAGCAGCGCCTTGTTGCCGGCCGCGACCAGGTCGCGGGCGGTCTCGATGCCGACCTCGATGGCCGCCTTGGCCTCCTCGCGGGTCATCGCGGGCCCGGTGGTCATGTCGGAGGTGCCCCCGCGGATCTTGCGGGGCAGCAGGCCGGGCGTGGCCGGCAGGTCGGCGGCGACACCGACGTCGACGACGCACACCTCGGCGCCGACCTGGGTGGCGAAGGCGTTGCAGACCGCGCCTCCGCCGAGGAAGTTGGCCACCATCTGGGCGGTGACCTCCTGCGGCCACGGGGTGACGCCCTGGGCGTGCACACCGTGGTCGCCCGCGAAGATGGCGACGGCCGCGGGCTCCGGGATCGGCGGCGGGCACTGCCGGGACAGCCCGGACAGCTGCGCGGAGATGATCTCCAGCATGCCGAGCGCGCCGGCCGGCTTGGTCATGCGCTTCTGGCGCTCCCACGCCTCGCCGAGCGCCTTGGCGTCGAGCGGGCGGATCTGTGCGACGGTCTCGGCAAGCAGGTCGTGGGGTTCCTCTCCGGGCAGGGCGCGGCGGCCGTACGTCTCCTCGTGCACCACCCAGGACAGCGGGCGCCGCTTGGACCAGCCGGCCTGCATCAGCTCCGGCTCGTCCGGGAACTCGTCGACGTATCCGACGCACAGGTAGGCGATGACCTCGAGGTGCTCGGGCAGGCCGAGGGCGCGGACCATCTCGCGCTCGTCGAAGAAGCTGACCCAGCCGACGCCGAGGCCCTCGGCACGGGCGGCGAGCCAGAGGTTCTCCACCGCGAGCGCGGCCGAGTACGGAGCCATCTGCGGCTGGGTGTACCGGCCGAGGGTGTGCCGGCCGCCCCGGGTGGGGTCGGCGGTGACGACGATGTTCACCGGGGTGTCGAGGATGGCCTCGATCTTCAGTTCCTTGAACTGCTTGGCCCGGCCCTTGGGCAGCGACTTCGCGTACGCCTCGCGCTGGCGCGTGGCCAGTTCGTGCATGGTGCGACGGGTGTCCTCGGACCGGATGACCACGAAGTCCCAGGGCTGCGAGTGGCCCACGGAGGGCGCCGTGTGGGCCGCCTCCAGGACGCGCAGCAGCACCTCGTGCGGGATCGGGTCGGAACGGAAGCCGTTGCGGATGTCGCGCCGCTCGCGCATCACCTTCAGGACGGCCTCGCGCTCGGCGTCGTCGTAGGCGGGCGCGGCGGGTCCGGCGGACCGTGCCGCCTCGTCCGGCGCGGCCTCGGCCGACAGGGTCTCGTCGTCCGACGGGGCCGCGGCCGTGTCCTCCTCCTGGTCGGCGGCCCTGGTCTCCAGGTCGTCCGCCCGCTGTACGACGTCGGGTCCCGGCTCACCGGCAGGCACGGCCTGCGCGGCGACAGGCTCCGCCTCACGCGGCGCGGGCACCGTGGCCTGGGCCTCCTGCTCCTGGACGGGCAGGACGAGGGGGTGCGGCGGGGTCGGCGCCAGGTGCGGGGTGGTCGGCACCTGGCCCTCGACGGGCACGAACTGCCCGAGCGGCTGCTCCGGGTGCGCCTGCAGCGGGACACCGGAGGGCAGCGGCTCCGCGTCGGCGGCGGCCGGCTGCGGGATCTGCGCGGCCGGGTCCGTCCCGGCGGGCGCGCCGGGCACGGCAGGGGCCTCCTCGGCGCCGGGGACCGCGGCGGTCTCGGGGGCCACGGCGGCGTTCCGGAGCTGCGGCCCGGTGGGCACGGGGGCGACGTGGGCGGGCTGGTCGGTGCCGGCCGGCGCCTGCTGCTGCGGCCCGGCGGGCGCGGCTTCGCCGCCGTGCGCGGCCGGGGCGATGACCTGCGGGTCCTGGGCCTGCGGGCCTTGGATCTGCGGCTCCTGGATCTGCGGCTCCTGGCTCTGCGGCGGCACGTTCCCGGGCGCCGGGGGGAAGCCGTCGGCGAGCGGCGCCTGAACGGCGTCCTGCGCCGGGGCGGCCGCCTCCGGGGCCGGCTGCGCGACGACGGGTCCGTGGGCCGCCACCGGCTCGGCGGCCGGAACAACGGACTCGGGCGCCGCCGCGGGGGCGGCGGGCTGGACCTGGGCCACAGGGATCTGGTCCGGGACAAGGGCGGCGGCGTCCGGAGCGGCAGCCGGGACCGCCTCGGCGGCACCGGGCACGTTGTGCGCGGCGCCGGGGTCGGTGACGTTCCGGGCCTCGGGGGCGGCAGCGGCCTGGTCGGCGGCGGCGAGGCCGGCCGCGTCCTGGGCGGCGGCTTCGACGCCCTCGGCCTGCGGACGAACCTGGGCGGCGACCTCGTCGTCGGCCGCGGGGGCCACCGGCTGCGGGGCGTCGGCGATCTGCACGCCTTCGGCGGGCAGCGCGAACTCGGGTGCCTGCACGGGCTCGGCCTGCTGGACGGCATCGCCCTGCTGTACGGGCTCCGCCTGCTGGACGGGCTCCGGGGCCTGGGCCTGCTCGGCCGGGTGGACTTCCTCGGTCTGCTGCGCGGACTCGGCCTGCTGCGCCGCGTCGGGCAGCTCGACGGCGGCCCGCACGTCGGGCCCGGGGTGCGCGGCCTCGGCCGCGGCGTGAGCCGCTTCCGGTGCCTCGACCGGCGCCACGGGCTGCCCCTCGGCAGCCTGGTGCCCGGTCCCGACGACGGCGGCGACCTCACCGGTGCCGTCGGTCACTTCGACGGGTGCCGCGTCGACCGCCTGGGCGGTCGCGTCCGCCGGGGCCGTCGCGGCCTCCGGCGCGGGTGCGGCCTCCGGCGCGGGTGCGGCCTCCGGCGCGGGTGCGGCCACGTCCGCCTGCGGGACGGCCTCCGCCC
>NZ_JARAUO010000090.1:0-5847 GCF_033792105.1 Streptomyces sp. WI03-4A
GGGCGGGCCGGGCGCCGCGCCCGCGTCCGCCGCGCCCGGCCCGGCCGATCCCGCGCTCGCGGAGGAGGTGCGCCAGGAGTTCCTCACCGCCTGGACCGCCTACCGGCGCCTGGCCTGGGGCCGCGACGAACTGCACCCGGTGAGCGGCACCGGCTCGGAGTTCTTCATCGACTCGGTGCCGCTGGGGCTGACCGTCGTGGAGTCGCTCGACACCCTGTTCCTGATGGAGCTGGACGGTGAACTCGACGCCGCCGTCTCCTGGATCGGTACCCGCCTCGACTTCGACCGCGACGCGAACATCCATGTGTTCGAGGCGATCATCCGGCTGGTCGGCGGTCTCCTCTCCGGCCACCACTGCACCGGCGACCCCGTCCTGCTGGCGAAGGCGCGCGATCTCGCGGACCGGCTGCTGCCCGCCTTCACGTCGTCGCCGACGGGGGCGCCGTACCGGTACGTCAACCTGCGCACCGGCGCGGTCAGCGGCAGCCAGGTGCCGCTCGCGGAGATCGGCAGCAACATCACCGAACTGGGCTGCCTGTCCCGGCTGACCGGCGACCGCAGATACCTCGACGCGGCGAAGAAGGCACTGCGGGCGCCGTACGAACGCCGTTCGGCGTTGGATCTCGTCGGTACGACGCTGAACGTGGAGACCGGTGTCTGGACCGACCCGACCGCCCGGGTGGACCCGCCCGTGGACTCCTACTTCGAATACCTGTGGGACGCCTACCAGTTCCTCGGCGACACCGAGATCCGCGGCTGGTACCGGACGCTGACCTCGGCCGTCCTGCGGCACCTCGGGGAGACCCGGGACGGGCGGCTGTGGTTCCGGTCCGCCGACATGCGCAGCGGGGCGACGACCGGGCTCGGCCAGTCCGAACTGGCCGCCTTCTACGCCGGGTTGCTCGGGCAGGGCGGTGACCTCGGGGCGGGCGAGTCGTACCACTCCTCGTGGGCGGCCGCCCTGACCCGGTTCCCGGTGCCACCCGAGACGATCGACCGCACGACGCTCGCGGCCACCAGCACGCAGTACCGGCTGCGCCCCGAGTACGCGGACTCCGCGCTGTTCCTGTGGCTGCTGACCGGCAAGGAGGTCTACCGGGAGCGCGCCCGGTGGCTGTGGGACGCACAGCGCGCCCACTGCAAGGTCGCGAACGGCTACACGATCGTGGCCGACCTGCGGACGACGCCCGTCACCCGGGGCGACCTCACGCCCGGCTACTGGTTCTCGGAGAACATGAAGTACTTCTACCTGCTCTGGTCGGGCACGCCACGCTTCGACTACACCACCAACTACCTCACCACCGAGGGCAATGTGCTGCGCGGCGCCGGACGTGTCCCCGCGCCCTCGCCGAGCGGGACCTTCCGGCTGCTCAACCGGGCCACCGGGCGGGCGATGGCGGTGCGCGGCGCCGCGACGGCGGACGGCGCCCCGGTCGTCGGCCTGGCCCCGGGGGCCGGCGCCGACCAGCGCTGGATCGTCACGACGTCGGGCGGACACACGAGGCTGACCAGCCTCCACAGCGGCAAGGTGCTGGAGGTGCCGCGCTCCTCCACCACCGACGGCACCGCCCTGCACCAGCGTGCGTACGACGGCACGCACACCCAGCAGTGGAGCGTCCAGCCGGCCGGCGACGGCTACCAGCGGCTCGTCAACCGCCGCAGCGGGAAGGCCCTGGACGTCGACGGCACCGCGGACGGCGCCGCCCTGGTGCAGCGGACGACCGGCGGCGCGGCCTCCCAGCAGTGGCGGCTGGTGGTGGGGTGAGGGGGTGACGGTGGAGTGAGGGGGTGAGGGCGGGGTGGGGTGCCGGGCGGCGGTGGGCGTCCCGGCGTGCGCGGGTGCGGGGGAACTCCCGTACGGCCGGGACACCCGCGGTTACGCTGGCGCGGTGACAGCGACGAGCGCGGCGACGATCGCGACGGGCGAGACCGATCCACCGCTGCGCGCCCTCCCCGAGCGCGCCGCCGCGCTGCTGGCCGGCGTCGACGCCCCGCCGCGTCTGGTGGCCCATCTGCGGGCGGTGCACGACGTGGCGGCCCGGCTGGTCGAGTGGGTACGACGGCGGTGCCCGGCACTGGAGTTGGACGCGGAGGCGGTGCTGTTCGGGGCCGCGACCCACGACATCGGCAAGGCCCTGTATCCGGCCGAGCTGTCCGGCCCCGGCGCCCGCCACGAGGAGGCGGGCCGGGAGCTGCTGCTCGGGCACGGCGTGGAAGCGCGCCTCGCCCGGTTCGCCGCGACGCACGCCTCCTGGACCGCCCCCGGCGCAGGCGCGGAGGACCTGCTGGTGAGCCTCGCCGACAAGGTCTGGAAGAACAAGCGCGTCTCGGAGCTGGAGGACCTGGTCGTCGCCCGGCTGGCCGGTGCCGACGGGCGGGCGGCCTGGGAGTGGTTCATGGAGCTGGACGAGGTGCTCACGGAGATCGGGGACGGCGCCGACCGCAGGCTGGCGTACCAGATGTCCCACCCGCTCACCCGGCAACGCCCCCGCGGCACGCGGGCGGAGCGGTGACGACGCCAAGGCTGTGATGACGCCGAAGCGGGGAGCGACCCGGACCGGACCGTTCGGGCCTACCAGGTCCGCCCTTCCCGCAGGAGCAGTTCGCGGACGCGGACCACGTCCGGGTTCTCGGAGGCGCCGGGCCGCTGGACGAGGAAGCCGGTGTTGATCGGCGCGTCCTCCGGCTCCAGCAGCGCCACCAGCGCACCGGACCGCAGCGGTTCCGCGCACAGGTAGCGGGGCAGGACGGAGAACCCCGCCCCGGCGACCACCGCCGCCAGCACCCCGCGCAGGTCGGGCACGGTGACGGCGGCGGTGCGCGACAGCCGCCGGCCGAAGACGTGCCGCCAGTAGCGGCGGGCGATGGGCAGGTCCTCGGCGTAGGTGATCAGCGGGACCGGCTGCAGGGCGGCCGGGCCCTCGGCGGGCAGCCGCCCTGCCAGCCGTTCGGCCCAGACCGGGGCGGCGACCAGCACGAACTCCTCGTCGCCGAGCGGCACGGCGTGGAGGGCGCGGCCGCGCGGGCGGGCGGTGGCGATCACCAGGTCGTGCCGGCCCGCCCGCAGTTCCTCCAGCAGCGGTTCGGTCAGGCCCGTGGCCACCCGCAGCCGTACGCCCTCCGCGACCAGCGGCGCGAGGGCGGGCAGCACCTGGGCGCACAGGAACTCGGCGGGCCCCGCGAGATGGACGGGCTCCGGGCGGGCGCCCTCCAGGGGGCCGGGGCCGGCCACGGCGGCCAGCTCGTCCAGGGGCGCGGCGATCCGGGCGGCCAGTTCGTCGGCCACCTGCGTCGGGGTGACCCCGCGCGGCAGCCGTTCGAACAGCTCCCGGCCGCTCAGCCGTTCCAGCGCGCGCATCTGTGTCGTCACCGTCGGCTGCGACAGGCCCAGCAGGCGGGCGGCGCCGGTGAAGGAACCGGAGCGGTAGACCGCGAGGAAGGTGCGCAGGAGGTTCAGGTCGAGCGAGGGGGTGTCCACACCGCCGAGTATTCCGCCCGCCGGGGCCGGAGCGACCCATAGGGGATCCAATGTCCGACATCCATGACTTCATTGGTTGCCTATGGGTCGGCACGCCTACGTTCTTTCCCGTAAGCCGCACGTTCCGGGAGAAGAAGACCCATGTCGAAGATCCTTTTTGTGTTGACCGGCGCCGACCGCCTGACCCTCGCCGACGGCTCCCAGCACCCCACCGGCTTCTGGGCGGAGGAGGCCGTGGTCCCCTACCGCGCTCTCAAGGCCGCCGGGCACGAGGTCGTCGTGGCCACGCCGGGCGGCGCGCTGCCCCCGGTCGACCGGGCGAGCCTCGCCGCCGAGGTCAACGGCGGCCAGGAGCGGGCGGACGAGATCGCGCGCGGCCTGGAGGAGATGACCGAGCTGCGGGAGCCGGTGAAGCTGGCGGAGGTCGACCTCGACGACTTCGCCGCGGTGTTCTACCCCGGCGGGCACGGGCCCATGGAGGACCTGGCCGTGGACGAGGACTCGGGACGGCTGCTGGTCACGGCCCTCGACTCCGGCAGGCCGCTGGCCGTGGTCTGCCACGGCCCGGCCGCGCTGCTCGCGGCGGTGCGCGCCGACGGCGCGAACGCCTTCGCCGGGCGTCCGGTGGCCGCCTTCACCAACGAGGAGGAGACCCAGGGCGGTCTCGCCCCGCGCGTCCGGTGGCTGCTCGAGGACCGGCTGACCGAGGCGGGCGTCGACGTCCGGACGGCCGCACCGTGGGCGCCGCACGTGGTCGTCGACGGCAACCTGATCACCGGCCAGAACCCGGCCTCCTCGGCGCCGGTGGCGCAGGAGCTGCTGAAGCGCCTGGGCTGATCCCGGGGCACCTCGGGGGCGGGTGACCGGCGTGCGCCGCGCGCGGAGAAAAATTGTCCGGCCGTCACCCGCAACCTCGCCCGGGGCCGGACGTCTGTCGGGGTGGAGGCCTCCACTTCCGACCGATGTCCGACCCGAGCGATCCGAAGGAACCCATGTCCGCACACCGTGTCCCCCGTCCTCGCCGCATACGACGGCTGCGCGCCGTCCTGGGGGTCTCCGCCGTCGGCGCCGCCCTGGCCGTCGCCGGCACCGTGACCGCCCAGGCGGTCCAGGGCGACGCGCACCCCGCGCCGCGCACCGGCCGCACGGCCACGCCGTCACCGGTGCCGTCCCCGGCACGGACCGCCACGCCGTCACCGGTGCCGTCCCCCGTGCGCACGGCCGCCCCGAAGCCCGTCCCCTCACCGACCCACCCGGGCGGCCCGAAGCCGAGTCCGGTACCGGCCACACCGCGGCCCGTCCCGAGCACGACGCTGCCCGCCACGGCCACGCCCTCGCCGGTCCCGTCCGTTCCCGGCCGGGCCACGGCGGCACCGGCGCCCGCACGGCCGCACGGCCACGGCCGCCCGACGGCGGCGCCGAGTCCGGTCCCCGCGCCCGGGCACGCCACGGCCGCACCGGTTCCGCAGCACCACTGAGGCATGCCGGTGTGCGGGGAGCCGCCCGGCGCGGCTCCCCGCACACCGGTGACGGGAGATCCATGACGACAGCGACACCACCGGCGACCCTGCCCTGGGACCGGGCCGCCGCCCCGGAGTCCGGCGCCCCACCGTGGCGCCGGTTGCGCCGCGCCCTGCGCCCCGTCCCGCTCGCCCGCGCCCTGCGCACCCGCGTCCTCGCGCGCGTGGGCGTCGGCACGGCCGCGGGACCGGCGTCCTCCGGCCGCGGCGACGGCGCCGCCGCACCGGCGCTCCGGGTGCCCGTGTCCCCGTCGGGCATCGAGGAGCTGTACCACCACCGCAGGCTGTCCCTGGTCCGGCTCGCGGTGCTGCTGGTCGACGACGTGCCCACGGCCGAGGACGTCGTACAGGACGCCTTCACCGCGCTGTTCCGCCGCCACGGCCACCGGCTCGGCGCGCTGGACGACCCCGAGGCGTACCTGCGGACCAGTGTCGTCAACGGGGCCCGCTCGGTGCTGCGACGGCGCCGTACCGTACGGGCGCACACCCCCGAGCCCGAGCAGCACGCGCCCGCGCCGGAGGAGGACGTGCTGCTCCACGAGGACCACCGGGAGGTCCTGACGGCCCTGCGGACGCTGACCGCGCGTCAGCGCGAGGTGCTGGTGCTGCGGTACTGGTCGCACCTGACCGAGGCCGAGATCGCGGCGACGCTCGGGCTGTCCCGGGGCACCGTCAAGTCCACGGCCAGCCGGGCCATCGACGCCCTGGGCCGACGTCTGGAGGGTCTGCGATGAGCACATCCGGCACCGGCACCGCGGCCGTCGAGGAGCGGCTGCGGGCCGCCCTGGCCGCGCGGGCGCAGTCCGTCGGCCCGGCCGATCTGCGGCCGCTGCGCCCGCCGGCCGCGAC
>NZ_JARAUO010000091.1:0-2035 GCF_033792105.1 Streptomyces sp. WI03-4A
GTTCGGCGGTGTCCTACTCTCCCACAGGGTCCCCCCTGCAGTACCATCGGCGCTGTGAGGCTTAGCTTCCGGGTTCGGAATGTAACCGGGCGTTTCCCTCACGCTATGACCACCGAAACACTATGAAACTGTCGAACTTTGCCGCACCACGCTCTGTGAAACGTGGGGCCGTTCGTGGTTTCAGAACCAACACAGTGGACGCGAGCAACTGAGGACAAGCCCTCGGCCTATTAGTACCGGTCACCTCCACCAGTTACCTGGCTTCCAGATCCGGCCTATCAACCCAGTCGTCTACTGGGAGCCTTACCCCATCAAGTGGGTGGGAGTCCTCATCTCGAAGCAGGCTTCCCGCTTAGATGCTTTCAGCGGTTATCCCTCCCGAACGTAGCCAACCAGCCATGCCCTTGGCAGGACAACTGGCACACCAGAGGTTCGTCCGTCCCGGTCCTCTCGTACTAGGGACAGCCCTTCTCAAGACTCCTACGCGCACAGCGGATAGGGACCGAACTGTCTCACGACGTTCTAAACCCAGCTCGCGTACCGCTTTAATGGGCGAACAGCCCAACCCTTGGGACCGACTCCAGCCCCAGGATGCGACGAGCCGACATCGAGGTGCCAAACCATCCCGTCGATATGGACTCTTGGGGAAGATCAGCCTGTTATCCCCGGGGTACCTTTTATCCGTTGAGCGACGGCGCTTCCACAAGCCACCGCCGGATCACTAGTCCCGACTTTCGTCCCTGCTCGACCCGTCGGTCTCACAGTCAAGCTCCCTTGTGCACTTACACTCAACACCTGATTGCCAACCAGGCTGAGGGAACCTTTGGGCGCCTCCGTTACTCTTTAGGAGGCAACCGCCCCAGTTAAACTACCCATCAGACACTGTCCCTGATCCGGATCACGGACCCAGGTTAGACATCCAGCACGACCAGACTGGTATTTCAACGACGACTCCACAACCACTGGCGTGGCTGCTTCAAAGTCTCCCAGCTATCCTACACAAGCCGAACCGAACACCAATATCAAACTGTAGTAAAGGTCCCGGGGTCTTTCCGTCCTGCTGCGCGAAACGAGCATCTTTACTCGTAGTGCAATTTCACCGGGCCTATGGTTGAGACAGTCGAGAAGTCGTTACGCCATTCGTGCAGGTCGGAACTTACCCGACAAGGAATTTCGCTACCTTAGGATGGTTATAGTTACCACCGCCGTTTACTGGCGCTTAAGTTCTCAGCTTCGCCTGGACGAATCCAAGCTAACCGGTCCCCTTAACGTTCCAGCACCGGGCAGGCGTCAGTCCGTATACATCGCCTTACGGCTTCGCACGGACCTGTGTTTTTAGTAAACAGTCGCTTCTCGCTGGTCTCTGCGGCCACCCCCAGCTCACGGAGTAAATCCGATCACCGAGTGTGGCCCCCCTTCTCCCGAAGTTACGGGGGCATTTTGCCGAGTTCCTTAACCATAGTTCACCCGAACGCCTCGGTATTCTCTACCTGACCACCTGAGTCGGTTTAGGGTACGGGCCGCCATGAAACTCGCTAGAGGCTTTTCTCGACAGCATAGGATCATCCACTTCGCCACAATCGGCTCGGCATCAGGTCTCAGACTATGTGCTGTCCGGATTTACCTGGACAACGTCCTACACCCTTACCCCGGGACAACCACCGCCCGGGATGGACTACCTTCCTGCGTCACCCCATCACTCACCTACTAACCGCTTGGTTCGGCGGCTCCACCACTTTCCTTTCCCCGAAGGGTCCGGAACGGCTTCACGGCCTTAGCATCACGATGCTCGATGTTTGACGCTTCACAGCGGGTACCGGAATATCAACCGGTTATCCATCGACTACGCCTGTCGGCCTCGCCTTAGGTCCCGACTTACCCTGGGCAGATCAGCTTGACCCAGGAACCCTTAGTCAATCGGCGCAAACGTTTCTCACGTTTGTATCGCTACTCATGCCTGCATTCTCACTCGTCAACCGTCCACAACTACCTTCCGGTGCTGCTTCACCCGGCAGACGACGCTCCCCTACCCATC
>NZ_JARAUO010000091.1:2134-3462 GCF_033792105.1 Streptomyces sp. WI03-4A
AAATGACACGACTTCGGCGGTACGCTTGAGCCCCGCTACATTGTCGGCGCGGAATCACTAGACCAGTGAGCTATTACGCACTCTTTCAAGGGTGGCTGCTTCTAAGCCAACCTCCTGGTTGTCTGTGCGACTCCACATCCTTTCCCACTTAGCGTACGCTTAGGGGCCTTAGTCGATGCTCTGGGCTGTTTCCCTCTCGACCATGGAGCTTATCCCCCACAGTCTCACTGCCGCGCTCTCACTTACCGGCATTCGGAGTTTGGCTAAGGTCAGTAACCCGGTAGGGCCCATCGCCTATCCAGTGCTCTACCTCCGGCAAGAAACACACGACGCTGCACCTAAATGCATTTCGGGGAGAACCAGCTATCACGGAGTTTGATTGGCCTTTCACCCCTAACCACAGGTCATCCCCCAGGTTTTCAACCCTGGTGGGTTCGGTCCTCCACGAAGTCTTACCTCCGCTTCAACCTGCCCATGGCTAGATCACTCCGCTTCGGGTCTTGAGCGTGCTACTGAATCGCCCTATTCGGACTCGCTTTCGCTACGGCTTCCCCACACGGGTTAACCTCGCAACACACCGCAAACTCGCAGGCTCATTCTTCAAAAGGCACGCAGTCACGAGATACAGCAAGCTGTATCCGACGCTCCCACGGCTTGTAGGCACACGGTTTCAGGTACTATTTCACTCCGCTCCCGCGGTACTTTTCACCATTCCCTCACGGTACTATCCGCTATCGGTCACCAGGGAATATTTAGGCTTAGCGGGTGGTCCCGCCAGATTCACACGGGATTTCTCGGGCCCCGTGCTACTTGGGTGTCTCTCAAACGAGCCGCTGACGTTTCGACTACGGGGGTCTTACCCTCTACGCCGGACCTTTCGCATGTCCTTCGTCTACATCAACGGTTTCTGACTCGTCTCACAGCCGGCAGACTGTGAAAGAGAGATCCCACAACCCCGCATGCGCAACCCCTGCCGGGTCTCACACGCATACGGTTTGGCCTCATCCGGTTTCGCTCGCCACTACTCCCGGAATCACGGTTGTTTTCTCTTCCTGAGGGTACTGAGATGTTTCACTTCCCCTCGTTCCCTCCACACTGCCTATGTGTTCAGCAGTGGGTGACAGCCCATGACGACTGCCGGGTTTCCCCATTCGGAAACCCCCGGATCAAAGCCTGGTTGACGACTCCCCGGGGACTATCGCGGCCTCCCACGTCCTTCATCGGTTCCTGGTGCCAAGGCATCCACCGTGCGCCCTTAAAAACTTGGCCACAGATGCTCGCGTCCACTGTGCAGTTCTCAAACAACGACCAGCCACCCATCACCCCGA
>NZ_JARAUO010000092.1:0-5043 GCF_033792105.1 Streptomyces sp. WI03-4A
TTCTTGCGAATTACGGCGTGTACGTGTTTTTTACTTATTTGATTGGCGATGTGGTGTCTGATTAGTTGGTCTGGGCCGTACGTGCGCTGGGCCGCCGCGGGGTGGCGGTGCGCGCGGACGCCGCGGACGCGGCCGAGGCGGCGGGCGCGGTGGAGCGGGCCGCCGACGCGCTGGGCGGCCTCGACGTCCTGGTGAACAACGCGGGCGTGGCGGCCCTCGGCCCCCTGGCGGACCTGTCCCTGGCCGAGGTCGACCACACCCTCGCGGTCAACGTGCGCGGGGTCTTCCTGACCTCCGGGGCGGCCGCCGCGCGGATGACGTCCGGCGGCCGGATCATCACCATCGGCAGCTGCCTCACCCGCCGGGTCCCGGGCCCCGGCGGAACGCTCTACGCGACCAGCAAGGCGGCGCTCGTCGGGCTCACCAAGGCGCTGGCCCACGAGCTGGCGGATCGCGGGATCACGGCGAACATCGTCCATCCCGGCCCGACCGACACCGACATGAACCCCGCCGACGGCCCCTCCGCGGCCGGCCAGGCCGCGATGACCGCCCTCGGCCGCTACGGGACGGCCGCCGAGGTGGCCTCGGCGGTGGCCTACCTGGCCGGGGCCGGGGCCTCGTACGTCACCGGCGCCGAACTGGTCGTGGACGGCGGCTTCGCCGCCTGAGGGCGGGGCGGCACGGGCGAGTGGGGACGGACTCGCCGCCCGGCAGCGGCGCGGCGCGCGGGTAGCGGCGGACTCGCCGCCCGGCAGCGGCGCTGCACGGAGCGCGCCCGGGGACAGCGGACTCCTCGCCCGGTAGCGCCGCGGCACGGTACGCGCGCGGAGACAGCGGAGGCCCCGCAGTGGCGCGGCGCCGCACGCGCGCGGAGCGCACCGGTGCTGTTCGGCCGGTGTGTCCCGCGCGCGTGGGGGTGGGTTCGGGCCCGGGAGCGGGGTCAGCCGCCCAGTTCCTGGTGGCGGGCCGCGAGCCGCTGGGCGCCGTCCTCGGTGAGGGAGCCGAACAGGCGCAGGCGGGAGATGCCGCCGTCGGGGTAGATGTCCACGCGCGCGTGGGTGCCGACGGCGGGCCGCGGCAGCACGAAGCGGTGGTTGGTGTCGGGCTGCATGCGGGTGCGCGGCAGGACCTCGGTCCACTCGCCGCTCTCCCCGTCGCGCACGGAGACCGACGCCCAGCCGGCGCTGTTGCCCTTCAGGTACGCGGTGTCGATCTCGATCGCGCGGATCTCCGACCGGCCGACCAGCCGGTAGCTGATCCAGTCGTTGCCCTGGTCGCGCCGCCGGCGCGTCTCCCAGCCGTCGTCCATCTTGCGGGAGCGGCCGGGCTGGATGGTGTTGGTGGCCGGGGAGTAGAAGAGGTTGGAGGCGTCCTCGGCCAGGCCGCCGTTCTCCAGGGCGACCACGTCGAAGGTGCCGAGCGCCTGGAGCCACCGCGGGTCCGGTACGACCTCGCCGTACACGCGCAGCCGGGCGATGCCGCCGTCGGGGTGCTGGTTGAGGCGCAGGTGCGTGAAGCGCTGCTCGGCGGTGACGTCGAAGCCGTTCGCCGCGTGGCCGCCGACCGCGGTGCGCGGCACCAGCGTCGTCCACTTCACGTCGTCGCCCAGCAGTTCCTCCGGGGACGGGGTGCCCGGCACCGAGGCGGCCTCGACCGAGACCGCCTGCGGGTAGTTGCCGCGGAAGTGGGCGGTGTCGACGACGATCCCGCGGATCACACCGGGCGCGCCGAGCCGGACCAGCGCCCAGTCGTGGTCGTCGGCGGTCGGCCAGGGGTGCTCGGCGGAGACGCCGCGCCTGCGGCGGGTCTCCCAGCCGTCCATGACCTTGCCCTTGTGCCCGAAGTGCTCGGGGTCGAACTCGGCCCGCTCGGGCACCAGCAGGTTCTCCCGCTCGGCGAAGAACTCGTCGTTGGCGGCGATGACGCCGGCACCGAGCCGCCGGTCGGCCAGGTTGGCGTACCGGGTGAAGGGGAAGTCGGCGGTCCGGTAGTCCGCGTACGGGTCGCCGCCTCCGTAGGGGTTCGCGTCGCCGGTGAAACGGGCTCGACTCGGGTCTTGCTGCGCCGTCACGGTGATCAGGGATCCTTTCGGGAGTCGCCGGGTGCGGGGGTGCGGGAAGCGGGGGGGCCGGCCTACTGGGGGCGGGTGAGCAGGGTGCCCTGCGGGGCGGTGAACTCGCCGTCCGCGACGATGCGCCGGCCGCGCAGCCAGGTGGACTTCACCACGCCGTACATGGTCCGGCCGGCGTACGCGGTGACCCGGTTGCGATGCTGGAGCCCCGCCGGGTCGACGGTGAAGGTCTCGTCGGGGGCGAGGACGGCGAAGTCGGCGTCGCGGCCGGGCGCGATGACGCCCTTGCGGGCTTCGAGGCCGACCAGGGCGGCCGTGCGGGTGGACATCCAGCGGACGACGTCCTCCAGGCCGTGCCCGCGCCTGCGGGCCTCGGTCCACACCGCGGGCAGGCTGAGCTGGAGACCGGAGATGCCGCCCCATGCGGTGGCGAAGTCGTCGGTCTTCAGGTCGGCGGTGGAGGGCGAGTGGTCGGTGACGACGCAGTCGATGGTGCCGTCGGCCAGCGCCTGCCACAGCACGTCCTGGTTGGCGGCCTCGCGGATCGGCGGGCAGCACTTGAACTCGCTGGCGCCGTCGGGGACTTCCTCGGCGGTCAGGGTCAGGTAGTGCGGGCAGGTCTCCACGGTGAGGCGGACGCCCTCGGCGCGGGCCGCGGCGATCAGCGGCAGCGCGTCGCCGGAGGACAGGTGCAGGACGTGGACGCGCGCGTCGTGCTCCCTGGCCCGCGCGATCAGGTGCGCGATGGCCGTGTCCTCGGCGTCGCGCGGGCGGGAGGCGAGGAAGTCGGCGTACCGGGGCCCGCCGTGCTGGGGCGCCGCCGCCAGGTGGTGCGGGTCCTCGGCGTGCGCGATCAGCAGCCCGCCGAAGCCGGCGATCTCCGCCAGGGACCGGCCGAGCTGCTCCTGGTCGAGGTGCGGGAACTCCTCCACGCCCGACGGCGACAGGAACGCCTTGAAGCCGAAGACGCCGGCGTCGTGCAGCGGGCGCAGGTCCTTGACGTTGTCGGGCAGCGCACCGCCCCAGAAGCCGACGTCGATGTGCGCCTTGTCGGCGGCGACCCGCTGCTTCACCCGCAGGTTGGCGACCGTGGTGGTCGGCGGCAGGGAGTTGAGCGGCATGTCGACGAGGGTGGTGATGCCGCCGGCGGCCGCCGCGCGGGTGGCCGTCCAGAAGCCCTCCCACTCGGTGCGGCCCGGGTCGTTGACGTGCACGTGGGTGTCGACGAGGCCGGGCAGCAGGACGTGGTCGCCGAAGTCCTCGACGCGCGCGCCGGCCGGCACCTCGGCGTCGTACGGCAGGACGGCCGTGATCGTGCCGCCGGACACGGTGACCGCGGCGGCCCGGGTCCCCTCCGGAGTGATGACGCGCGTCGAGCGCAGCACCAGTTCAGCGTCGGACACGCGAACCCCTCTCTCTGCCGCCGGCCTGCTGCCAGGAAACTGGATGTACACCCGCGTAACGGATTTCAACGTTCTGTTGAAGGAGTCTTCACTCCCGCCCTCCCCTCGTCAAGGGGCACACTGCGGAGCAGGAGGACCGGCCGGGCGGTCTGGACGTTTCCACAAGGCGGAATTAGAATTCCATCAAGCAGAACGTAGCTACGTACAAGCGGGCGGTCAACCGGCCGCCGGGTAGGCTTCTGCCCTTCCTGCCCGCCCCGAAAGGAACGCGCCGTGCCGACGTCCAGCGCCAGCACCACCGACTCCGCCAAGTCCTCCGCCGGCGGCGGAGTCCAGTCACTGGAGCGTGCCTTCGATCTGCTCGAGCGGATGGCGGACGCGGGCGGCGAGGTGGGCCTGAGCGAGCTGTCCGCCACCAGCGGGCTCCCGCTGCCCACCATCCACCGGCTGATGCGCACCCTGGTGGCCTGCGGCTACGTACGCCAGCAGCCGAACCGCCGGTACGCGCTCGGGCCGCGGCTGATCCGGCTCGGGGAGTCCGCGTCCCGGCTGCTCGGCACCTGGGCCCGGCCCTACCTCGCCCGGCTGGTCGAGGAGACCGGCGAGACGGCGAACATGGCGCTGCTGGACGGTGACGAGATCGTCTACGTGGCGCAGGTGCCGTCCAAGCACTCGATGCGCATGTTCACCGAGGTCGGCCGCCGGGTGCTGCCGCACTCCACGGGGGTGGGCAAGGCGCTGCTCGCGGGGGTGCCCGACGACGAGGTGCGCGCGCTGCTGTCCCGCACGGGCATGCCGGCCGCGACGGAGAAGACCATCACCACGCCCGACGGCTTCCTGGCGGCGCTGGCCGACGTCCGGCAGGCGGGCTACGCGGTGGACGACAACGAGCAGGAGATCGGGGTGCGCTGCCTCGCGGTGTCCGTCCCCGACTCCCCCACGGCCGCCGCGATCTCCATCTCGGGCCCGGCCGGACGCGTCACGGAGACGGCGACCGAGAAGATCGTGCCGGTGCTCCAGCAGGTGGCCCTGGAACTCTCCCAGGCGCTGGCCAGCTCGGGAGCGTGAGCAGCAGCCTGCGGCGCCTTTCAGGGCTTGAGCCTTTCGCCCCGGGGCCGGTCACAGGCTTGAGTCCCTCACCCCGGCGGTGATCAGAGCTTGAGTCCCTCGCCCCGGCGGCGATCAGAGCTTGAGTCCTTCACCCCGGCGGCGATCAGAGCTTGAGTCCCTCGCCCCGGCGGCGATCAGAGCTTGAGTCCCTCGCCCCGGCGGCGCTCAGGGCTTGAGCCTTTCGGCCCGGCGCCGGTCGGGCGGTGAGCGTTTCACGCCGGCACGGTCAGGGGCGTGAGCACCCCGACCCGGCATCGGTGCCGGGTCGTCCCCCAGCAGCGGGTGGGCCGCCGCCGACGCTGCCGAGGGCGCGCAGGCGGGCGCGTGGGCGTGCCGGTGGCCGGTGGCCGGTGGCCGGTGGCCGGTGGCCGGTGGCCGGTGGCCGGTGGCCGGTGGCCGGTGGCCGGTGGCGAGATCGTCCCCGGGCCGGGCGCCTCGGCCCGGCTACCCCGCGAGGAC
>NZ_JARAUO010000093.1:0-2899 GCF_033792105.1 Streptomyces sp. WI03-4A
CGATCCGTACAACATCGACGCGTGCCGCCAGGCCGGGGAGTCGAAGGTGCTCTCGTCTAAGGACGCGCCGGACGCGCCCGCCTCGCCGCCCGCCCGGCCCTGCCCCGGCACCGGACCGAAGGGCGGCGCGCCGTCGTCCCCGACGGCCGCGGGGCCCGGGACCGGGCGGCGGAAGATGAACGTGCCGCCGGGGTCGGGACCGTCGTCGTCCGTGGGCGGGATCGAGGCGGTGCCGTCGGTACGGGCCGCGTGGCCGGCCGGCTGGGCCGGGCCCTGCGCGGCCACCCTCGGGTCGGCGCCGAAGCCGGGCTGGCCGTGCTGTGCGTGCTGCCCGTGCCGCGCGTCGCCGTCGGTGCCCCACCCGGACGCCTGGCCACCCGCGCCCGTACCCGGCCCGGGGTCCTCGTCGAAGAAGTGCGGGCCCGTCTCCTCGACGGCCGGGGCGGCCGGGCGGGCACCGGGCGGCGGGCTGAGCGGGCTGCCGTCCGCGGGCGCCGGCCGGCTGGTGCCCGGCACCCAGGAGGCGCCGTTCCAGTACCGGACGTACCCGGGGATGGAAGGGTCCGGGTAGTAGCCCTCGCGGGGCCTGTCGTCACCGGGGGCCGGGGTTGGGGCGCTCATGTCCGTCGTCCCGTATCTGCTCGGGGTGGATGGGAGCCTCCACATCTATCAGACCGGGGCATGCCACACCGCCAGTCCCGCCGTACCCACTCCTTTCCGGGCAACGCCGTGCCTCCGCTCCCCCGGTCCGCGCCGAAGAACTTCCCGGAACCCGCGTAATGGCAGCGCCTTCGCCGCCTCTCTCCGGGTACGGGCCCACTCAGGGCGGCCCCGGCAGGAAGGAAACACAGATCATGGATCACACCGTGGTGGAGCGGGAGCTGGAGCTGAAGCTCGTGCTGTCCCCCGACCGGAGCGTGCCGGTGCCGGCCCGGCTTGGCTACCGCTCCGACGACCCCTACGCCGTCCACGTCACCTTCCACATCGACTCCGAGCACCCCGTCGACTGGACCTTCGCCCGGGAACTGCTGGTGGAGGGGGTGTTCCGGCCGTGCGGGCACGGCGATGTGCGGGTGTGGCCGACCAAGGTCGACGGGCGCGGTGTCGTACTGATGGCGCTGAGTTCACCCGACGGGGACGCCCTGCTGGAGGCACCGGCCGCCCAGGTGTCGGCCTGGCTGGAGCGGACGCTGCGCGCGGTGCCCCCGGGGAGCGAGGGCGGGCGGCTGGGCCTGGACGGTGCCCTCGACGAGCTGCTCGCCCGGTGAGCGCCCCCGCAGGGGGATCAGAACAGCTTGCCGGGGTTGAGGATGCCGAGCGGGTCGAAGACCTGCTTCACCGCGCGCTGCATCTCCACGCCGACCGGACCGATCTCCCGGGCCAGCCACTCCTTCTTCAGCACGCCCACGCCGTGTTCGCCGGTGATGGTGCCGCCGAGTTCCAGGCCGAGGGCCATGATCTCGTCGAAGGACTCGCGGGCCCGCCGGGACTCGTCCGGGTCGGCGGCGTCGAAGCAGACGGTGGGGTGGGTGTTGCCGTCCCCGGCGTGCGCGCAGACGCCGATGGTGAGGTCGTACTTCCCGGCGATCCGCTCCACCCCTTCGAGCATCGCGCCCAGCCGGGAGCGCGGTACGCACACGTCGTCGATCATCGTCGTGCCCTTGACCGCCTCCAGCGCGGTCAGCGAGAGCCGCCGGGCCTGGAGCAGCAGGTCGGACTCGGCGGCGTCCTCGGCCGGGACCACCTGGGTGGCGCCCGCGGCCTCGCACACCGCGCCGAGGGCGGCCAGGTCGGCGGCGGGGTCGGGGGTGTCGAAGGCGGCCAGCAGCAGCGCCTCGGTGGTCTCCGGGAGACCCATGTGGGCGAGGTCGTTGACCGCCTTGACGGTCGTACGGTCCATCAGTTCGAGGAGGGACGGGACGTGACCGCCCTCCATGATCCGGCACACGGCGTCGCAGGCGGCGGCCGACGAGGCGAACTCGGCGGCCAGCACGAGCTGGCGCGGCGGCTTCGGCCGCAGCGCCAGGACCGCCCGCACGACGATGCCGAGCGAGCCCTCGGAGCCGACGAAGAGCCTGGTCAGGTCGTAGCCCGCCACACCCTTCGCGGTGCGCCGCCCGGTGGACATCAGACGGCCGTCGGCGAGGACGACCTCCAGGCCCAGCACGTACTCGGCGGTCACGCCGTACTTCACGCAGCACAGGCCGCCCGAGGCCGTGCCGATGTTGCCCCCGATGGTGCACATCTCCCAGCTGGAGGGGTCCGGCGGGTAGTACAGGCCGTGCTCCTCGACCGCGCGGGAGAGGGCCGCGTTGATCACGCCCGGTTCGACCACCGCGATGCGGTCCACCGGGCTGATCTCCAGAATGCGGTCCATCTTCGTCAGGGACAGCACGATGCAGCCCTCGGTGGCGTTGGCGCCGCCGGACAGGCCCGTGCGGGCCCCCTGCGGGACCACCGGGACGCGCAGCTCGCTGGCGGTGCGCATCACGTGCTGGACCTGTTCGACGGTGCGCGGCAGCACGACCACGGCCGGGGCCCCGGCCGGGCAGAAGCTGGCCATGTCGTTGGCGTAGGAAGTGGTGACGTCGGGGTCGACGAGGACGGCCTCGACGGGCAGGCCGGCCAGGAGCCGGTCGGTGAGGTTACCGGATGCCACTGCATCGGTGTCGCGATGCGCTTCGATACGGCTCATGATCACAGCGTGTCACTCGCGGCCATCGGTGTGAACCCCGTCCGTGCCGTCCTTGGGCCACCCGGGCGGGCCCGTCACGCTGGCGCACAGTGAGCGGTATGGAGATCCGACAGTACGGCCCCTCCGCTCCCGGCACGTCCCCGGCGGCCGGACAGACGAAGTGCCGGCTGGACAGGTGGTCTCTGGGTGTGCTGACCGTCGCGA
>NZ_JARAUO010000094.1:0-2220 GCF_033792105.1 Streptomyces sp. WI03-4A
CAGCAGCGCCGCCTCCAGCCGCCTGCGGGCCTCCAGGTCGTCCCTGGAGACCGGGCTCGCCGGGGTCGCCGGTCCGGACGCCTTCCCCGGGGCCGTCGGGGTCGTCGGGTTCATGGCTGTCACGCTCGTCCTCACCTAGTCGCGGGCCCCGGGCGCAGATCGCCCGGCGCCCTTCGGGCCAGTGCCTGTCGGTCGGCTTTTCCGTTGGGCGTCAGGGGCATCGCGGGCAGCACGACGAGCAGCGCGGGCACCATCGCGGCGGGCAGCGCGCGCCGGGCGCGCTCGCGCAGGGCCGCCGTGTCCCGCTCGGCCGGTCCGCTGACGTAGGCCACCAGGGCCTCGGCCACGACACCGTCGCCGACGGGGACGACGGCCACCGTCTCCACCGCGGGCAGGGCGCCGAGCTGGGCCTCGATGTCGCCGAGTTCGATGCGGTGGCCGCGGATCTTCACCTGGGAGTCGACGCGGCCGAGGAACTCGAGGACGCCGTCCGGCCGCCACCAGCCGCGGTCCCCGGTGCGGTAGACGCGTCCGCCCGGTGCGTCCGGGTCCGCCGTGAAGGCGCGGTCGGTGGCCTCGCGGTTGCCCCGGTAGCCCTCGGCCAGCCGGGGGCCGCAGAGCTGGATCTCGCCGGGGAAGCCGGGCGGCAGCCGGTGCCCGCGCGGGTCGCGGACCCGGACGACGGCACCGGCGACGGGCCGCCCGACCGGGTGTCCCGCGCCGTGCCCGGCGCCGTAGTCCAGGGCGGTGGAGCCCACGGAGTTCTCGGTCGGCCCGTACTCGTTGACCAGCCGGACGCCGGGCAGCGACCGCCGGTGCCGGCTGATCAGTTCCGGGGACGCGGCCTCACCGGCGACGGTGACCGAGCGCAGCGCGGTGCCGTCGGCGAGGTCGTCCAGCAGGATCCGGTAGAGGCTCGGGACGACGGTCGCGTGGGTCACGCCCTCTTCCCGCAGCAGGGCGCCCGTCCGGGCCGCGTCGAGCCGCAGGTGTTCGGGGAGCAGCACCAGGCGGGCGCCGGCCGTGAGGGCGGGGAAGATCTCCGCCAGGGAACTGTCGAAGAACAGGGAGGAGATCACCAGGCAGCGGCTCTCCCGGTCCATCGCGTGGTACCGGCGGCGCCACTGGACGAACGCGTGGACGGCGCCGTGCCGTACGGCGACGCCCTTGGGCACGCCGGTGCTGCCGGAGGTGTGGATCACGTAGGCGGTGTCGTCCGGGCCCGGGGGCGGCACCGGGACGTCGGCGCCCGGGTCCCGCGGTGCTCCGGCGAGTCCGGCCACGTCGAACACGGCCGTCTCTGCCGGTGTCCCGGCGGCCGGCACGGTCGTGCCCTCCCCGGTGACCAGCGCGGCCGGGGCGAGCGTGGTGAGCATCGCCGCCAGCCGGGCGGCGGGCAGGTCCGGGTCGAGCGGGGCATGGACGGCGCGGGCGCGCAGCACGCCGAGCATGACCGCCACCGCCTGCCAGGACTTGCGGGCGAGCAGGGCCACCGGGTCGCCGGGGCGGACGCCGTGGGCCAGCAGTGTCCGGGCCACCCGCTCGGCCGCCGCGCGCAGCTGGCCGTAGGTCACCTCGGGGCCGTCGGCTCCGGTGACCGCGAGGTCGTCCGGGTGGGCAGCGGCCCGCGCGAGGAATCCGGACAGCAGGGTGCCGGTACCCTCCGGTTCCGGCTCGTCGGGGACCTCCCAGCGCGCCGGCGCGTCCGCCCAGGGCGCGTCCGGCGGGATCAGGCGGAGGGCGTCGAGCGGGGCGGCCGGGTCACCGAGGCCGCCCAGCACGTGGCCGATCACCTCGGCCAGCACCTGGGCGAACCAGGGTTCGAACCGTCCGCGGTCGGCGTCCACGCACAGCCGGCGGCCGCCGTCGGCGTCTTCTTCGAGGGTGACCACGAGCGGTGGGGGCGTACCGGGCGACTCCACCGGCGTCCCGGCGACGAGCACGTCGATCCCCGTGCCGGCGGTGTCCGCAGCGCGCAGCGCGCCGGCCACGTCGCGCAGCAGTTCCCCGGCGTCGGCGGCCCGCTGTCCGCCGACCGGGACAGGCACCGGCCGGTCCCCGTGCCACAGGTGCACCACGGCCTCGTCGGTGCCCTCGGCGGCGGCCGTCACCAGGCCCGTGGCGGCGCCGAGCAGCACCGTCCCGCCGTCCGGCCGGCCGTCGCCGAGGGCGGCGAGGGCCGCGAGCGCGGGACCGCTCAGGGCCACGCCGGCCAGGACG
>NZ_JARAUO010000095.1:0-2188 GCF_033792105.1 Streptomyces sp. WI03-4A
GACGGATCACCAGCTTCACCAGCAATTTTACCGCCGCCGACGCCGATCGGCACTTTCTCGCGGGGCGCACTCGGCGCGGGGTGCGGTGCCGTTCAGACCAGTACGGCCTGGCGGGTGAGGGGAAGCCGGGCGTGGTCGAGGGCCGCGTCCATGCGGGCCGTCTGGCCCTTGGTGAACATGAACATGGCCGCGTCGTCGGTGTAGTCCATGAAGTCCATGAACATGTCGCCGTCCGGCCCGTTGCCGCATGTCACACGCGGGAAGGCGGGCGAGCCGAGGTTGGGGCCCGCCTGGTTCGGGGTGTCGGCCACGAAGTCGCTGCCGCTGCAGCCCTCGTCGTCGTCGCCCCAGATGTGCCTCAGGTTGAGCCAGTGCCCGATCTCGTGGGTGGCGGTGCGCCCGCCGTTGAACGGTGCGGTGGCCGTGCCGGTGGTGCCGAAGCCGGTGTGGGTGATGACAACTCCGTCCGTGGAGGCCGCGCCGCCCGGGAACTGGGCGTACCCGAGCAGGCCGCGACGGAGCTGGCACACCCAGATGTTGAGGTAGGTGTTGGCCGGCCAGGCGTCCATGCCTCCGCTCAGTGAGAACTTGACCATGTCGTCCGTGTCGAAGTCGCGGTGCGAGGTCTGGGTGCGGGTGACCCCGTCGGTGGGGCGCCCGAGGGAGTCGGTTCTGGCGAGGTGGAACTCGACACGGGCGTCGGAGACGAGGTCCCGCCACACGTCCGGCACCCGGGTGACGTCCGGGTTGGCGGCCCGGTAATCCTGGTTGAGGACCTCGATCTGGCTCTGGATCTGGGCGTCGCCGATGTCCTGCTCGGGCGTGTTGTAGACGACGTGCACGACCACGGGGATGTCGATGACACCCTGCCGTGCCGTCGTCTGCTGCGCGCGTTCGTAGGCGAACGCCGTGTTCTCGATCGTCGCGCGGTTCGCGGCGTACTCCGGGTTCCTGTCGAGGAGTCTGCGGTGCACCTCCATCGCTCCGCACCAGCGGCTGTACTCGGCTGAGGTGGCACGAAGGAACGAGTCTGCGTTGGACATGGCTGTGCCTTCTCGGAAAAGCTGCGGTGGAAAGCTGTCCGGGCGGGGAACGGTCACCCGCCTGAGGGGCTCTCGCCACCGAACGCGGTGGGGCGAGGGCCGGGTCGGGCTGTACACCAGCCGATGTCTTCTACACTAGGCCCAGTGTGGCAAAACGGTCAATCTGTGATATAGCAACGCCGGTGAGGTGGTAGGACCATGGGCACGCTCCCCCCGGACCTGTTCCGCTCCTGGGTGCACTCCTTCGAGGAGGACGCCGGTGATGTGACGGTCTATCGGCCCGCGGAGTACCCCTTCCCGCCGGCGCACGGCCGCGGGGGGATGGAGTTCGGGCCGGATGGTGTCTTCGTCAACCATCCGGTGGGCCGCGGCGACGCACCGGAGGCGGTGCCCTGCCGGTGGCGACTCCTGGCCGAGCGTCGTCTCGCCGTCCGCTGTCCCCGGAGCGTGGGAGGCGACTGGGAGCGGGAACTGGAGATCGTGCACTGCGGAGACGACGTCCTGCGGGTCCGCTGGACTCACCCGGGTCAAAGGTGAAGCGTTCAATCTCCCTTCGCGGGCCGTCGGCGGACCGGCTCTGGGCCGCCTGCGAGCGGCTCACGGCCCTGCCGTACGCCGCGCCGCGGGCCTGACCGGCCCGCGGCGCGGTGGCGATGCCCGGCCCGGCACCGCCGCCCCGGCACGCCGTTCAGGCGCTGCGCACCCGGTACGCCGTCACCCGGACCGACTCGTCGTCCAGGCACTGCCCGGTCTCCAGGTCGAAGCGCTGCCTCAGCAGGGGGGAGACCACGAACGGGCGGCCCCGGTGGGTGCCGGTCAGGCCGCGGGAGAGGAAGGCGGGCCAGCGAACGGGTCGCGGTTGTCGATGACGTACAGCCGGTCCGCGCGGTCGCGGAACACCGCCACCTGGCGGCCGTCCGGCAGCAGCGCGGCGATGCCGCGGCCAGGTACCAGCCGGTGCAGGTCGCAGACCGTGAACAAGCCGTCCGCCAGCCGGAGCTGGACCAGCAGATCGGTCGTCTCGGGTGCCAGGGTCATCGCTGGGTGCTTCCTTCCAGGACGTCTTCAGCGGGCCGCATGCCGATCGACAGCAGCGGCAGGTCGGGCTTCATCTGGTCGCGTTCGGGGACGAAGGCGACGACCGG
>NZ_JARAUO010000096.1:0-2000 GCF_033792105.1 Streptomyces sp. WI03-4A
GTCCGCGGCACCGCCGGGGCGGCCACCGCCGCCCCGGCCGCCGCCCGGCACCGGCGCCGTGCGCCCCTGCACCCGGGTGCCTGGTGGCTCTGGTCGCTCGGCCTCGGCACGGCGGCCACCCGCACCACCAACCCCCTGCTCCTCGTGCTCCTCATGGCCGCGGCCGGCTATGTGGTGGCCACCCACCGCTCGGCCGCCCCCTGGGCCCGCTCCTACACCGCCTTCGCCAAGCTCGCGGTCGCCGTGCTCGTCGTCCGTCTCGCCTTCACGGTCGTGCTCGGCTCCCCCGTCCCCGGCTCCCACATCCTGTTCACCCTGCCCGAAGTGCCCCTCCCGCACTGGGCGCAGGGCATCAGGCTCGGCGGCCCGGTCAGCGCGGAGGCACTGCTCTTCGCCGGGTACAACGGCCTCAAGCTCGCCGCGCTCCTCATCTGCGTGGGCGCCGCCAACGCCCTGGCCGCCCCGGCCCGGCTGCTCAAGTCGCTGCCCGGCGCCCTGTACGAGACGGGCGTGGCCGTGGTCGTCGCGCTCACCTTCGCGCCGCACCTCGTCGCCGACGTCCAGCGGCTGCGCGCCGCCCGCCGACTGCGCGGCCGCCCGGACCGGGGTGTACGGGGCCTGCTCCAGGTCGGGCTGCCGGTCCTGGAGGGCGCGCTGGAACGTTCGGTCGCCCTGGCCGCCGCGATGGACGCCCGCGGCTACGGCCGCACCGCCGACGTTCCCGCCCCGGTGCGCCGCACCACGACCGCACTCACCCTCGGCGGGCTGCTCGGCGTGTGCGCGGGCACGTACGGGCTGCTCACCGCGGAGGGCGGCAGCTACGGGCTGCCGGTGCTGCTCACCGGGGTCGCCGCCGCGCTCGGGGGCCTGCGCCTGGGCGGCCGCCGCGCCCCGCGCACCCGGTACCGGCCGGAGCCGTGGGGGGCGCACGCCTGGCTGGTCGCGGGCTCGGGAGCCGCCGTCGCCGCGCTGCTCACGCTCGCCTCCGTGCGCGATCCGGGCGCGCTGAACCCCGGGGTCGTGCCGCTGGCCGCCCCCACCCTGCCGCTGTGGCCGGCCGCCGCCGTCCTGCCGGCCCTGCTGCCCGCCTTCGTCGTACCCAAGGAAACCCCGGACCCCGAGGAGCCGTCGTGATCCGCTTCGAGGAGGTCGCCGTCTCGTACGAGGGAGCGGCCCGGCCGGCCGTGCAGGACGTGGACTTCGAGGTGCCCGAGGGTGAACTGGCGCTGCTGGTCGGTCCGTCCGGGGTCGGCAAGTCGACCGTGCTGGGCGCGGTCAGCGGGCTGGTCCCGCACTTCACCGGGGGCACCCTGCGCGGCCGGGTCACGGTGGCCGGCCGGGACACGCGGACCCACCGGCCCCGCGAACTCGCCGACGTGGTGGGCACGGTGGGCCAGGACCCGCTCGCGCACTTCGTGACGGACACGGTGGAGGAGGAACTCGCCTACGGCATGGAGTCGTTGGGGCTCGCCCCGGCGGTGATGCGGCGCCGGGTGGAGGAGACCCTGGACCTGCTGGGCCTGGCCGATCTGCGGGACCGCCCGATCACCACGCTCTCCGGCGGGCAGCGCCAGCGGGTGGCGATCGGCTCGGTCCTCACGCCGCACCCGCGGGTGCTGGTCCTGGACGAGCCGACCTCGGCGCTCGACCCCGCGGCGGCGGAGGAGGTACTGGCCGTCCTGCAGCGGCTGGTCCACGACCTCGGTACGACGGTGCTGATGGCCGAGCACCGGCTGGAGCGGGTGATCCAGTACGCCGACCGGGTCGTGCTGCTGCCCGCGCCCGGCGCGGCCCCGCTGCACGGCGACCCGGCCGAGCTGATGGCCGTCTCACCGGTGTACCCGCCGGTGGTCGACCTGGGCCGGCTGGCCGGCTGGGCCCCGCTGCCGCTGACGGTACGGGACGCCCGGCGCCGGGCCGCCGGGCTGCGCGAGCGGCTGACCGGGAGCACCCCGCCGGCCGCTGCGGCCCAGGCCCCCGCGGCCGTCCCGCCTCATGGG
>NZ_JARAUO010000097.1:0-1899 GCF_033792105.1 Streptomyces sp. WI03-4A
CCCTCACCACCGACCCCGCCGACCACCCCACCTGGTCCGGCGACTCCAGGACCCTGCTCCACCAGTCGGGCACCCGCCTCCGGCTCGTCGACGTCTCCGGCGGCCGCCCGCGCACCGTCCGCGTTCCGCTCGACCGCACCCGGCCCACGCCCGTCGACACCGTCGTCCACGCCGGACGCCTGTGGGACGGCACCGGCGAGACGGTCCGCGAGGACGTCGACATCGTCGTCCGCGGCGGCCGGATCACCGTCGTCGAACCCCACCGCGGCGGCCGGCGGGCCGCCCCGGCCCTGGACCGGCCGGCCGCCCGGCGGCCCCGGCCACACCGTCCTGTGCGCCCTGACCAGCGGAACCGACCAGTACGGCGTCCTGGTCGCGGCCCGGCGGGGCAGGCCCTTCACCCGGCCCGAGGCCGAACGGCTCGCCCTCCTCGCCGAACGCGCCGCCTCCCACATCCGCCACGCCCGCTCCCACGAGCTGGTCGACCGCACCGCCGGCGACCTGCAACGCGCGCTCCTGGCGGAACCCGGCCGACCGCACCCCAACCTGCACGTCGCCATCCGCTACCTGCCCTCGGGCAGCAGCCGGGTGCTGGTGGGCGGCGACTGGTGCGAGACCGTACGGCTCCACTTCGGCCGCACCCTGCTGGTCGTCGGCGACGTGATGGGCCACGGCCTGGAGGCCGCCGTCGACATGAGCGCCTACCGCTCCGCGCTGCGCTACATCGCCTCCGCCGACCTGCCCCCGCACCGCGTCCTGCGGCAGCTCGACGACATCGCCGCCACCGAGGGCGGCCGCAGACCGGCCACCTGCCTGCTCGCGCGGGCCGACCCCGGCCGGGGCCGGCTCACGCTGTCCAGCGCCGGCCACCTGCCGCCCCTGCTCATCGAGCAGGACGGCCGGGCCGCCCTGCTCGGGGTCCCGGTCGGACCCCCGCTCGGCACCGGCTTCGGCGGCTACGAGTCCGCCACCCACGAGCTGGCACCCGGCCAGACCCTGGTGCTGTTCACCGACGGCCTCGTGGAGCGCCGCGGCGAGGACATCGACAGCTCCCTCGCCCGCCTGGCCGCCCTGCGCTTCACCCCCGGCGACGGCGTCGACCACATCCTGGACACCATCCTCGCCCGGCTCGACGCCCGCCACGCGGAGGACGACGTCGCCGTCCTCGCCGCCCGGCCACAGCCCCGCCACGGGCACCCGCCGGCGCAGGAGGGCGCGGAGCCGACGGCCCGGTGAGGCAGTCCGACGGCGGCGGCTGCCGTTTCGGCGGCGAACACGCCGCCCGAGCCGGCCGTCCAGCGCTCGCGGCGGCGGGTGCTCAGGCGCCCGCGTGGACCAGCGCGGACCAGGTCCAGGGGTGGTCCGGAGCGGCCGTGCGCAGGGCTCGTACCGTGTGGTGGAGGGCAAGGGCGGCCGGCAGGGGACCGGGGGCGGGCAGGGCGGGGGCCAGGGTGCGGTGGAAGGCCGCGGCCGCCTCGGCGGCGAACACGTCGCCGACCTCCCACAGGGTGGCCACCGACTGGGTGTAGCCGGCCAGCTGGAAGGCCGAGGCCAGGTGGATCACCTCGTCCACGAGGGCGGGGTCCGCGCTGCCCCGGGCCGTCCCGCAGGCCGACAGGTACGCCAGTTCGGCCGACTCCAGCCGGAGATCGGCGATGTCCCCGATGAGCAGGTCGCCGTCGGCGAGCAGCAGCCGGCCGGCCGCCGTGTCCTCGGGGTCGCCGTCCGCGTGACAGGCGAAGTGCACCACGGCCGCGTCGAGCACCGCCGAGCGCACCGCCTCCCGGGTGGCGGCCGGTCCGATCAGCGGGGTGCCGCCGCCCGCCGCGACCGCCGCGGTGGCCTCGGCGACCGTGCGGGCCAGCGGCGCCTGCCCGGCCGTCTGCGGCATGGCCACCG
>NZ_JARAUO010000098.1:0-1661 GCF_033792105.1 Streptomyces sp. WI03-4A
CATCACTAGCAGCACGCACCCATGCCCAGCGTTCCCAACCCGTTCGTCTCCGCTTCCGGCCCCGTCCGTACTTACGGCGCCCCCCGCTGGGCCCGGAACCCGCCACCCGCGGGACCCCCGCCCCCCGTCGCCGGCGCCGCCGCCCCGGCCGCCTTCCCGGTGCGCGCGCCCGCCGCCGCGGCCCTGCCCGGACTGCTCGGCCTGGAGAAGGCGCTGCGCGCCCTCGGCCGCTACCGGGTCGCCTCGGCCCGCTCCGGGGACGAGCGCATCGACGAGGAGGCCACCGCCGACCGCGCCGCCGCCAGCGGCATCCTGCTCCCGGTCACCCGGCCCGGCCGCCGCCGGCGCTGCGACGTCCAGCTCCTGATGGACACCGGGCCCGCCATGGCCGTCTGGGGGCAGCTGGTCGAGGAACTGCGCCAGGCCTGCCAGCAGTCCGGCGCGTTCGCCTCCGTCCGCGTCCACCACCTGTACGCCGACGACTCCGGCGCCCCCCTGATCGGGACGACCGCGGGACCGGGCCGGCACACCCGGCTGCGGCCGGCCGACGAGCTGCACGACCCCACCGGCCGCCGGATCACCTTCGTCATCAGCGACTGCGTGGGCCCGCTGTGGCAGAACGGCAGCGCCCAGCGCCTGCTGCACCACTGGCCCCGCACCGCCCCGCTGGCCGTCGTCCAGCCGCTGCCGCCCCGGCTGTGGGGCCGCACCGCGCTGCCCGCCGAACCGGGCCTGCTGCTGCGCCCCGCCGAGGTCGGCGGCCGGCTCGGCTTCCGGCCCGACGACGAACCCTGGGAGGAACCGGCGCCCGGCGCCCGGCCCGTGCCGGTGCTCCAGCCCACCCCTGAGGCGTTCGAGGCCTTCGCCCGGCTGCTGGGCGGCGCCGGCCCCACCAGCGAGCGGGCCTGGGCGGCCCTCACCGACCCGGCCACGCGTCCGCCGGCGGCCCCCGCCGCACCGGCCCCGCGCGGTGACCACGACCTGCTGCGCGCCTTCCGCGCCGGAGCCTCGCCCGGCGCGCTGCGCCTGGCCGTCTACCTCGCCGCGGCCCCGCTCACGCTGCCCGTGATGCAACTGGTCCAGCGGGCCATGCTGCCCGACACGGGCCCGATGGAACTGGCCGAGGTGCTGCTCGGCGGCCTGCTCAGGCAGCTCCCCGGCACCGAGGACCACCCGTGCTTCGCCTACCCGGGCCGGGTGCAGGACCTGCTGCTGTCCTCCCTCGACCAGGACACCGCCGGGCTCGTGCTCAAACACTGCTCCGCCTACGTGGAACGGCACTTCGGCAGGGGCACCCGCAACTTCGCCGCCCTCGCCGCCGCCCGGCTCGCCGACCACGATCCGGCGGCCGGCGCCGGGCCGTTGCCCGAGGGCACCGGATCACCGGGGGACGGCGGCAGCGTCGAGGCCGAGCTGTTCGCCAGCATCCCGGCCCGGGTGCTGCGCTTCTACCTGCCCGACCTGGTCACGCCCGACCCGCTGACCGAGGCCGAGCGGCTGCTCGGCCAGTGGCACCGGCTGGCCGACCCGGAGGTGCTGCGCCGGGCCCGGGAACAGGCCCAGGCGGCGGTCGCGCCCGGCGCCGCCCCCGGCGGCCCCCGGTCGCACCTCGCGCTCGGCCGGATCCTGCGCGCCGAGGCGGGCACGGCGGCCGCTCGGGC
>NZ_JARAUO010000099.1:0-821 GCF_033792105.1 Streptomyces sp. WI03-4A
GGCCGCCGCCCAGGAGGCGGGCACCCGCACGGTGTTCGCCCTGCCCCCGGCCGAGGCCGACCGCTCCCCGGAGCCGGCGGACGCCGCGCCGGGTTCCGGTACGGCCGTGGCCCCGGGCGCCCAGGTGCCCGGCCAGGTGCGGGTGCCCGCCGACGGGGCGCCCGGGCCGGACGGGCGGCACGACGCCGTACCGCTCGACCAGGCCGAGGACCACACCCCGCCGCAGCCGCACCCCACGAGTGCGCCGACCGGTCGCCGCAGGCGGGCCGTGGCCCACCCGGGAGAGGCCGTGGAGGTGGCGCCCGCCGTCCCCGGCGCGCCGGGCCAGCTCACCGGAACCGTTCCGGCCCAGGCGGTTCCGGTCCAGACGGCTCCGAACCAGGCAGCTCCGGCCCAGCCCGGACAGGTTCCCCCGGCTCCCGGCACCGGCGTCCCGGCCCAGGGCACCGCGGCTCCAGCCGGTGCCGGCGGTGCCGCCGTGGCACAGCAGGCCCCCGGTCAGCCGGTCGCCGTGCCGCCCACCGCCGTACCGAGCGCTGCGGCGCCCCACACCGGTGCGCCCCAGGCCCCCGCGCCCGAGGCCGCCGTACCGAACGCGACCGTGCCCGCCCAGGGCACCGTGGGTCAGGGCGTGCCGGTCGCACCGGGACAGCCGGTCCCGCCGCGGCCCGCTCCCGGCGGCCCGGTGCCCGCGCAGCCCGTGCCCGCTCCGGCCGCCGCGCCCCCGGGTCAGCAGACGACCGCCGTGCCCCGCCCGGCGCGCAAACCCACTGCCACACTTACGCCCGTGACGACGAACAGCAACCGCACGTCGTCCGTCA
>NZ_JARAUO010000100.1:0-768 GCF_033792105.1 Streptomyces sp. WI03-4A
GAAGGCGTCCGCGGCGGCGGTCGGGTCGAATCCGGGCGGGCTGTCCTTGAGGGCCAGGCCCATGCCGGCCAGCTTCGCCTTGACCTCGTCGATCGACTTCGCACCGAAGTTGCGGATGTCGAGCAGGTCGGCCTCGGAGCGGGCGACGAGCTCACCCACGGAGTGGATGCCCTCGCGCTTGAGGCAGTTGTACGACCGAACGGTGAGCTCCAGCTCCTCGATCGGCAGCGCCAGGTCCGCGGCCAGGGCGGCGTCCGTCGGGGACGGGCCCATGTCGATGCCCTCGGCGTCGATGTTCAGCTCGCGGGCGAGACCGAACAGCTCGACCAGGGTCTTGCCGGCCGACGCCATGGCGTCACGGGGACGCATGGCCTGCTTCGTCTCGACGTCGACGATCAGCTTGTCGAAGTCGGTGCGCTGCTCGACACGGGTGGCCTCGACCTTGTACGTGACCTTGAGCACCGGGCTGTAGATGGAGTCGACCGGAATACGGCCGATCTCCTGGCCCACCTGCTTGTTCTGCACGGCGGAGACGTAGCCGCGACCGCGCTCGACGGTCAGCTCCATCTCCAGCTTGCCCTTGCCGTTGAGCGTGGCGAGGACCAGGTCGGGGTTGTGGACCTCGACACCGGCCGGGGGCGCGATGTCGGCGGCGGTGACCAGACCCGGGCCCTGCTTGCGCAGGTACATCACGACCGGCTCGTCGTGCTCCGAGGAGACGACCAGCTGCTTGATGTTGAGGATCAGGTCGGTGACGTCCTCCTTGAC
>NZ_JARAUO010000101.1:0-702 GCF_033792105.1 Streptomyces sp. WI03-4A
CGCAGCGCAGTCAGGCTCATTGTCATTTTTCGACGCCCCTCTTGATCGAGAAGGCCTTACTGCCGACATGAGGGAAGCCGCGCTGAACGTGCCCCTGGGAGTGCCCTTGAAGGGGCGGCAGTTGGAAGGTTCGCAGCTCCGGTCGCTGTTCTTACACGTTGTGCGGGGGTGCCGCCCCTTCGTTCCGGCCTCGGGCGGGCCATTTCGGGAAGCGCGAGGTCAGCCGTCGTCGAACACGACCGCGTTGACGATGTCGGCACGTACGTCGTTGCGGGTGCGCTCGGCGAGTCCGGAGTCGGGTGAGTAGGCGCTCACCGTCATCCACAGGTTCCCCGACTGCGGGACGCAGACCACCGTGGCGATGACATCACCCGTGCCGCCCATCACCTGGTAGTCGCCGTCGTCGGCCAGATCCCAGACTTCGAGGCCGTGCCGCCTCATCGCGTCCTCCGCGAACCTCAGACCAACCTTGAGGCTCGCCGGTTTCGTAAAGGTGCCCCAGTGCGCGTACATATGAGTCTCCTTCCGGAAGGCCGGCGGACAGCCCGTCATCCGATGCCGGGACACCGGCGCCCCGCGGACAGGGGGCGATCGCCCCGAACCTTTCCATGGACGCCGGCGTGCTCCGCCCGGGAGTGCGCACCGTGCGGAGCACCGGGTACCGCTACCGGCCGGGCAGTTCGCCAAACAGCTGTCGCGTCG
>NZ_JARAUO010000102.1:0-672 GCF_033792105.1 Streptomyces sp. WI03-4A
GCTTCCTTCCAGGACGTCTTCAGCGGGCCGCATGCCGATCGACAGCAGCGGCAGGTCGGGCTTCATCTGGTCGCGTTCGGGGACGAAGGCGACGACCGGGTCCGGGGTGTCCGGGGCGTTCACGAAGGACACGAACCGGGCCAGCTTCTCGGGGTCGTCGACGGTCTCGGCCCACTCGTCGCGGTAGTGCGCGACATGGGCCCGCATGAGCTCCTCCAGCTCGTCGCAGATGCCGAGCGAGTCGTGCACCACCACGTCCCGCACGTGGTCCAGGCCGCCCGGGATCCGCTCCAGCCAGGCCGAGGTGCGCTCCAGACGGTCGGCGGTGCGGATGTAGAACATGAGGAACCGGTCGATCAGCCGGACGAGTTCGGCGTCGGACAGGTCCTGTGCCAGCAGGTCGGCGTGGCGCGGGGTCGCGCCGCCGTTGCCGCCGACGTACAGGTTCCACCCGTTGGCGGTGGCGATCACGCCGAAGTCCTTGGACCGGGCCTCGGCGCACTCGCGCTGGCAGCCGGAGACCGCCGACTTCAGTTTGTGCGGGGAGCGCAGTCCCCGGTAGCGCAGCTCCAGGTCGATCGCCATGCGGACCGAGTCCTGCACGCCGTACCGGCACCAGGTGGAGCCCACGCAGGACTTCACCGTGCGCAGCGACTTGCCGTAGGCGTGCCC
>NZ_JARAUO010000103.1:0-520 GCF_033792105.1 Streptomyces sp. WI03-4A
GGCCGCCGCCGGGCGTGCGCCGGTGGCGGCCTGGCCGCCACCGGCGGGCGCGCCCGCGAAACCGCCGCCTCCGTACCCGGCGCCGCCTCCGCCGAAGCCGGGGGAGCCGCCGGCCGGCGGGGCCGCCGAACCGCCCGAGGGGTCGACGAGCGCCTCGATCTTCCACTGCACGTTGAACTGCTCGGCCAGCGCCTGGCGCAGCACGTCCTCGCTGCCGCTGCTCGCGAAGTTGTCGCGCGCCCCCGCGTTGACGAAGCCGATCTGGAGGGTGGTGCCGTCGAAGCCGGTGACCTGGGCGTTCTGGCTGAGCAGGATCCAGGTGAACCGGCGCCGGTTCTTCACCGCCTCCAGGATGTTCGGCCAGAGCATGCGCGGATCGACGCTCCCGGGGGGCGCGGGCGGGGCAGCGGGGGCCGAGGGGGTGACCGGAGCCGCGGCCGGGGGCGCCTGGCGCTGGGGCTGGGGCTGGGGCTGGGCGGGTGCGGCGGCCTGCGGGGCGCCGGCCGGGGCGGCCGTGGGC